>CALALQ010000174.1 GCA_937925595.1 uncultured Demequina sp. | reverse complement strand
GCCGGCGATCGCGTCGCTCGCGATCTTCCAGTTCCTGTGGACGTGGAACGACCTGCTCATTGGGCTGATCTTCACCAATGCGGAGTCGCAGCCCATCACGGTGGCGATCCAGAGCCAGCTGCGGCAGTTCGGATCCAACATCGATGTGCTGTCCACCGGCGCCTTCGTGTCTATGGTGATTCCGCTCATCGTGTTCTTCGCGTTCCAGCGCTACTTTGTGCAGGCTCTGTTGGCGGGATCCAACAAGTGATCGCCTCACGTCAGCGCCCGTACTTGCCGATAACCGTTTCAGTAGGTGACACCCACCAAGGAGTTCTGCATGTCCCGCAACAGCATCTCTAAGACGCTCTTCAACGCGCTCTTCGCTTCCGTCGCCGGCTCGCTCGTCGCGCGCCTGCGCACGGAGTTCGCGCTTGCCAAGGCCGAGCTCCAGCTCAAGCTGCGCAACCTCGCCTCCGGCGCGGCGTTCCTGGTTGTCGCCGCAGTGTTCAGCTTCTTCATGGTGGGCGTGCTGCTCGCGGCTGCCGTGATCGGTCTCGCGAACGTCATGCCCGCGTGGGCCGCCGCGCTTGTCGTGGCCGGAGGACTGCTCCTGTTTGTGCTCATCTTTGGACTCATTGGCGCGAGCAAGGTGAAGAAGAACAAGGACCTGGTGCCGCACCGCGCGATCGACGCGGTGAAAGGCGCGATGCCGGGCGCGTAAGACGGGCGGCGCACGCGGCTGCGGCTCGCGCGCGGCTGGGTCCACGCGCTCACGGCTGCGGCGCGCCCAAAACTCACCCAGAGCGCGCTAATGGGACATGAGGTCCGGCTTTTCGAGATTCTTGCGCCGTAGTGGGACATGAGGTCCGCTGCGACCGACCCTGCCCGCACGGCCGTGCTCATCGGGACCACTAGAGGTCCCACGAGGCACACCCCGGCCTTTCTCGGCACCGCTGCGGCTTGGGCGGACCTCATGTCCCATTAGGAGACCGAGTTTTCCCAAACCCGGACCTCATGTCCCATTACAGCGCCTGGAGTGACGGGAGTGGGCGCCTGGAGTGACGGGAGTGGGCGCGGGGGTGTGCCGGGGGTGGGCATGGGGGTGTGCCGGGGGTGGGGTCCCCGGCGCCCAGCACAGCGCGGCCAAGCACCAGCGCCCCACAGCGCGCAACAGTTCCGCCTAGCGCTCGTCCACCTCGGCCGCAGCCGCCTCGCCGCTCGCCGATGCGGCGACGGCCTCGACCGTGACCTCATCCACCTCGAGGCGCGCGCCCCGCGCGGCAGGCTTGCGCTGGGCAAGCCACACACCTACCAGCACGATCACGGCACCAACGGGCTCGTACCAGAGCAGGTCCTCGTGCAGCACGAGGATGCCCAGCGCGGTCGCGATGATCGGCACCACATACGTCACCGACGCCGCGGTCGTCGCGCCCGCCTTCTGGACCACTTGGTAGAACAGCACGTACGAGAATGAAGTGCCAAGCACACCCAGCGCAAACAGCGCCCAGGCCGACGCTGCGCTCACCTCAAGACCGGTGTCCGGCACCGCGACTGCGGCGAAGGGCAGGAGCACGATCGCCGAGATCGTCATCTGGACCGCGCTCAGCGCCGTGGGACCCTGGGAGATGCGGCCGAGCAGCATGCGCGACAGCGTTCCGCCTATGCCGTAGCACGCGGTCGCTCCCAGCATCAGCGCGGCGCCGAGCGCCGGGAAGCCGTCAACGTTCCAGGCACCCAGCAGCACGGCGATGCCGAATGCGCCAATGAGCAGTCCCAGCACCTGCACGCGGGTGGCGCGCTCGTGTGGAATGAGCAGCGCAACGAAGAACGCGGTCCACAGCGGGGTGGTCGCGTTCACGAGGCTCGCGAGGATCGAGGTGATGTGCTGCTGCGCCATCGGGATGAGGATGAACGGCACGACGGACAGTCCCAGCGCCACGAGCGCCACGGAGCCCAGCTCGCGCAGCGTGAAGCGCGGCAGCTTCCGCATCACCACGAGCATGCCGATCAGCACCACCGCGCCAACCAGCACGCGGCCAAAAGCCACCTGGGTGGCAGTGAAGGACTCAAGCGCCACGTGGATGAACAGGAAGCTTGAGCCCCACGCCACGGCGCAGATGATGAAGGCCGGCAGCCAGGACTTGGTCGATGCACTCACGAGTTCTCCAACGCGATCATCCGTCGCTTCAATTCCAGCGCTCCGCCAAATCCGCCGATGCCAGTGGCGCTTACCACGCGATGGCACGGCGTGAACGGCGTCGTCAGGTTGCGCGCGCAGGCCGTGCCTACGGCGCGGGCTGCGCGAGGCCGGCCGATCTCGAGAGCGATCTCTCCGTAGGTAGCCGTGGTTCCAGAAGGGATGGCGCGCACGGCCTCCCAGATCTCCACCTGCAAAGCAGTCCCGGAGTGCAGCACCTGCACATCCGTCAGCAGCGACCCATCCCCCGTGGACCACGCCTCAAGCGCGGACTCAACCACAGCGTCGGGCTTCCATGCCCAGGCCGCGCCAAAAGACCGCGCGGCCAGTTCAACAGTGCCGAAATGCGAGAAGACAACAGCGCCGCTCGGCTCATCGGTGAGAACGGCGAGATCGCCAACGGGAGTGGAGTACACACCCGCAAGCACTGGGGACGTCATGGCGCCAACAGTACGCGGCTGGCCCGACGCGAATCAGGGCCAGTCGCGGGCGCCGTGGCGCCAACTAGAAGCGGGGCTCCTGGGCGTCGGCGAGAAGCGCGCGAACCTCGTCCTCGCGGAAGCGACGGTGTCCACCGAGAGTGCGAATCGACGACAGCTTGCCGACCTTCGCCCATCGCGTCACCGTCTTGGGGTCAACGCGGAAGATCGCGGCAACCTCGCTAGGCGTAAGAAGCTTCTCCGGCTCCTGAATGGTCTCAGGCATCATGTGTCTTTCCCTCAGAATCAGATGCGCCCCACATTGGGCCCTCGTACTGTGTGAGAGGCGCGGTAACTCCGATTATGACGAGGTTTCGCCAACTTTTCCGTATTTCCCGTTTTGATGGGGGTCGCAGGGGCGCGAGTGGGCGATGTAAAGTACCCGTTGGGACACACACACGCGATAGTCAGGAAGGACGGGCGACATGGGGCGCGGTCGTCAGAAGGCTAAGGACGCGAAGATCGCTCGCGAACTCAAGTACACGAACCACGGTGGTGACCTTCGTGCGCTCGAGCGTGAGCTGGTGTCCGGCAGCGCCGCGAAGTCGTCAACCGTCACGGAAGAGCCTGACGAGTACTACGACCGCTGGGCAACCGAGGACGACGACTAAGTCAGACTCGGTACGCGCCCGTCAAATACACGGCGCCGCCATCGACGCCCTTCGCGCCGCGCACCACATCGGGCGAGGTCAGGCGACCATCGTCGCCGCCCACCGTGCCAATCACCCAGGCGGGGATGCCCGACGCTCCGCTCGCCTCGATCACGGCCCCAGCGTCGGCCTGGCTCACCACGGCGACCATGCCGATGCCCAGGTTGAGCGTGGCCTCAAGGTCGTTCCACGGGACCTTTCCGGCCTCTTGGACGAGCGCGAAGATCGCGGGAAGCGACCACGAGCCGCGGTCGATGGTGGCCGCGAGGCCAACGGGAAGCACGCGAGCGAGGTTTGCCGCGAGGCCGCCGCCAGTGACGTGCGAGAACGCGTGAAGACCGGGGACGGTTGCCGCGAGCTCGACGCACAGGCGCGAGTAGATGCGCGTGGGCTCCAGCAGCTCGGCGCCCAGTTCGCGCTCGAGTTCCGCCACGTACGTGTCGAGGGTCCAGCCGGCACGGGCGACGACCGAGCGCACCAAGGAGTACCCGTTGGAGTGCAGGCCTGAGGACGCCATCGCGATGACCACATCGCCGGATTCGACCTTCTCGGGCCCCAGCACCTTGGAGGCCTCGACCACACCGATCGCAGCGCCGGCGACGTCGTACTCGTCCGCAGCCATCACGCCAGGGTGCTCGGCGGTCTCGCCACCAACCAGCGCCACGCCGGCCTCTTCGCAGCCTTCGGCGATGCCGCGCACGATGTCCGCGATGCGCTCCGGCACCACGCGGCCGCAGGCGATGTAGTCGGTCATGAGCAGCGGCTTCGCTCCACACACGACGATGTCGTCGACGACCATCGCCACCAGGTCGCGGCCAATGGTGTCGTGAATGCCCATCTGCTGGGCGATGACGATCTTGGTTCCCACGCCATCCGTCGACGACGCGAGAAGCGGCCGCGTGTACTCGAGCAGGGCCGACGCATCGAAGAGCCCAGCGAAGGCACCCACTCCCCCGAGCACCTCAGGGCCGTGAGTGCGACCAACCGCCGCCTTCATCAGCTCGACGGCCTTGTCGCCGGCGTGGATGTCCACCCCGGAGTCGGCGTAGGTGATGCCGTCGTCGCTCACGAAGAGACCTCCTGCGGTTGCCACATCAGCAGGTGGCGCGCGTCCACCGGCGGCTCGATGGGGTACTTGCCGGTGAAGCATGCCGTGCACAGGCGATCCTCCGCCTGCTGCGTCGCGGTGACCATGCCGTCCACGGAGATGAAGCCGAGCGAGTCCGCGCCGATCTGCTCGCGAATCTCATCCACCGCGTGGCCCACGGCGGCGAGCTCCTCGCGCGTGGGGAAGTCGATGCCGTAGAAGCACGGCCACTGAACCGGCGGCGAGGAGATGCGCACATGCACCTCAGACGCCCCGGCCTCGCGCAGCATCGCGACGATCGCGCGCTGGGTGTTGCCGCGGACGATCGAGTCATCCACCACAATGAGGCGCTTGCCAGCGATGACTTCGCGCAGCGGGTTGAGCTTGAGGCGGATTCCCAGCTGACGAAGGGTCTGGGACGGCTGGATGAACGTGCGGCCAACGTAGGCGTTCTTGGTGAGGCCCTGGGCAAACGGAATGCCCGACGCTTGGGCGTAGCCCACCGCGGCAGGTGTGCCACTCTCGGGTACAGGGATGACGAGGTCGGCCTCCACCGGGTGCTCGCGAGCGAGCGCCCGGCCCATCTCGAGCCGCGAAGCCTGGATGGAGCGGCCGTTGATCGACGTGTCGGGACGGGCGAGGTAGACGTATTCGAAGATGCAGCCCTTGGGATCGGCCTTGGCGAAGCGCTGCGAGTGGACCCCGGTGGCGTCGATGCGCAGGAACTCGCCGGGCTCCACTTCGCGAACGAACTCCGCGCCCACGATGTCGAGCGCCGGCACCTCGGAGGCGACCACCCAACCGGTGGGAAGCCTGCCGAGCACGAGCGGGCGGACGCCGTTCGCATCGCGCGCCGCGTACAGGGTGTCCTCGTCCATGAACACGAGGCAGAACGCGCCGCGCACCTGCGGAAGCAGCTCGAGCGCCGTCTCCTCGAGGGTGTCGTAGCGATCCCAGCTGAGCAGCGCGGTGAGGATCGACGTGTCGGTGCAGCCGCCGCCGCGCATCGAGTCGCGGCGCTCGTCGCCAAGTCGCTCGGCGACCAGTTCAAGCAGGCGGTCGGTGTTCGTCAGGTTGCCGTTGTGGCCCAAGGCGACGGTGCCGTGTTTGGTGGGACCCAGCGTGGGCTGGGCGTTGGCCCACGTGGAAGCGCCGGTGGTGGAGTAGCGAGTGTGGCCCACCGCGAGGTGGCCCTGCAGGGACTCGAGGGCACCCTCGTCGAAGACCTGCGAGACCAGGCCCATGTCCTTGAAGACCAAGATGTTCTCGCCATTGGAGGCGGCGATGCCTGCGCTCTCCTGGCCGCGATGCTGCAGGGCGTAGAGGCCAAAGTACGCGAGCTTGGAGACTTCCTCGCCAGGGGCGTAGACGCCAAAGACGCCGCACGCGTCCTGGGGACCCTTCTCACCGGGAAGGAGGTCGTGGCTCAGGCGACCGTCGCCCCTGCGCGTCACTGCGACTCGTCCTTTTCCCAGGGGAAGCCGTCTTCCTCCGGTGCCTTGCTGGTGCGGTCGATGCTCACGACGATCGCGCTGGCCACCAGGCCACCGATCAGTGCGAACCCGGCCGCGACAAGGAGGGCGACGACGCCACGACCCAGGTCCGTGGTATTCGGCAGAACCAGTCCGATGATGAGCCCCGCGAGTGCGCCAATGCCGACTCCAGTGCCGATGAACCTGCCGAACCGGGGTGCGTTGCGGACCACCGCGTCGTAGGCGACTCGATCGAGCTCGTCGATGTCGGGGACGTCGGGCTCTTCGAACCGGGGGGCGTCGCTCACGGGATCATTCTACGGGAGACCCACACCCCCCTTCCGTTGAGGTACATGCGGGTCGCGAACGGAGGGCCACGCCACGCTATGGGGCGCTACTCCAGCGCACGGTCGCGAGTGCATTCAGGGTGCAAGCGCAGCGCCCAAACATTCGGAAGCGGCTTCGTTTCCGTCGGCTGCCGCACTGCCTGCAGCGTCAGTTGCGGACTCCCAGTTGGCGTCAGGCTCAACGGCGACGCCCGCTGCTTCCAAACAGGCGACGAGTTGGGCGGCTTGCTCCTCATCGAATGCGGAGCGAAGCGCCGCCACCGACGGCTGCGTCTGATACATCATGGAGATGAAATCGAACTCGTTGGTCTCGCACTCGTCCGCAACCCGGGACTCGTCGGCTGAGTTCGGATCGGGCTGCACCGAGAACTGTGGCAAGGTCACACCCCGGATCGTTACCTCGATGTACGAAGCTTCGACTCCACCAGCGGTCATACATTCGACGGCGAGTTGCGCCGCCACCTTGGTCTGCTCGAAGGTGACTTCGCCTTGCTGGCGCGCGAGCTTAAGCGCGTCGAGTTGCGCCTGTGAGACTCCTTGCGCCGAGGCCTGCTCTATCGCCTGGGCAATCTGTGCGCCGAAGTGTGGCGCTTGGCTAGTCGCAGAAACCTCCGGACCTGTGGTGCAACCGGTGACGGCGAGCATTAGAGCTGCACTCGCACCATAGACACTTCGCCGAAGCCTACGAAGATCATTCACTTGGACTTGCCGTGCTCGGTCTATGCACCCGACGAGTCGCGGTGATAGATCTTGTACCGCCATGCCGTGCCGGAAGGAACGACGGAAACGGCCAAATCCGAATCCCAGACGATTCCGATGTGCGCTCCCGACGTGTTTTCAACACGGACGCCGATATTGTGCACACAGTTGCCGGACACCTCGGTGGCATACGCCGCCGTTGTGCCGCTCAAGTTGCCGGCGGTGTAGCAGCCTGGGTTGGGAAAGTGGTACGAACCTGAGTACCCCGTGAAGTACGGAGAGATGTAGTACGCGCTCGAGGTCGATGCCACCGCTAGCGCCAGTACAAGTCCGCCAACGATGCCGATGGTCGCGCGGCGCCTGGCCGTGGTTCTGTTCATCATGCCCCCTGAATTCAACCGTTGGTGCCGACATTAGCAGGCTCTACCGATACGCGCTCGACAGAGCGTAGCCTGCGGCCCGCATGGCGTACGGCGTCTTCAAAGGTTGTGTGCGCCAAGCTCTGGCCAATGCGGCTACCGGGCGAAGTTCTATGACCTTCGCGGGCATAATTGTGGCCGGCAAAGAGCCCTGCTCAGAGTGGAACTAGCGCACCAAAGCAGCAATAGGCCATAGCTACACGAGCGGCAGCAGCGGACCCAACTCTGCCCGCTCCCCCGATGCCGTCACGAGGCCCTTGTCCAGAGCGTCGGGCCAATCGAGGCCGCCCGTAATCAGACGCAAGAAGACGTCCGCGCCCAACTCGATCACGGCAGGCGGGGTGCCGCGGCGGTGGACGGAGCCCTCCACGATCTGCACCGCGCCAAAAGGTGGGACGCGCACCTCGACGGACCTGCCGGGGGCGCGGTGCGCGAGCTCCTCCAGACCCCAGCGCACGGCGGTGGCGATGACGTCGCGATCGATGTGGCCGTCCGCTGCGAGCCAGGAGGCGATGGCGGAGCGACCCTCGACGTTGGGGATGCGGCGGCGGGCAGTCACGGGGTCAAGCCTGCCATGGACGATGCACTGTGGATAACTCTGTGCTGACGCGGCGAAACGCCGTACAATGACTTCATGAGCAAGTCTGAGCGTATGGACCTTCGCCTCACACCGGAGCAGAAGCTGACCATCGAGCGAGCCGCCGCGATCGAGGGCACAACCGCGGCGGGATATACGGTCGCAGCAGTCATGCAGCGCGCGGCCGAGGCGGTGTACAGGGCGAAGACCCTCGAACTGTCGCCCGAATCCTGGGATCAGTTCACGGCGGCTCTGGATGCGAATCCGCCGGTGCCGGCGGTCATCCTCGAACTGCTCGCGAAGCCTTCGGTGCTTGAGCGGTGACCCGCCTGGAGGGCCCCAGGTCACTTGCGGACGATGATGACCTGGGTGCGTTTGCGTGTGGTGTGCCGGAACTGGACGCTTGGCTTTCGCGACGGGCGCGCAAGGCGGGGAAGACCGGCACTGCGCGCACCTACGTCGTCACTGACCTCGACGCCGATGCGGTCGCCGGCTACTACTGCCTGTCATCCTTCTCTCTGACCCACATGACGGCGGGCGGCGGTGCGCTGGCGAGGAACGCGCCGGATCCGATTCCCGTGATTCTGCTGGGCCGACTCGCCGTCGACCTGAGATACCGGGGTGAGCGATTGGGTGAGGCGCTCCTGAAGGACGCCCTCGTGAGGTCGATAGCAGCCGCGCACCACATCGGTGCACGCGCATTGGTGGTGCACGCGAAAGACGAACGTGCTCGAGGTTTCTACGAACGATATAGCTTTGAACGCCTGGTTGGAGACCCGGACTCGCTCTACCTGTTGCTGGGACGACTGGTGTAGGCGCCTACGCGAAGTGGCGCGGGAGCGTCGCCTCCCAGCCCTCCCGCAGTTCTTCCAGGCCGACGCTGAAGGCACCCTGGATATCCAGCTCACCGGCGCCGTTCACAAGCGTGGCGTCGGTCACGCCGACGCGGACAGCGGGGACGCCGCGCGCCTCGACCATCGCGGTGAAACGGGCCTCCTCGGAGCGGGGCACCACTACCAGGGCGCGAGCCTGGGATTCGCTGAAGAGCGCCTGCGCGGTGCTGAGGCCGTCGCGCTGCTCGAGCTCGTCGAGCACCACGCGGGCGCCCACGCCGTATCGCAGCGCACCCAGCGCGAGCGCAGCCGCGAGGCCGCCTTCGCCAAGGGCGCGAGCGCCGTCAGCGAGCCCGTCGCGGCTTGCGGAGACAAGCACCTCTGCAAGCACGCGCTCCGCCGCGAGGTCCGCAACTGGCGGGAGGCCGCCGAGGTGACCGGAGACGTAGGCGTAGACGGAGCCGTCGAGCTCCGCGCGAGTGGTGCCCAGCAGATAGAGGAGCTGCCCGTCCTCGCGCCAGCCGGCGGGCAGCGCGCGCGTGACATCGTCGAAGACGCCGAGCACGCCAACGATCGCGGTGGGGTTGATCGACGAGTCGATGCGGCCCGGCTCGCCGGTGCCGTTGTACAGGGAGACGTTGCCGCCAGTGACGGGCACACCAAGCTCCTTGCAGCCGTCGGCGAGGCCGCGGATGGCCTCCGCGAACTGCCACATCGCGTCCGGGTCCTCTGGCGAGCCGAAGTTCAGGCCGTCGGTGATGGCGAGCGGCGTCGCACCGGTTGCGGCGACCGCACGATAGGCGTGGGCGAGGCTCTCGATCGCTCCCGCGTAGGGGTCCAGCTTGGTGAAGCGGTCGTTGGAGCGTGTCGCGATCGCCACCCCGCGACCGGTGTCGCCGTCCACGCGGACCACGCCCACGGCGTCGGGCCGTGCCATGGCGGTGTTGCCCTGGACGTAGCGGTCGTATTGCGAGTAGATCCAGGCGCGCGAGGCGAGGCTGGGGGACGTCAGGGTGTGCACGAAGGCGAGACGCAGGTCCTCCTCGCGCACCGGCAGGGCAAGCGTCTTGGTGGTGTCCTTCTGCAGGCCATCCATCCACGCGGGGCGGGCGAACGGGCGCTCATAGACCGGGCCGTCGTGGGCGACCGTACGGGGGTCGACGTCGACGATGCGCTCGCCGTGGTGGTCGATCGTGAGGCGGCCGGAGTCGTTGACCTCGCCAACAACGGCGGTCTCGACCTCCCACTTGGCGGTGATCGCGAGGAAATCGTCGAGCTTCTCCGGCTTGACCACGGCCATCATGCGCTCTTGCGATTCGGACATGAGGATCTCGCCCGCGTTGAGCGTGGGGTCGCGCAGCAGGACATCGTCGAGCCACACGTGCATGCCGCCCGAGCCGTTGCTCGCGAGCTCAGAGGTGGCGCACGAGATGCCCGCGGCGCCGAGGTCCTGGATGCCCTCCACCACGTCAGCGGCGAACAGCTCGAGGCAGCACTCGATGAGCACCTTCTCCATGAAGGGGTCGCCCACCTGCACCGAGGGGCGCTTCGCGGGGACGCCGTCCTCGAAGGTCTCGGAGGCGAGGATCGACGCGCCGCCGATGCCGTCGCCACCGGTGCGCGCACCGAACAGCACCACCTTGTTGCCCACGCCGGAGGCGGAGGCGAGGTGGATGTCCTCATGGCGCATCACGCCGACGCACAGCGCGTTGACGAGGGGGTTGCCCTGGTAGCTGGGGTCAAAGCTCGCGCCGCCACCAATATTGGGAAGGCCGAGCGAGTTGCCGTAGCCGCCCACTCCGGAGACCACGCCGTGCACCACGCGAGCGGTGTCCGGGTGCGCAATGTCACCGAAGCGCAGCTCATCCATGACGGCCACGGGGCGAGCGCCCATCGCGAGGATGTCGCGAACGATGCCGCCAACACCCGTCGCGGCGCCCTGGTACGGCTCCACGTAGGAGGGATGGTTGTGGCTCTCGACCTTGAACGTCACGGCCCAGCCGTCGCCGATGTCGACAACACCGGCGTTCTCGCCGATGCCCACCATGAGGTGCTTCTTCATCTCGTCGGTGGTCTTCTCACCGAACTGGCGCAGGTGCACCTTGGACGACTTGTAGGAGCAGTGCTCCGACCACATCACCGAGTACATCGCAAGCTCGGCGTTCGTTGGGCGCCGTCCAAGGAGCTCGCGGATGCGAGCGTACTCATCGGCCTTCAGGCCCAGTTCAGCCCACGGCTGCTCCTGGTCCGGAGTGGCGGCGGCGTGCTCGACGGTGTCGAGCTGGGAGGTGACGGGAGCGTCGGTCATCTGATCCCTCAGGGGTACGGCGACGGTTACGGGGTCAAGAGTACCCGGGCAGTTCATCCGGATAGACGACGTCAATCTCCACGATGGACTTGGGGAAGTCATTGCGGTTGTTGGTGAGGAACCACTCCGCTCCACTCACGACAGCGGCGGCGAGGTGGGAGGCATCGGCGGCTCGCAGCCCGTACTTTGCCGCGAACGAAAGCGCGAGCCGCGCCGTCGGCTCGTCGACGGGGCGCAGGTCGAGGCGACTGAGCAGGCTCAATAGCGCCTCCGTCTCATCGGAATCAGGATCGTCGCGCATGGGCTTCGCGAGCACTTCGGGCAGGAGCAACACGGAGCCGACGCCGATTGGACCAGGCGAGTCCGCGGTCTCAAACATCGCGGCCACCGGCGTTCCGAGCGGATGGTTGCGGTCGGCTGCGTAGATGAGGACGTCCGCGTCGAACGCTATTCGATGCGTCATCCGCGATGCCGAGCGGCGCGAGCTGCCTCGACAAGTTCCTCTGCTCGCTCGGGTCCGATCGAGGCGGTCTTGAGCGACGCCGCGAGCGCCGCCTCAAGGCGCGAGCCGATGCGCTCCGCCTCACGCCATGCGTCGCTGGCGCGACGCGCCCGCAGCACGTCCGGCCGTACCAGAACCGCGACGACCTTGCCGTGGCGCGTGATCTCGACCTCTTCTCCGCGCTCGACCAGGTCGAGTTGGGCAGGCAGGGTTTGGCGGGCTTCGCTGGCGCTTACGACGGACATACCGCGATTGTACGATCTTGTACGTTGACGTACAAGGGTCGCGGTGACCCGACGCTGTGGCCGGCTAGCTCGTGGGCTTCAGTGATCCCGGCTCGACGACGGCGACGACGTTGACGTCAACGATGTGGCCGCAAAGCTCGTCCCATTCGGCACGGGCGGCGTCGCGCCAGGCGTCGCCTTGGGCGATGCGCACGTTGGCGCTCACCTCGGTCAGTGAGGTGACGATCGCGGGAACGGCCCAGATGCGATTCCCGGAGATGAACGCCACCGGATCGCCGGATCCCCGGTCGATGATCGCGGGCGCGAAGGAGCGGTAGGTATCCGGCAGCACGAGGCCGGTGCGCGAGTCGGGGTCGTCAAGGTACCCGGTGGTGATGACCCAGCACGCGGTGGCGCCTTGATCCTCCTGCGTGAGCCATCCGCTGAGGGGCGTCACTTGACCCGTCCAAGCATCGGCCGGGTAGCGCGGGGTTGTGGTTGGGCGCTTGGCGATGGCGAAGACCGCGACCCCCACGATCAGAGCAATACCGGCCAGGGCACACGCAAGTACACGGGGCCACCGGCGATTGCGCATGCGAAGTACCGTAACCCACTGACGAAGTACCCCATAAATGGGGGCAGCTCCCACCAAGCGGGGGTGTCCGAATTGCCGTAGTTTCGGCAATGGACACTTGCACTTTTTGTGAGGGGGAGGCGTGGTCGCCACGCAACTCACGTTGAGGCTCATGGGGGCCCCGACTCTGCTGACAGGCGACGCTCCGGTAGCACTTTCGCCAGGAGCGTCGTTGCTGTGCGCCTACCTCGCGTTGGGTCCCAAGGAGGGTCGCTCTCGCGACGTGGCCGCCGCGCAGCTCTTCACCGACTGCCCAACCACCAGTGCTCGCAGGCGGCTGAACACCGCACTGTGGCGACTGCGCAACGAGGTCCGCGAGCGCACCGGCGTGGACATTGTTGGCGCCGTTGGCGCCCAGCGTGTGTCCCTCAACTCCGCCGTCGACATGGCGCTCGACGCTCGCGTCTTTGAAGAACTCGTCACCCCCGCGTTCGCGAGCAAAGCAACGGAACTGACGAAGGAGCAGGCGGGCTCCCTCGAGGCGGCGGTCAGGATGCGCCACGGCCAGCTCGTCGAGGCCTGCGACGAAGAGTGGGTGCTCGCCGAACGCGCCCGCATCGAAGACCTCTACCTCACCGCGCTCGACTGTCTGCTCCAGTACTACGGTGCCCACGGTGAGCCAGGCGCCGTGGCCAAGTACGGCGACATGGCGCTTGCCCTCGAGCCGCTGCGCGAGGACATTCACCGCCACCTCATGACCGCCTACGCCGCGGCAAACAGGGACGACCTCGTCGAGCGGCAGTTCGAACGCTGCCGCGCCGTTCTGCTCGAAGAGCTAGGCGCCGATCCTCTCCCCGAAACCGTTGCCCTGTACTCCCGCCTGCGGCGAGGAGAGAGCGGACCCAACCCCAGCGTCGGCGCCCTCACTCAAGAACTTGAACGCGCGCGCAGGGAGATCGCTCGCCTCAGCGAGATCGTTGAGCGGGCCCTCGAGCACGTCGCACGCATGTCGTGATAGCTCCGCGATAGCCCCGTGACCGGCCGGTGACGGCCCCCCGCAAGCCTGACTCCACAAGCAGAAGGGTCGGGCCCCTGTGGTCAGAACGTGGAAGCACCGGTTTCTCCTCGACGTCTGGGCTGAGCCTCGCGACGTCGCATCGCTTCCCGTCATTGTCCGCGCACGGGTGCGCGACCTCGCAAGCGAAGAGGAGACGTACGTGGGGTCCTTCGCGGAAATCCAGCGGATCATCGACGCGCGCCTCGATGCGGAGGGCCTCACGCCCCGCACATGGGAGCGAGACCAATGATCCTTGAGGTCTCTGAAGCACTCGTCGACGTGATCCACGCGGCCACGCCGGACATGGGCGACTGGGTCGAACTCCACAGCCTCACCACCACAGGCACCGGGCCAACCACAACGGACGCGCAGCTCGCGCTCATCGCCGTCGCGCCGCATCCGCACATGATCAACCGGCCGCTGGTCGAGGGCATCGCCGGACTGGTGCGCGCGCCGCTGCACCTGCGCCTCACCTACGTCATCACCTACCTGGGCGAGCACTCTGAGGCGCAGATCCGCATGGACCGCGTCGCCCAGGCCTTCCACACCATGCCCATCATCAAGCGCACAGACCTCACGCCACCGCTCAGCGACTCCGTCGAGTCGATCACCATCCGCATGCTGAGCCCCACTGCTGACGAACGCAACCAGATCTGGGGAACTTTGGGCCGCCCCGGCCCCCTTGCCCTGTTCTACGAGGTGGACGTCGCTCCGGTTCCGGTGCTTGAGCGCGAAGGCGCGGGCCGCATCCAGGCCCACACCATCAACTACGTGGGGTCTGCCTCGTGACCGTCCTCGCCACGAGCACCGCCGCCACGAAGCACGTGGTGCGGCTCGTTCACGCCGCCACGGGCCAGCCCATCACCGCGATCCGCCTCGCACCGGTCGCCTGGCCGATCGGGTGGTGGGCGCGGGTCGTGGATGGCGCGGTGGTGGTCGCGTCCACCTCTGCAACGGACGGACCGGATCACGTCGACGTCGTCATCACCGACGGCGTGCTCGCCTCCGTGCTCGACCTTCCCGCACCGGTGCCGGGTCAGCCGCCGAACTCGGTTCGCGCAGCCCTCACGGCGGAAGAGATCGACATCCCCGTCAACCCCACCGAACTCACGCTCACCGTCGTCATCGTCGGCACGGCAGGACCGGCCGCTGGTCTCGACGTCAGGGTGCGCGGAGCGACGGGCAGTCCCACCGTCACGCTCACGGAGGGCGAGCCCGGCACCTACTCAGCCACTCGCGTGTGGGGGGCGAACCTCATCAACGCCGATCTGCGGATCGGCTCCACCACCGTGCGCAAAGTCTCACTCGACTACGGGCACACCGAGACCCGGATCCACGTGGTCGATCCCACCTAGTGACAAGCCAAGGAGGCTGTCGTGACCTATCAATCACCAGGCGTGTACATCGAGGAGGTGCCCTCAGGGCCCCAACCGATCGCCGCCGCATCGACAAGCGTGGTCGCCGTGCTCGGCACCACGCGCAAGGGACCGGTGAAGAAGCCCACGCGGGTCACCAGCTGGTCCGACTTCGTCCGCACCTTCGGTCCCGCGACGTCGCGGTCCTTCACTGCGGAGTCCGTCTTTGGCTTCTTCGAAAACGGCGGCCCCGCGGCGTACATCGTTCGCGTTGACCCGTCCGCGCCCGCCAGTTGGCAGGTGGCCGACGCTGCGGGCAACCCCAGCTTCACGGTCACCGCCTCCTCTGGCGGCAGTTGGGCGAACGACGTCGTGGTCGCTGTTGGAGCCGACCTTGACGGGCCCAAGGGCACGTTCTTCCGGGGCGAGCTCACGGGGGCGTCCACGGGAGCAGACGGCGCGTACACGCTGCCACTCGCCTCAACCGTTGGTCTGCGTGCGGGCGACACGGTGACCGCGGTGCCACCAGTTGGCGCGGCGGCTCCCGCAGCCGCTCCTTCGGCGGTGACAGGAACCGTCACCTCGGTCTCGCCCACGAGCATCGTCGCCGACTTCTCTGGAACGGTGAACCTCCCCGCGGGCTCCGTCGTCGCAAGCGGTGCACCGAACGCAACGACCGTGCACGTGAGCACGGCTCGCGGCTTCAAGGTGGGCGAGGTCGTCACGATCGTCGCACCGAACGGAGCGCGCACCGCAGCTGCTGTCGTCACGGCCGCCGAAGAGCTCGGCACCGGCATGGTGCTCACTCTCGATGCCGCCGCGGGTGCAGTTGCCGGCGCAGGCCTTGTGCAGCGCCGGGTGACGATCCCCGTGACCGTGGGGGCGACGTCCGTGGCGGGCACGCCTCCGGCGAGCAGCGTCGGTGTCGCTGCCCTGACCTTCCCCGGTCGTGCGCCGGCCCCCACGAATGCACAGCTGAATGCCGATGGGCCGCGACGCGCCGCCGCTCGCTTCACCACAGGTGATGGCAGGCGAGCGACGTTCGCGTCGAACACCTTCTCCATTCCCGGCAGCGCAGCCGTGCCCGCGAACGGCGGCACCGTTGAGATGGGTGTCTTCGCCTATCCGTACGTCGACAACGGACTGTCACTGTCCGAGTTCGGCTCCGCGGACCTCGTCGACGCGTACGGCTGGGTGCCGAACGGCACAGTCATCACGCTCTCCGGAAGCGGTGTCACCGCCATCACGGCGACACGCACCGGATCGACCGTCCCAGCCAACGCCTTCACCCTGTCCGCTGCACCCGGCGCTGACGACGTGTACACGACGGCGGCTGTCGAGCTGCCGGCAGGCAACGCCACGAGCCTCATCGTACGGGCCAACGCGGCTCCTCGAGTAGGAGACGCGCTCCGCCTTGCCGACGACTACGCGGTGCTCACCGATGTCGAGTCCAAGGGAGGCGACGCCTACATCCTGCGTTGGACGACTGCACGTCCGGTCGCGGCGTTCACCGGACCCACCGGGATCTTCGCGGTCGCCGGTGCATCGGTTGAGGCTGAGCGCTTCGCGATCACTGTGACCCCCGGGCCCGGCGCCACGGAGCGCTTCGCGGGACTGTCCCTGAGTTCGGCACACCCCAACTACTACGCGAAACCGGGTGTCATCAACGACTCCTCTGCCTACATCACCGTGTCCGCCGATGGGCCCGATCCGTCGACAGCCAACCTGCCCGCGTACGCCACGCAGACCACGCTGGGAAGTGATGTCCCCGCAGCGTCGGCCGACTACGTTGACGCACTCAAGGCCCTCGAGGCGGAGACGGAACCCGCGATGGTCATCGCGCCCGATGCGGTGCGCTTCGAGGATCCACTGCTCCAGGCGGACCTCATCGGCAAGGTCATCACCCACTGCGAGCAGTTTCGACGCTTCGCGATCATCGACGCCCCTGACGAGGACAACGATCAAGACCTCGCCAACTGGCGCAACGCGACCGTGAGCTCCACCTATGCCTCGGTGTTCGCACCGCACCTGTCGATCGTGACGATTGACCCCGACTCGATCGACAGGTACACGACGGTGCCGCCCTCCGGCTTCGTCGCCGGAGTGTTCGCCCGCACCGACCGCGAGCGCGGAGTGCACAAGGCTCCCGGCAATGAGCGAGTGAGCGGAATCGTGGGGCTGAGCGAGAACTACACCCAGCGTCGGCAGGACCTGCTCAACCCCACGGGAGTGAACCTCATCAGATCGTTCCCAGGTCGCGGGACCCGCATCTGGGGCGCACGCAACGCCACGGACGACGTGACGTGGAGGTACATCAACGTTCGCCGCCTGTTCAACATGATCGAAACGAGCGTTGATCGCAGCACCCAATGGGTGGTGTTCGAGCCCAACACGGCCTCGACTTGGATCCGCATCAAGGTTTCCGTCGAGAACTTCCTCGACCAGCAGTGGCGCGCGGGGGCTCTTGCCGGCACCAAGCCGGAGGAGGCGTACCGAGTGCGAGTGGGCCTGGGAAGCACCATGACGGAGACCGACATCGATCTTGGCCTGGTGATCACCGAAGTGGCCATCGCCCCTGCTAAGCCCGCGGAGTTCGTTGTATTCCGCTTCAGTCACAAGCGACTTTCCGAGTAGCACAAGGAGCACCAAGACATGTATCCCATGACCACCCTGCACTTCGAAGTGAAGTGGGGTGACTCGCAGAACACCATGAGCTTCTCTGAAGTTTCGGGACTGACGATGGAGGCGGAGGTCGTCGAGTATCGAGGCGGCGCCGACCTGCAGCTCAGCACGCGCAAGCAGCCGGGCCTCAAGAAGTTCAGCAACGTCACGCTCAAGCGCGGCATCGCCCCTGCGGAGGCTGGCAACGGACTCTTCGAGTGGTACAACACGATTCAGGCAGGATCCGTGGCCCGCCGCGCCGTGACCGTGAGCCTCCTCAACGAGGAGCGCTCTCCCGTCATGACATGGAAGATCCGCGACGCGTGGCCCGTCAAGATCGAAGGACCGGGCCTGAAGTCCACGGGCACCGACGTCGCGATCGAGTCGATCGAGTTCGCCTGCGAAGGCATCGAGATCGAGGTGCAGTAGCGCCATGCTGCCCATCACCTCGCCCGCCCTGAGGCCGTTCACCACTGCTCACTTTGTGCTGGCCATCGACGGCCTGTCCTCCGTGAGCTTCTCCAAGTGCACGGGACTGGCGGGCGAGGTGAGCGTCGAGGAGTACGCGGAGGGCGGAGAGAACCGCTTCTCTCACCGCTTCCCGTCCCGCGGCTCCTATCCCAACATCGTGCTGGGCCAAGGCGCAGGTCCCGCTCGCGAACTGTGGGACTGGTTTTACGAGTTCCACGTCACGGGTCTGGTGACGCCGCGCGACGGGACGGTCACGCTCATGAGCACGGTCGAGGGCGAACCCCTGCCCGTTCGCGTCTGGGCGTTCACTCGCGGCTGGCCCGCCAAGTTCACGGGTCCAGACCTCGACGCTCAATCCGCCGCGATCGCGATCGAGTCCATCGAGATCGCGCACCACGGACTCGAGCTGCGGAAGGCGGGGGTGTGACGTGCCCATCGTGATCGGCCAGATCATCACCGAGACCGCCGCCGTGCCCACGCCCGATGCGCAGGCGACCGCAGCGTCGGGCCCCCAGGACGATGCCCAGATGGAACTGATCGTGAGGCGCGCGAGCGAGCGCGTTCTTGAGCACCTGCGCAGGGAGTGGGACCGATGACCCTCACGGCCACGCAGCTCACCAAGCTGACGATAGATGCCTACACGGACATTGAGTTCAACACGCCCGCTGGCATCACCTGGACCGCGCTGCTCAACCCCACGGAGCTGACTTTCTCGAGGAAGAACCTGTACCAGGCGACGCAGTCTGCGGGGACGTCGGCGCCGCAGCAGTCGTTCAGCGGCGGGGAGCCGGACGAGGTCTCGCTCGACCTGCTGCGCGACGGAACAGGCGTGGTTGGCGAGCCGGGAAGCATCGGGCCCAAGCTCGATGCGCTGCTCGCGCTCACCAAGTTCCAAGGCGACACCCACCAGCCGTATTACGTCCACGCGTATTGGGGCCGGTTCAGCTTCCGCGGGATCCTCATTCAGGTAGACGTCACCTACAAGCTCTTTGACCGTGCGGGCGAGCCGCTCCGAGCCACCGCCAAGCTGCAGTTCAGGGAAGCTCTGTCCCCTGAAGAGGTGCAGGCGGAGGACCGGCCAGCGTCGCCGGATCTGTATCAGACCTGGCTGGTCCGTGACGGAGACACCCTCGACTCTGTCGCTGCGACCGTCTACGGCGACCCGGCGTATTGGCGGCCGCTTGCCGCAGCCAACAAGCTGTCGAACCCCCGCGGCCTGCGCACCGGCCACGTCCTGCTCCTGCCCCCAGTCGCCCAGCGCACGGGAGGCCGGCCATGAACGCGCAGCCCGACCGCCCGGCCTTTGAGGTGACCACTGGAGGCGTCGTGCTTGAGCCGCTCGCAGCGGCGGACGTGGTGGAGATCGACGTACACGAGGAGATCGGCAAGCATGGCCGCTGCACGCTGCTGGTCCAGAACTGGGACGGCGACAAGCGTGCCGTCCGCCACAGCGACAAGGACCTCTTCGCTCCGGGCAGGGACCTCGCGGTGTCGCTCGGCTTCCACAGCGAACTCACCCCGGTGTTTGAGGGCGTCATCGCCTCAGTGACCGCTCACTTCCCCCGCGGCGGGAGGCCCACGCTGCGCGTCGAGGCCCGTTCCAAGTCGATCCTGTTGGAGCACCCGCCGCGCTCTCGACAGCTCGCTGAGGTGTCCGACGCTGACGTCGCCTCCGCGGTGGCGTCCGACTACTCGCTCACTGCCGACGCAGACGCCGGGGTCACCAGACCCTTTGTGGTGAGCGACCGCGTCAGCGACTGGGAGTTCCTCAAGTCTCGTGCCGCCGAGTTGGGTTTCGCGCTCTACGTGCGCGGCGACTCGCTTGTGATGAAGGCTCCCGCGAGCGCCGACTCTCCCCCCAAAGTCGACTACACCAAAGACATCGTCGAGGCGCATCTGACGCAGGACGTGACTCGCGCCATCGAGTCCGCCACCGGAGTCTCGTGGGACATCAGTGGGCTCGAGGCAGCCGAGTCGGAGCAGTCGGCATCCAGTGCCGCAATCGACACCGGCGACCGCGACAGCCACGAAGACGCGATCGGCGCCGCAGGCTGGCCCTTGCGCGCGGCTCGCGACGAGACGGCGGCGGACGCCGCCGCCGATGGAGCCGACGCCCGCGCGATGGGCCGCGAGCGCGATGCCGCCCTCGCCCACGTCCACGGATCCGTCGTCATCCTCGGCAACCCCGAACTGCGCTCCGACTCCTGGGTCGACATCGACGGGGTCGGCTCCCGTCTTTCCGGACCCCACTACGTCACGGCGGCGCGCCATCGCCTGTCCGTCCAGGGGTACCAGACGGAACTGCAGCTGGGGCGACCTCCCGCGCTGACGCCGCCCACAGCGTCGGTCCGTGGCGGGCTTGCCATTGGAGTAGTGGAGGCACTCGACGACCCCGACTCCGCCAACCGCGTCAAGGTGAAGCTGCCGTGGCGAGCCGACGACGGCGAGGGCGTCTGGGCGCGCGTCGCGGCGGCCGACGCTGGGGACGGCTATGGCTCCGTGGTGATCCCCAATGTGGGGCAAGAGGTGGTGCTGGGCTACGTCGACGGCGATCCTGCCGTGCCCGTGGTGCTGGGTCAGCTGTTCAACGGCAAGGCGGCGCCTCCCCACACGATCGATCCCGACAAGAACGAGGTGCGCACGTTCGTCACTCCCGGCGGACACGCCATCACGCTCGATGACGGCGACAAGCCCCACATCACGGTGCTCAGCGGCAAGGGGCACTCCGTCGTGATCGACGACGACACAGGGGCCGTGGTGCTGACCCACAAGGATTCCGGCAACGCCGTGACCGTCTCCGGCGACGGAATCGAACTCAACGCGAGCCAAGGCGACATCGTGCTGAGCGCCGCGAGCGGGAGCGTGAAGATCGACGCCGCCACGTTCGAGGGAAAGGCCAACGGCCCCTCGAAGTTCGAAAGCTCCGCAACCTTCGACCTCAAGGCGTCCGGCCCGCTGGGCCTCAAGGGCGCCCTCGTGAACATCAATTAGGAGAGACGATGCCCGCTGCAGGACGAGTTGGCGACACCACGGTGCACGGCGGCACGGTGGTGGGACCCGGCGTGTCCACGGTGATGATCGCCGGAATGCCCGCTGCCGTCATGGGCGACATGCACGCCTGCGTCATTCCTCCTAATACCGGGCACTTGCCGTCGTCGCCGTTCGTGGCGGGGTCCAGCTCGGTGATGATCCAGGGCCGGCCCGCAGTGCGGCAGGGGGACTCGTGTGCATGCGGCGCGTCGATCGCCGTAGGGGCGCCGACGGTGATGATCGGATGAGCGCCGTCGACTACCCCCAAGTGGGACAGGGCTGGGCCTTCCCGCCGCGCTGGGACGTGCTCGACAGCGAGGGCGCGGCTGACGTGATGGTCGCGACCACTGCCGGCGCACAGCATGTGCAAGAGGCGCTCGTCATCATCCTGCGCACGCTCATCGGGTCGCGAGTGATGCGGCCTCGCTTTGGTGCCGGGGTTGACCGCTATGTCTTCGAGCCCCGCACACCGGAGGTCTGCTACCGACTCGCGGACGACGTTCGCCGCGCCCTTGTGGTTGGCGAGCCCCGAGTGATCATCGACTCTGTCACCGCGGTTCCGGCTGGCACGGCGGACGAGCGCATCGACGTCTCGATCGAGTACCGCATCGACCGCCACCGCCGTCCCGAGTCGCTCGTGGTGCCGTTCTTCATGGCAGGTGAGGCATGAGCCGGACCTATCAGCAGGTGCTCGACGCGCTCGCCGACGCGGCGCGGCTGAGCGATGTCACCGAGGGTATCTCGTGGCGCGATGCGCTGTTCGAGGCGAGCTCCGAAGGTTGGGCGCTGTCGCGGCCGCAGGACCCCGACCGGGCGCTGCTCGCGGCACTTGCGTCGGAGCTGGAAAGGCTCGATGCGCACGCGGGGACGCTTCCAGAGCGGCTGCACGTCGAGTGGCTCGAACGCATCCTTGGCATCCCTCGCCTTCCCGTGGTGCCGGATAGCGTCGTGGTCGCGGCGACCGTTGAGCCCAAGCTCGCGCCCGCCGTTGTCCCGGCGGGCACGCTGCTGCGCGGCGGCAAGGACGCTTTCGGCAACGAGCGTCGCTATCGCACGGCCGACGCTCTGACCGCCTTTGGCGCCACCCTCGCCGGGGTGCGGGTGCTCGTGCCTGGCGGAGCGGAGCCTGGCAGGCCGGGCTTGGCGCTGTCCGCGCCCGAGTTCCCGATCGTGCCGCCAGCGAGTGACGAGGTCATGGAGGAGCCATCGGCTCCGCATCGCCTGCGGATCGCCGATCCCATGCTCGTGTTCACGGAAGGCGACCTCCACGTCGAGCTGCAGTTCACGGGGGCCTCCGCGAGCGCCGTCAGCGCGCTGTGCGCGAACGCCGAGTGGCGCTACGTCAAGGCTGATGGCAGCGAGGCAGGGCCCATTCCGGCGTCGCCCGCAGGCACCGCCGCCAAGCTCGTGCTCTCGGATGGCTGCATCGACCCGGACGGCGGTGTTCCTTGGGTCGAGGCGTCGATCATTCCCGGCCGAACGGTGCCCGAGAACCTGTCGTTCAGCGCGGTCAAGGTGGTGGCGAGCCGCAATGGGCTGGTGCCGGACGCCGCCTTCTTCAACGAAGGCGCCGTGCCGCACACCAAGGAGTTCGAGCCCTTCGCGATCACCGCCAAAGAGGGCGACGCGTTCTACGTGCGCTGCGATGAGGCACTGAGCAAGCCGCTCGCGATCCTCTCCGTCGCGATGTCGCCCTTCACGCCCAAGGCGCTTGACGCCGGCCTTCCCCCGGCGCCCGAGTTTTACGTTGAGCCAGGCAGCGGGCTCTACGGCATCGCGGCGGCCAACGCGGCGTACTGGGCGGCGCTCGAGTTCTACGCGGCCGCTGTGGAGGAAGCGTCGTCAACCTGGCCCGCATTCCAGTGGCAGGTCTTCCGCAAGGGTGACTGGGAGCAGCTGAGCGCCAAGGTCTGGACTCTTGGAGGCGTGCCGCTCGATCCAGAGGCCCAGGGAGCGGACATCACGACCGTCGGCGGTCAAGAGGGGCGGTTCGTGCGAGCGCAGCTGCTCGACAACGACATGGGCTGGCGCAAGTACCAAGAAGACCTTGCGGACTTCGCGAGCGCTGCCGCCAGCGGCGGCGGCACGATGCCCCACCCGCCGGAGCCGCAGCTGTACAGCGGATTGCGCGTCAGCTACACCACCGTTGCTCACCCCGCGACGCGAGTCGAGTCGTGGTCGGGGTGGCGTCACAGCGTCAAAGGCGGCGGCTCCTGGTCGCCCTTCCGCCGCAGCGTCGATGCCTTCGGCGCCACGGGCATGGTCGCGATCGGGGTATCCCTCCCCGAGCACGCCGCGGGCTCCTCGTTCTCGATCTACGTTGACCTCATCTCCCCGTCACCGTGCGGTTCAAGCGAACCCGCCGAGACCGCGTGGCAATGGTGGGATGGCTCGCAGTGGCAGCCGCTCTTGGTCGCCGACGGCACCAATCGCATGCGCGAGTCAGGCCTGGTGCGGTTCGTCGTGCCCGACGCGTGGGCGGAGGGCTGTGCCGATGTCACCGAGGACGGCGGCAAGTGGCTGCGCTTCATCACCGACCTGCCCGAGCGCATCGGCGAGCTCCGCGCCGTCATTCCCGACGCTGTGGTCGCCGAGTTCGTCTCGACGGCACCGGATCCCCAGCAGGACCCCAGCCCTGACGAGGCGCTGCCGGTCGGGACGATCAAGGGGCCCCTCTCACCAATCAGCGGTATCAAGAAGATGACCAATCTCGCCTCTGTGCGCGGCCGCGGGCCCGAGACGGACGGGCGCTACCTCAGTCGCGCCTCAGCCCACGTGCGACACCGCGGCAGGGCCATCGTGACGTGGGACTACGAGCGGATCATCACCACGGCTTTCCCTGAAATCGCCGACGTCCAGTGCCTTCCCCACACCGACTCCGACGGAAACCGCCGCCCCGGATACGTGGGCATCGTGCTGCTCCCTGACCAGCGCGACCGCCGAGCGCCCCGCGCAAGCGTCTCACTCGCCGGGAGGGTGAGGGACACGCTCAAGGGGTACACAGCGTCGGCCGTCCACACGGCGATCCTGTGCCCGGAGTATGTGCCCGTGCGCATCGAAGCCGAGCTCACGCTGCGCCCCGGCATCGCCGCAATCACCGGCAAGGCGAACATCCTGCAGGCCGTCGAGACCTTCCTCCACCCACTCGGAACGACCCCCGTGCGCTGGGGTCAGTCGCTCTACGCGTCATCGGTGATCGCGATGCTTGAGCGCCTTCCCGAGGTGGATATCGTCCGCAACTTCGCCCTCCTCATAGATTCCACCCCCGCCGAAGAAGTGCCGGTGGACCGCTGCCGGGGCCTGTACTGCTCAAGCGGGGACCACCAGCTGAGCGTCAAGGAGCAGCTGTGACCACGACTGTCGACAGTGCCGCGATCCGTGACATCGCGCCCATCTCGCTACCCGAACCACAAGGGCACGACACCGACTTCGACGCAGCGCGCCAGCGCATGGTCGCGGCGGCCGTGGCGGGATCGCCCGGGTGGACGGACCACAATGCTGCCGATCCAGGCACGACGCTGCTCGAAGCGGCGGCATTCACGCTGGCAGACATGCACTTCCGCCTCGCGAGTGCTGGCTTCGACGGGTGGCCAGCCGCCTGGCCGGGCTGGCTGGATGAGGCGGAGCGCCACTGGAGCAGCTCCCTGCCGACGCCGGGGTCGGGTGCGCTTACGGCGGTCGCTAATGCGCTGCGTGCGGTGCTGACGGTGGCAGGACGAGACGCGGAGCGCGAGGTGATGGCCTGCCCGAGCCGAGCAGACGCTGAGGCGCTGCTCGCCCAGGCCCCCTTCGCCGGAGCGGGCGGCGCCGAAGCGCGAGCGGCCGTGATCACCGCGCTGCGGTGGGGCACGGTGCGCCGGGCCGCACTCGAGCACACCGACCTCATCGCCGATGCGGTGGCCGCTGCCGACGAGACCACTCTCAATCCCACAGAGCGCGACGCGCGTGCGGCAGCCGAGATTGCGGCGAGCCTTGGGCTGTGGCCAGAGGAGTGCGAGGCGCTGGTCCGCCGCGAGCGCAGGCGACAGCTTCGCGAGCTGGCTGCGACCCCGCTCAGTTTCGACTCTCTCGAAGATCTCGAGACGGCCGACGGGCGGACCAAGGTCTGGCCCCCGCACCCCAAGCAGATGCTCACGTGCGAGCCGGTGACCAATGACGATTACGCCTCACGCGCGCGCAGCCACCCTGCGGTGCGCCGGGCCTGGGCCGTGCGCGGCCGGCTTCCCGGCATCGCGTGGAATGGGCTGCCCACCCTCACTCCCGCCGAAGCCGAAGCGCTCGATGACCACAACCCGCTCCGATTCCTCGTGAGCGATGAGGAGACCGAGGCAATCACCCTCGTCGTCGAGACCACTGATGGGAACCCGAGCGATGGTGAGCTGAGAGCGATACTCGCCCACGCCGTCGGGACGGAGGCGTTCGTTCCGTACAACACCTGGAGAGACGGAAGCGGGGCCAATGAACCGCGGCGGCTGATGTGCGACGAGGTGGGGATCGCCCCCCTGCGGGTGACCTTCGTGCGCGTGCAGGCCACGCTGCTCATCCCACCCACCGCCAACCGCGGCGAGGTGATAGAAGCCGCGGCTGCCGCTATCGACGCGTTCCTCGACTCAGGGCAGGCGCCGCCAAGCGAAGAGTCGCCGGGCGCCGACCCCCTGCTGTCCGGTCCGTGGCCACCGGCGCCTCAGCCTCACGGAGGATGGGTTCCCGGCGAGGCGATCCGTCTCAGCGAGGTGGTGGCGCAGATCGTCGCCACACCCGAGGTCATTGCGGTCAAAGAACTGAAGATCGGCAAGGACAACGGCACCGGGTGGGTGTCAGGGGCGAACGCAGAGTTCGAGATCCCTGTGGGCCACGTCCCGCGCCGTTCTGTTTACGAGTGCTTCACCACCGAGTTCCTGCTCGATGGAGGCTGCGATGCGTAGCGCCGATTTCACCCGCACCGCGGCAACGCTGCCCGCGCTGTACCACGAGGACCCGGTCTCCTACGAGCAGGTCGATGGCTACCTTGGGCTTGCGGACACTCTGCACGAGGCGATGCTCGAACTCATCGAGGACCTCGAGTTTGGCGTGGGACCCGACGCCTCGCTGCGCTGGCCAACGGACGTCCCACTGCATGCGGGAGCCGACACCCTGCTCGCAGAGCTCAACGCCAGATACGACGCGCTCGCCCAGTGGTTCGCGTACGAGACTCCTGGATCTTGGGGCGGCGGAGAGCAGGGTCTCGCGGCGCGGCGGCAGTTCCTCGCCAAGGCTGCGAGGCTGTGGCGCCGTCGCGGGACGCCCTCGGGATTCATCGACTGGTTCTGCGTGTACTTCGGGATCACCGAACCAGAGCATCGGCCTTACCTGCTTGAGCACTTCAAGGTCCCCGGAGGCACCTTCGACGCAGAGCCCTACACGGCCACCCTGTTTGTGCCCAACTCCGCACCGTTCCAGGACTATCGCCGCCGACTCGAGGCCACACAGTTCGCGCGCTGGTACGCCCCCGCCCATGTGGCCCTGCGGGTCTGCTATGTCGATGTGGGCGCCATCGAATCGGAGACCGGGCTCGCGGAACCCGCAGTGCTGGCGCCAGACGGCAACGACGACGCAGTGACTGAGTACGCGAAGAAGGCCGCCCAGCAGGCGATCGATCTGCGCGGCCTCGCATGTTCCGTCGTCTCGGTTGTCAACCACAGCAACGGCATCACGATCTACGGCTGCGTACTCGACGGCGAAACCACCGAGCGCGCCATCGACCTGCTCGACCTGGGAAAGCTCCCCACCACCCCCACCAGCCTCACGGAGGACAACTCATGACCGTCACCGACTACCCCACCTTTGTCGCCGGACAGTCGCTCACGGCGGACGAACTCAACCTCCTCGCCAATCACGCCTTCGATCGCGACCGGCTCGTGGGCCGGCTCATCGGATTCGGCGTGAATGGAGGACTTGCCGGCAGACTCACCGCCAACACGCTGACGATCTCGCCAGGACTCGCCGTAGACCAAAGCGGCGAGCCGCTCCTCATGCCCAAGGCGTGGTCGCGCACCTTTCCCACGTCTGGCGCTCCCGGAGACCTGTCCTCGGTGAACTACCCCTTCATTGAGCCTCGCGCCAACGCCTACAGCGTGGTGCTGGTTGCTGCGGAACGGGACCCCGAACTCATTGAGTGCGCAGAAGACGACTGCTCTGGGCATGCCCAACACAAGGTGCGCACGGTCAAGGTCGAGCTGGTCGCGGGGCGGCTGACCAACCCCTGGTACGCGTTCGCAGACGACGAGCTGCTCGACGCAGAGCCGCTGAGCATCACCCCAGCGGGGGCCGTCACTGGGAACCTGGCACCTCTCAAGGCGGCCATCACCGCGGCGATCGGCAGGCTCGATCCACCGCTCACTGGTCCGAATCTCACCCACCTCGCCAACCTCTCGATCACCGCATCGGAGGCCCCGGCGGTGAAGGCATACAAGGTGGGCTGGATCAACAACGTGCTGTTCGCCACGATCGGTGCGCTGCGATGCCAGATGCTCGCGGACCTCCCAGCGATCCGCGACGCTGACCCGCCCGGCGTGGTGCTGGGCGCGATGGAGCGCACCAGTTCCGGATGGGTCTTCCATTGCGACTGGCGGCATGCCTGGGAGCCGCCCACCGGTCTCAGCGCCGCGCTGCTCGGCGGATCCTGCGCCAACGTGTGCGGACCAAGCCGCGCGTTCCTCAAGGATGCGCTGAACTACTTCGAGCCCCCGCCGCCTCCGCCGCCCACTCCCCCGAGCGGCGGTGGAGGCAGCTTCCCGGACCTCACCTGGTGCCCCGGTGGACCCAAAAAGTGCACCATCGAGGTGGTCCCCAAGATTCCGCCCAAGAAGATCAAGGACATCGTCTGGGCGGAAGTGGATCCGCTTCCAGACCCGGGCAACATCGATCCTGTGCCGTGGGACATTCGCGTGATCCTGGGATTCGATCCTGCCAACTTCGTGCGCGAGTTTGGCAGGAAGGTGTTCGACACACCGCAGACCAACGTCCTGGGCGACGGCTATCTCGATGCCACGACGCTCGTGGGCCTCGAGGCAGGCTTCGCCACGGACGTCGCGGCGTTCCACATGCAGCAGCACGGCGGCGTGGGCACCGTCATGACGATGCCTGTCAGCCAGGTCATGGAGCAGCACGGGGCGGAGCGTGCCCTGTCCTTCAGCCCCAGCGACACGCTGCTGCTTGGCACCAATGCCCAAGGCGGCGTCGTGGACATCGCGATCGTCCCGGCTATCACGACGCTTCAAGGTGCCTCCGCGATCTCTGGCAAGGCTGAACAGGCCGTCATCGCGGCAGATCAGGGCCTCAAGCTCGCCGAGGAGGCCGTGGGGAAGGTCAGCAGCCTCGACACCAAGTGGCAGGGAACCTTCAACGGACTCGACACCCGCATGAACACCCTGCAGGCCGAGTTCTCCGGCTTCAAAGGAAACCTGTCTGGTTTCGCCGTCCTCGAGAACCGCGTGATGCAGCTCGAGCAGCAGACAGTCAAGGCGGAAGCGCTCGGCGAGCGCGTCGCGAAGCTTGAGGGCAAGGCGCTCGCGCAGGTTGGCGATAAAGGGCTCAAGAACTACACCGTGGACGTGGGCAACACCCTCGCCGAGTTCGCCCAGACGGCCACCACGGCACTCAAGACCATCGACGAGCCGCGCAACAAGAACCTCCCCAAGTACATCGAGGAGGTCGAGCGCAAGCAGGGCGAGTTGGAACTTGCGGTTCGCGCCGGCGACCCCAACCAGGTGGCAGACGTCACGGTCGAGCTGCTCGACTCGATGCGCACCATGGTGGGCGCCTCCGGCGTCGACGCTGGCGCCAAGCGCAAGCTCGACGCGCAGTTCCGCGCCATGAAGGAACTCTTGGGATGACCGACGCTGTAGTTGAGACGCTGCGACTGCGCGGCCCGGGTGCGACGCGGCTCAGTCGCATCGCGGCTACCACGCTGCCGGCAGCGCTCGACCGGGCGCTCGCCGGCCTGCCCGCGGGTCGCGTCGATGCGGTTGCCGTGCAGCTTGACCTGGACCCTCACGATTACGACGACGTCACCCTCGCCATCGTCTGGGCCGATGCCATCCGCGCTGAGCTCGTGCGTCACCTGCCGCACGGCATCACCGAAGATGCTGCGCCCGACGCTGTGGCGGAGTCGGCCCACGCCGGCCGTTCCGCGCCGCTCACCTTGGCCGAGGCTGCAGCGGCCGCGCGCGGATGGCTCGCGAGCGCGCCGGTGGACAGGGTGGTGCCCGCCGACGCGCTCGCGCTCGCCGAGCTCGTCTCTCGCGCTCCGGGCGCCGGCCAACACCCGGAACTCGCAGCGCTGCTGCTGTCGCTGGCGGCGGCAATCGACGCACCTGGATCAGCGCAGGCGACGGCTGGTCGCGAGCCGCAGGACTCAGGACAGGAGTGGAGTGAGGGCGCGGTCACCGTCGCCGACCGACTCTCATCCCCCGGCCACGCGCCAGGTGCCACCCACGCGCCAGCCGCTGCCCCCACCGAAGGTGCGGCCTTTGGAGAACGCGAATCCAGCGTCGGGCAGGGGGACGCTGCCCGGGTGAGTGCGGCGGCCGCGCGGATCGCCGCCGTTGGCGCGCTCGCCGATCCCAAAACAGCATTCATCGAGCTTGACGCGGTGACGGAGGCCGCGGGGCTGGCGCTGCTGTACCCCTGGCTTGCTGACGTGTGCCGGGCGGCGGTGGACCTGCACCCTGGACTCGACGAGGCGGCGGTGCGCGCGCACGCGCTCGCGGCGGTCGTGGACCCGGACGACCCGACGCTGCTTGCAGACCCGCTCGTCACCTTCCTCGCAGGTGTCGTGGAGCCGCTGCCGCCACAGATGGCGCTGCCCCATGCTCAGGAACTGAACGCCAATGCAGAGCGAGCGCTCGCTTCTTTCGCGAGTCTGCTGCCTGGCTTTGGCGAATCCTCACCGGAGTTCATCCGAAGTGAGTGGATCCGCCGCACGGGCCTGCTCGATGCGGACCTTGACCCTGCGCGGCTCACCGCCGCAACCCACCCGCTCGACGTGGTGCTGGGCCGTCTCCCGTACCCGCTGGGGATGTTCAAGCTGCCGTGGTCGCCCCCGCTGATGGTGAGGTTCCGGCCATGACCGCGACCGCACCGTCCCTGGACACGGCGGCGATCATCGCCGAGCTGCGGCGAGCCCTCGAAGCGCTCGACGCGGTCATTCAATTGCGACTCGAGGAGCGGCAAGGCGGCGTGCTGCAGCGGCCCCTTGCCATCGACGCCGAGGACGAGGCGATCCCGTCGCTCGACCGCTACGAGGGCTGCGGACCGCTCGCCGCGACCATCGCGATGACCGGACTCAGCGCCCCCGAGGCCCTCGTGCTGGTGGCGGCAATCGCGCCGAGCATCGACGAGCGCTTCCTTGCCGCCTACGGCCTGTTGAGCGACCGCGCGAACACGCCTGGGCTCACTCTCGACGTGGCCCGCACGCTCATGGCGCGCACCTTCCACGGTCGTCTCGACGCCACAGCCATGCTCAGCGAGCACGGCACGCTGCGCGCAAGCGGGCTGTTGACACTCGACCCTCCTGGCGATCCCGTCGGAGTGCTCACCCCTGACCCCGGCCTGATCGCGTGGGTGCTCGGCATGCCGCCGCCCACCCCTCACGCCACCGCCGGCTTCCCCGCCCGCCCTCTCACCACCGTCCACACCCTCGACGACGTCGTGCTTCCGGGCCGCGCGCGAGCCCGGCTCGCTGACCTTGAGCGTCGCCTCGCCCACCGCGAGCGCGTCACGAGCGACTGGGGCTTCGCGAGCCATCACGACAACGCTGGCGGGCTCGTCGCGCTGTTCCACGGTCCACCCGGAACGGGCAAGACCATGACGGCGGCGGCCGTGGCGGCATCTGCCGGGCTTCCCGCGTACGTCGTGGACCTGTCGGCCCTGGTGTCGAAGTACATCGGCGAGACAGAGAAGTCACTTGCCGCAGTGTTCGAGAGGGCAGAGCGAGAGCGCTGCGTGCTGGTCTTCGATGAGGCCGACGCTGTCTTCGGCTCCCGCACTGAGGTTGCCGACTCCCATGACAGGTACGCCAACCAAGAGGTGTCGTACCTGCTCGCGCGCATCGAGGCTCACCCGGGAGTCGTGATCCTCACGACCAACCTGCTTGGCAACATCGACTCCGCCTTCCGGCGCCGCATCCACGTGATGGTCGAGTTCCCGGAGCCGGGACCAGCGGAGCGCGCCGTGCTGTGGGAGCGAGTGCTGCCTCCCCACGTCCCCACCTCCGGCGACCTTGGCCTCAGCGACCTGGCCGAGCGCTTTCAGCTCACCGGGGCCGGGATCCGCGATGCCGCGATCGAGGCCGCCTACCTTGCCGCCGACGGCGACGGAGCCGTCACGCGCGAGCACCTCGAGGAGGGAATTCGCCGCCAGTTCACCAAGGCAGGGAAGACCGTCCGCCAGTGACTGCGCCCACCGTCGCCACTCCCTCCGCCACAGAGGCGCAGGAGCAGTCGACTACGTCGGGGAGCGCCCCGCGAGCCGATCCCGTCGAGCGCGCGCCCATCCTCCAGCAGGTGCCGCGGCCTTCTGAAGGAGAGACGGTCGTGGCTCTTGGCGGCGTGACCGCTGGCGGGCTGGAAGCCGTCCACGCCGAGTGGGGCCTCGAAGGCGGCGAGGTGGTGCTCACGGGCAGGCGCCCCTTCCTCGATGTGACCGGTCGAGCGGCGTTCCGACCGGACGGGACGCTCAGCGGCGAAGTCCGCATGAGCGCCCAGCTGCAGATCCTTGGCCTGCCGCTGGGCACTGCCGAGTGGTCGGTGGCTGGGTGGTCGCCCGACACTCCCCTCGCCACCCCCGCGGTGCAGCTGCAGGGGACGACGCTGCGAGCGGACTTGACTGTCATTCCACCTGAGGCGGCGTTCAGCCCGAACTCAGCAGTCGAGGCGAGGAGGGAGGACGCCTCGCTCACCGTGACCCTGCCCGGCGACGCGGTGCCAGAGGGCGAGCCGTTGAGTCCTCGCTATGCCGAGGTCTTCCGAGGGCTGCTCGGTGAGGACGTCTCGACGCTGAAGGTGCATCCGGACTCTGCCGTCTCGGACGCTCCCGCCTTCGTGAGCGAAGAAGACCTCTTCTTCGCCCGCGGCATCTACGGAATCGACTCTCCCCGGACCCTTGAGCTGCTTGACGCCGCGGTTCGCGCCGCCTTGGCGGGGATCTTTGGTGCGGTGGGAGAGCCACCTTCTCACGATGCGCCCTCACCTCCCGCCGGAGCGGCACCGGTACCGGCGCCATCGACTGAGGTGATTGGAGCCGACGTGCCGCCGCCCGTGGCGGATGCCGCAGCGTTGGCCGCTGCCGAGGCGGCAACGGAGGCAGCGGCGAGCGCCGCGTCTGCCGAGTCCGCATCACCCGACGCCGCGCCCGGCGAGGCCACCGCGCCGGCTGGTCCCACAGCCGAGGCGGCA
>CALALQ010000173.1 GCA_937925595.1 uncultured Demequina sp. | reverse complement strand
ATCGTCGAGGCAGGGTCGAGCGCGCGCGGGTGCGCGTCAACCCCCAGCGGACGAGGGTTCTAGACGAGCACCTCGCGCAGCTTGGCCGCGAACGCCGCGGGCCGGCCGGGCCAGCCGAACTCGCCGTCGAGGAAGCCGCCGTGGTGGCTGGGGAACACGACGGGCTCCAGCCCCAGGTGGGCGGCGGTGCCGATCGCGGTCCGGCCCGTGAAGGTCTCGCGCGACTCCTCTCCCACGCCGATCACGATCCGCGTCGGGGCCGCGGCGAGCGCCTCGGCGTCGGGCACGTAGTCGCGGATCGCCGCGGCGCGGTCGGTCAGCAGCGGGTCTTCGCGCGTGCCGTCGTCGGTGGTCGGGAACCCGAACTGCGCCGGGTCGGGCGCGGGCTGGGCGAAGTACGCGTCCGTGTACTCGCCCTGCCAGGTGGTGAGCGCCATGAACGCGGCCATGCCGTGGCCCCAGCCCTTGGCCATGTAGGTGGCCGTGACGGCGTCGGTGGCGCGGCGGGCGGCCTCGCGGTCGGGCAGCATCTCGATCAGCGGCGGCTCGTGCGCGACGAGCGTGACGACGTCGTCCGGGTGCGCGGCCACGAGCGCCAGCGCGGTCACCGCGCCGCCGCTGGAGGCGAACAGGTCCACGGGGCCGCCCACCGCCTCGATCACGGCGTGCACGTCTTCGGCCTGGACCGTGGGCGACGCGTCCACGCGGCCGTCGCGGCGCGTGCTGCGCCCCGCACCGCGCGGATCGTAGGTGACGACCGTGCGCTCCGGGAAGTGCTCGGACAGCGCGCGGAAGCCGCTCGCGTCCATCGGCTGGCCGATCATCAACAGCGGTCGCCCAGTGCGCACGTCGTAGATGATGTCCGCCTGGGCATGGTCGAGCACGTGCGTGGTCTTCATGCCGTCCAGGACGGTACGCGACCGCGGAACTCATCGGTGGCTGACACGTGTAATCTCGCGGACGTCCATGAAGATCCTGTCTCCCCTGCTGGCGGCGCTGAGCGCGTCCGCCGTGCTGGCGGTGCCGGCCGCGGCCGTCCCGCCCGGGCCGAACGGCGAGCCGCCGCGGCCCTCCACCGCCACGGGCGCGAGCGTTCCCGCGCCCACCGTCACCGGCCCGATCGCCCACACGTCGCCGATCGGCGACCCCGCGCACGGGTACCCGTTCCTCGCCACCGACGTCGACCTCGCCAAGGCCGGCTACGTCGAGGAGGAGTACCTGATCTCCGGGCAGGCGACCCGCTACGCGACCACCGAGACGGCCGCGGCCACCGTGGTCAGCACGGGCCACCCATACACCACGCGGATCGTCGTGCGCCGGCCCGTGTCGCCGGAGAAGTTCAACGGCACCGTCGTCGCCGAGTGGGTCAACGTCAGCAACAACTGGGACCAGGAGGTCGACTGGTTCCAGTCGCACGAGCACTTCGTCAAGGAGGGCTACGTGTGGGTCGGCGTGTCCGCGCAGCGCGCGGGCCTGCACTCCGCGACCGGTCTGCGGCTGTGGAGCCCGACCCGCTACGGCGCGCTCGACGCCACCGCCGGCAACACGATCAACGACGACTCGCTGTCCTACGACATCTTCTCGCAGGCCGTCAAGGCGCTGCGCAGCCCGGCCGGCCTCGACCCGCTCGGGCCGCTGGCCGCACCCGACTACGTGATCGCGACCGGCCACTCCCAGTCCGCGGGCCGGCTGCGCACGTACGCGAACTCGATCCAGCCGCTGGCCAACATCGTCGACGCGGTCGTCCTGCACGGCGGCGGAGGCGCGATGCGCACGGACACGCCGACGCCCGTGTTCCGCATCAACTCCGAGGGCGACCTGTCGTTCGGGATCGCCAACGGCGCCCGCGCGCCCGACTCGCCGACGTTCCGCAACTGGGAGGTCGCGGGCGCCTCGCACGGCGACTGGAAGCTGATCACGGACTACGGCCCGCTGCGCAAGCGCGACATCGGCACCTACCCGGGCGGCTATCCCGGTGAGCCGCAGACGTGCACGCTGCCGTCGCTGTCGCGCGTCCCGCAGCACATGGTCCAGAACATGGTCTACGACCACACGTTCCGCTGGGTCGCGTACGGGCTCCAGCCGCCGTCGGCGCCCGTGATCACCACCACGACCCCGACCGGCACCACGATCGTCCGTGACTCGCTCGGGCTCGCCCAGGGCGGCATCCGGCTCGCCCAGCACGAGGTCCCGCTGCGCGTGAACACCGGCTCCAACAGCGGCGGCGGCTTCTGCGCGCTGGACGGCAGCTCGGTGCCGCTGACCGACGCGCAGCTCGCCGCGCTGTACCCGACCGTGCAGAGCTACGTGGACGAGGTCGTCGAGGTGACGCTGGAGAACGCGGAGAAGGGCTACATCCGGCCCGACTTCACGCGCGACCCGGCCTGGTACACGGACATCGTCGACCTGATCGACGAGTACGGGGCGCGGATCCCGGCGTCCGTCGCGTCGAACCTGCGGACGAGCCTCGGGCTCGCCCAGGAGGCCGGCGAGGCCGACGACAAGGCGCTGGCGATCCTCCACCTCGACCTGGCGTCGGCGACCGCGGAAGGCATCGCGGACGTGGCCGCGCGGGACGGCGTGCTGCGCCTCACCAAGGCGATCACCGCGCTGCTGAAGGAGACGCTGGACGCGCCGACCTCCACCTCGGTGGAGGGGACCGTCGGCGGCACCGTGCCGACCGTGCTCGGGTTGACGCTGGGCGCGCCCGCGTCGTTCGGGGCGTTCGTCCCGGGTGTGACGCAGGAGTACACGGCGACGTCCGACGCGACCGTGACCAGCACCGCGGCGGAAGCGGCGCTGACGGTCTCCGGGCCCGGCCACCTGACCAACGGGGCGTTCTCGCTGGCCGAGCCGCTGCGCGTCGAGCTCAGCAAGTCCGCGTGGACCGCGCCGGTCTCCAACGACACGGTCGACATCACGTTCAAGCAGCTGATCAACGCCGGTGACCCGCTGCGGACCGGCAGCTACAGCGGGACCGTGACGTTCACGCTGTCCACCACGAATCCGTAGGGGTACGAACGCGCGCTCAGGGCCATACCCTTCGCGGATGGCTCTGAGCGCGTCCGACCGTGATCCGTCGGCTGACCCCGGCGTCGACTTCTACCGCTTCGCCAACGGCGGCTGGCTCGACTCCAACCCGATCCCCGCGGGCTACGGTGCGTGGGGAGCGTTCGAGGAGGTCTCGCGGCGCAACGAGCTCGCGCTGCGGGAGCTGCTCGAGCGGGCCGCTGCGGCGCCCGCGGACGGGCTCGAGCGGCTGCTCGGGGACGCGTTCGCGGCGGGCATGGACGTGGCCGCGATCGAGGCCGCGGGCCTGGAGCCGATCGCGCCGCTGCTGGAGGCGATCGAGCGCGACGGCGCCGACGCCCTCCCGCTGCTGCACCGCAACGGGATCTTCGCGCTCTTCGGCTGGTTCGTGACCGTCGACCACGACGATCCTACGCGGTCGCTGCTGTGGCTCGTCCAGGGCGGGCTCGGGCTCCCCGACCGCGAGATGTACTTCGCCGAGGGCGCGGCGGAGCTGCGGGCGGCGTACGTCGAGCACATCGGCGCGCAGCTCGCGCACGTGGGGTTGTCCGCGGCGGACGCGGCGGCCGTGCTCGCGCTCGAGACGCGGCTCGCCGAGCTGCACCTGCGGGCCGAGGAGCGGCGGGACGTGGACCGCACGCACAACCGCCGCGCCGCCGCGGAGCTCGGGCTGCCCGGGTATCTGGAGGCGATCGGCGCGGGCGCGGCGGAGAGCGTGAACGTCGAGAACGTGCGGTTGATCGACGGGCTGCCGGAGGTGCTGGCCACGACCGCGCCGGACACGCTGCGCGCCTATCTGGCGTTCACGGTCGTGCGGACGCTGGCGAGCGCCCTGCCGGCGCGGATCGACGACGAGGACTTCGCGTTCTTCGGGCGCCGGATCAAGGGCCAGGAGGCCCAGCACGAGCGCGCCAAGCGGGTCATCGACGCGATCGGCGAGGACCTCGGCGAGGCGCTCGCGCAGCGCTACGTCGCGCTCCACTTCCCGCCCGAGGCCAAGGAGCGCGCCACGGCGATGGTCACCGCGATCCTCGAGGAGATGCGCGCGTCGATCCGCACGCGGGCGTGGATGGGCGCCGAGACGCGGGCTCGGGCCGAGGCCAAGCTCGACGCCATGCGGGTGAAGATCGGCTACCCGGACCGCCCGCGCGACTGGTCGGGGCTGGAGCTGGGGCGCGCGAGCTACGCCGAGAACCGGCTGCGCGCGACGCGCTTCGAGCTCGAGCGCCGGCTGGCCAAGCTGACCGAGCCCGTCGACCGCGACGAGTGGGAGATGCCCGCCCACATCGTCAACGCCTACTACCACCCGTCCCTGAACGAGATCGTCGTGCCCGCGGGCATCCTCCAGCCGCCGCTGTTCGACGCCGACGCCGACGACGCCGTCAACTTCGGCGGCATCGGCATGGTCATCGCGCACGAGATCACGCACGGCTTCGACGACCAGGGCCGGCGCTTCGACGCCGACGGCGCCCTGCGTGAATGGTGGACGGAGGAGGACGCCGCGCGCTTCACCGCGCTCGCCGACCGGCTCGTGGCGCAGTTCGACGCCTACACCGTGCTCGACGACGTCCCCGTCAACGGCCGCCTGACCCTCGGCGAGAACATCGCCGACCTCGGCGGCCTGGCCCTGGCCCAGCGCGCCCACGCGCGCGTCGCGAACGGCGCGCCGGCGATCGACGGCCTCACGCCCGCCCAGCGCTTCTTCTTGGCCAACGCGACCCTGTGGCGGGCGAACATCAGCCCGGACCTGCAGCGCACGCTGGCCGCGGTCGACCCGCACAGCCCACGCCCCCTGCGCGTGCTCGGGCCGGTCTCGAACCTGGACGCGTTCCAGGCCGCGTTCGATCTCCCCGACGACGCGCCGATCATGCGGGCGCCCGAGGAGCGCATCGAGATCTGGTGAGCGCTGCGGGTGGTCGATTGACATCGCATACCGATGTCAACTGACCAATCGCCCCTAGAAACGCGACGAGCCCGCACACGGTGCGGGCTCGGGAGTGGGCGATACTGGATTCGAACAGGCAGCCGCGCCGTATTTCCGCGCTACTGCGTGGCTGCGACAGGCTGCGAAGTGCTGTGGGATCCGGCCGTAGCGCGCAGGTTGGTCACGCGATTGGCCACACGTCCGAAGGCTCCCGCGACGGCTTCGACGTCGGCCGCGGACGCCGGGGCGAAGTGCATGTACTTGCGCGTGATCGCGGGTGAGCTGTGCCCGCACCACTCCTGGATACGACGCTCGGCCACGCCGTCGCGCGCGAGCACCGACGCGAACGTGTGGCGAAGGTCGTGGAAGCGCCGTGACGGCAACCCAGCCGCTTCCAGCGCGGCAAGGTAGCGACGTCGAGCAGGCGTCCACGCGATGCGTCGCCCGGTGCGCGGCTCAGCGAACACCGGGTGATCGTCGGCCGTCCAGGCGCTCGCGTTGCGCACGGCCAGCAGCGCGGCGGCCACCGCGGGAGCCATCGGGACCGAGCGGCCTTTGCGCGACTTCGGCCGACGTCGTTGGTCCCCGCGGGCAAGCTGCTCGAACACGCGGAGTCGCTGCGCGTCGAAGTCGACGTCCTGCCAGCGCAGACCGAGCGCTTCGCCCTTGCGAACGCCGGCCATGGTCGCGACGGTGTAGAGCGCACGGTCAAGTAGCTCGTAGCGTCCGGGCAGCGCAGCGGCGACGAGCCGTTCGACGTCATCCGGCCAGAGCACCTGATCGACTTCGATCACGTCGCCGTCGTCCTGCGGTTCGGGCAGAAGCAGGCCCGACGTCGGGTTCGTCTCGACCCAGCGCCGCTGCCTCGCGAAGGTCATAAGCGCGCTGAGCACGCGAACGTAGTTCGAGATCGACTTCGCGGCGAGCTTGCGGCCGGTGCGCTTCGACGTCAGTCCGGTCAGGTGGACAACGAACGCCTCGCATCGCGCGTGGTCGATCGTCGCGACCTCGGTCGTTGCGCCGAAGAACGGCAGCACGTGGTGCTTCAGCGCCGACTGCGCGTCCTCGATGTACGTCGGCGCGCGGCGGCCTTCCAGGCTGACGATCCAGGCGTGCGCCGCCGACTCTAGAGACCGACCGCGTCGGGTGGGCTTGGTGGTGGGCTTCGGCGTCGCGGCGATGAGCTCGCGCAGCTTCGCCTCGGCTTCGCGCTTGGTCAGGCCGTCCGCGTAGCTCGGCGTGCGCACCGGACCCACGACGCTGTTGTGCCGGCGGCCGTCTGTCGTGCGCCAGCGGCCGTAGTAGGTCGGTCCGCTCGCGAGTTGACGCACGTACAGGGAACCGGCACCGTGGCCGCGTCGCGACGTAGTCTTGGTCCTACTCATCGGGGTACCTCCCGGTGGGTCACGGCCTCGGCGGCGGCAACCGCGCGAGGCCACTTTTGGTCACCAGACCAGTATCTCACGCCGGTCAAGCGCCGCAGCGTTGCGTCGTGACCCACTCCCGGAGCGCGACGCGCTCGAAGCGGACGTACCGGCCGAACCGGACATGAGGGATCTGCCCGTCGCGGGCCTTCCGCAGCAACCACGTCGGCGGCAGTCCGAGCATCTCGGCAGCGCTTTGGGCGTTCATCATGGGTTCGTTCATTGGTGCTGCTCCCTTCGGTGGCGGTATTCGGTTTGGGCCTGCAGTGCTGCGAGCGCTTCGGCGTTGAGCTTGTGCGTCTCGTCGATCGCGTAGAGGCGGTCGACTCCCAGCCGCATCAGCGCGTCAACGTGGTCGCCGCACGTGGCCATGGCGGGTAGGCCGTTCTCCGATGTCGCGATCCACACCGGATCGTTGCCGCACCGCGTCTTCCAGCACACGAACGTCATGCGTCTTCCAGCAGCTCGGCGCGCAGCGTGTCCGCATACGGTCCTTCACGCAGCGCGGCCACGGCCTTCAGCAAGTCCTGACGCGCGCGCTCCTTCTGACACTTGAACAGCTCGGCGAGGCGTTCGAGCGTCCACGGCTTGTCGCCTTCAAGCCCGTGATGCAGCACGACCATGCGCCGCTGCCGGTACGACAAGTGCGTGAGCGCGCGCTGAATCGTCTCGGTCATGCCTGTCTCGGACGCAGCCTCGAACGGTGCGGGGACTGTGCCACCTCGATCTTCCAGCAGCGCACCGAGTTCCGAGTCGGCGTCCTCGCGAGCGGGCTGGTTCAACGATGCCGGCCGCGAGCCGATGCGTCGCAGCTCTGCGAGCTCCTCCTCGGACCATGCGCCAGCCGCAGCGACGTCTCCTTCGTCCGGCGTGCACCCGAGTTGCTGCGTCAGTCGGCGGTCGATGGCCGCGAGCCGTCGCAGCTCGTCTCCGCGGTGCACCGGAACTCGGATGATTCGTGAACGATTGTCAATTGCTCGTGTGATCGCCTGCCTGATCCAGTGGGTCGCGTAGGTGGACAACCTAAGACCTCGCGACGGATCGAACCGTTCGATCGCACGGATGAGGCCGACTGTGCCTTCCTGGATGAGATCCAGGAAGGGCAGGCCGTTGTGGCGGTAGCCCTTCGCGACCGAGACGACGAGGCGGAGGTTGGCTTCGACCAACCTGTCCTTGGCCGAGATGTCGCCGGCTCGGTAGCGGCGCGCGAGGTCGATCTCTTCGGCCGCGGTGAGCAGTCGCGGTCCAGCAGCGAGATCTCGGAAGAACAGCGATGTCGCGTCGAGCGTGGTCATGTCGTCTCTCCGGCGCGGCGACGCTGCTCGGCGGCGATGTCGTTGGCCAGTTCGCGTAGCTGTAGGTCGGAGACCGCTTCCAGGTGGCCGACCGCCAAGGCCAACGGGATGCTGAGCTGCTGCGCCTTGCCGTCGAACGCCGTCTCTGCGGCGGCCAGACCTGCCCGCACGGCCTTGCGCATGGCAACGCGGTAGTCGGCTTCGGTCATCACGCGGTGGCGAGCGGGGGAGGCCATCAGCGACCGCCCTTCCGCGTCCGGCGAGACTCACGACGCATCCGCAGCGTCTCGCGCCACTCCGCGGCCAGCGTGTTCAGGTCGCCGTCGTCCGGCAACGCAGAGCTGCACTCGGCGACGAGCTCGGGGTCTGGGACGTCGTAGGTCTGCTCGGCGACGACGGTCGGCGTTGGGTCGCTGCGTCGCGCGAGGATGTTGTCCGCCGTCATGCCGCCACCGCGATCAGGTCGGCGTGGGCGTGGCGCGACAATGTAGCGATGGGTCGCGGCGTCGTGCCGGCGGTCGTCCTTGCGTCGTTGGTGTGCTGCTCGACGGCGCGCGGCGAGTCGTCGTTGCGTCCGAGTTCGTCGATCAAGCGGTAGATGGCGTCGTAATCGATCGCTTGGATGGCAGCGGCGACGGCCTCGAAGTCGATGTGGTTGGTCATGGGTTGCTCCTAGATCGGGGGTTCGTCGTGCTTGGTGGCGCGATAGCGCGGGGGGTTACTGTCGGGGACGGTCTCGATGCGTTCGTCCTTGACCCACTCGCTCAGCGTTCTGGCCGCGCCCGACCGACTCAGGCCGCTGAGTTCCTGGAACGCCTGGCTGGGCGACTGGACGTCCATGACGGCCGCCGAGCGCAAGGTCATCAACCGCGCCGTCATGTTCTATCCGTTCGTCCGCTACTCGACGCGACTGCTCTTCTACACGCTGCCAGTCGACCACCCGGCGATCACCGGAGTCATCGCCGAGCTTGGCGCGCTCACCGCGGAGGAGTACCGCGAGATCTTCGGCGACGACGACCTCCCCTGGAACCTCGGCAAGGTCTACTTCGGCGAGACGGGCGAGGCGGAGATGATCGACCTCGGGCGCGCCAACCCGCTCACCAACTCGCTGGTCTCCGGCGCAGCGCGGATCGGTACGGGGAGCTCGAACCTGCCAGGTGCGGCCATCGGAATGCTGCCGCCGTACGCGCAATGGCTCATCGACCACGCGACCGGACGTTCCTCGTTCGCCGATCGCCCGTACAGGGTCGACCGCGACACGTCGCCGTTCCCGAAGAAGGCGCATGAGATCAGCCTGCCGGCGCACGGCCGCATTGCGCTGCGGCAAGCCCTAAGCCTCTTCTACCCGTACCGCGAGGCTGAGGACCGACTGGTCGACGGCCCGCAAGGCGACGACTCGGTCTTCGGCTCGCATCCGCTCGACTACAAGACCGAGGCCGAGATCACTGGCGGTGGCCTGTCGAACGAGATCCGCCGACGCAACGCACGTGAGGCCGCTGCCAACGAGGCCCATCGCAAGGCGAACCAAGGCGGCATCGCCGACGTCGTCCTCGGGCCGCTCGTGCCGCGCAAGACCCGCGACGCAGCGGCCTCGCGCGCGCGCCGTGAGATCGCTGCGCTTAGGGCCGAGCAGGAACGCCGCGCCGCTGAGCCTGGCCGGCACACCACGCGGAAGCCGACCCTCCGCAAGAGCGGTGGCGGTTCGCTGACGCTGCGCAAGAGCACGCGCCGCACGACCCTCAAGAAAGGACGCTGACCGATGACCGCCGACGAGCGAATCGAACGGCTCGAACAGCGCTGCAACGCGCTTGGAGTCCGAGCTGAGCATGGCCGAGATCAAGCGCAGCGACCTTGAACTCAGACTCGACGCCTTCGAGCGACGACGGCTGACGGTCAACGACCTCCCGCTCGCAGCGCTTAGGCGCAAGCTGGAAGCGGATTGGCAGCCCGAGGCCTCTGTACTGCTGGGTAGCGCGTCGATCACGCCCGAAATGCTGTGAGGGGAGCAATAGATGCCGCCCACGACGAAGCTCGCGCGCATCCAAGCGCCGGCCGCGGGCATCAACGCAGACGTCGCTTCGGACTACGTCGGCACGAATCAGGCATCCTCACTCGTTGTGCCGCCGCGGATCAAGACGGAGTCGTCGAAGGACCAAAGGGTCCGGTCGCTCGAAGTACGGCTCGATGCCGGCGAGGTAGCCGTCCGACCCACCGCGCATCGAGACCTTGCCTTGCGTGCCAGGCAGCAGATTGCGTGGCGGTCCGAGCTTACGACGCCGTTCCCGTCCAAGACGGACGTCACCGCAACGCTCACCCAAGATCCCGCTCGACTACCGCTACGTGCGGTACGGCGACTACGTCTACGGCGCGATCTTCGACGCTTCGACAAGTCCGCAGCTCGGCCGCTGGGACGGTGGCGCTACGGCGATCGTCACACAGACCAACGCGCCGCATCAGTTCAAGGACCTACAGGTCCACGCCAAGCGCCTGTTCGTGCTCGGCGGCACTGTTCCCGGCACGTCCACGCCAGTCGTCAACGGCGGTCGAACGCTGTTCTACTCCGACGCCAATCCAGCGGCGAATCTCGCGCTAACCGCATCCTGGCAAGACGACGTCTCCGGACTCACGAACCGCATCGACTACGTCGATTCCGCACGAACCTCTACCCGATCGTGTGGCAGGACAACGTCCTCTACATCACGCCGAACATCACACTCCCTCTTCCGCCGGGAGGCTGGGAATCGTAATGAGGAGGCCGGCACCACGGTCGCCGCGCGCATCGAAACCGAGTGGCGCTCACGCATCATCACGCTGGGAAGCCCCACCAACCTCGCGATGATCCGGCGCATCCTCTTGGACTACAAGTACCGGCTACGCAACGAGCCGAGCGACGTAGCCACGGACAATGCATTCACGATCACGGCATACGACACGCTCGGGAACGAGCTCGTCACCGCCACCACGGAAGGCTCGCAGGATGACCGGCGACGACGGTTCCAGGTCGACTGCTACGCCGAAGCTGATGCCGTCGCGAACTCGTCGTAACGCACGCCGCCGCGACTCCCGAGGCCTGGACCGACACCGTCGAGATCTACGACGCCTACATCGAGTACGACCCGGCGCAGCAGCGCGGGACCATCTGATCTCGGCACAACGACGCTGTGACGCTGCGTCAATAAGCGGCGCGACGACGGTCTAGCCGCCATACGCCGCCGGCCTGTAGGTTCACCAGTGTGCGGTTGCTGATCCTCGCCATCCTGTTGGGCGCAGCGATGATTGCCGGCAGCATCGTCTACGCGAACGCGCAGGGCACAACCGTGAACATCGAGCGCTCAGAACCACGGACGCCTGCCGGGAACAGCAAGCTCTGCAAGTCGTGCCCCGCCAGCGACAGGCTCTGCAAGTCCTGCTAGAGCCAAATCCGGCGGTCGTCGCCCCGCACGGGTCCGATGCGACGCCGGACACCCTTTGGTCACACGATTTGGTCACCAGAACGACGAAAAGGTCCCGTTTCCAGGACCTTTTCGATGGGCGATACTGGATTCGAACCAGTGACCTCACGCATGTCAAGCGTGCGCTCTAACCAACTGAGCTAATCGCCCCTGACGCGGCGATCAGAGTAGCAACCGCGGCCCCGGCCGGACTGGCTAAGATCAACCGCCCTACCCCGGCGCCGTGGTCGAGTGGCTAGGCAGCGGCCTGCAAAGCCGTGTACACCGGTTCGATTCCGGTCGGCGCCTCTCTTTCCGCACGCTCGCGAGCTAGGCTCCACCCCGTGACGCCGGAGGCCCTCGAGAACCTCGCGCACCTGCGCCGCGCCCGGGACCGGATCGACCGGGAGTACATGCAGCCGCTCGACGTGGCGGCGCTCGCGAAGACCGCGCTGATGTCGACGGCGCACTTCTCGCGCCAGTTCAAGGAGGCGTACGGCGAGACGCCGTACTCGTACCTGATGACCCGCCGGATCGAGCGCGCGAAGGCGCTGCTGCGGCTCGGCGACCAGTCGGTGACCGAGGTGTGCTTCGCCGTCGGGTGTACGTCGCTGGGCTCGTTCAGCGCGCGCTTCACCGAGCTGGTCGGGATGACGCCGTCGGCCTACCGCACCAGCGACCACGGCGGGCTCGTGCGGGTGCCGGGCTGCGTGGCCAAGCAGCTCACGCGGCCGGCCCGGCACCCGAGCAGAAATGGAGAAGCGAAGGCGCCGGTCGCGGCTTAGCCTGACCGGTATGGAACTTTCGCTTTCGACCTGCTTCGTCGTCGTCAACGATCCGGATCAGGCGCTCGCCTTCTACCGGGACACGCTCGGGCTCGAAGTACGCAACGACGTGGCCAACGACGGGTCGCGTTGGATCACGGTCGGCGCTCCGTCCCAGCCCGACGTGAACATCGTGCTGACCAACTACCTGGACGGCAGCCCCGCCGACCGGGAGGCGGTCGCGAGCCTGGTGGCCAAGGGCGCGCTGAACGGCGTCAACTTCAGCACCGCGAACGTCGACGAGACGTTCGAGCGCGTGCGGGCGGCCGGCGCCGAGATCATCCAGGAGCCGACCGACCAGTTCTGGGGCGTGCGCGACTTCGCGGTGCGGGACCCCTCCGGCAACATGGTCCGCATCGACCAGCCGCCGAAGGGTTGACCCCTACCGCGGGCAGCGGATCAGCTTCTTCTCCCCGGGCATCTGGCACTGGTCGCTGCGCAGCGGTGCCTTGCCCTTGCGGATCGAGATCGTCGTCACCTTGGTGATGTAGCCGGGCTTGGCGATCGAGATCCGCAGCCGCACGCCGGCCGGCAGCACGCGCTGGAACTGCGAGACTCGCAGGACCTTGGCCGAGCGGGCGACGCGCTTGGACGGGCAGCCCTTGCCCGAGCAGCGCACGGTCACCTTCGCGCCCTTCGGCGCCTTCACCGACAGCACCTGGATGTCCGCGCCGTTCGCGGTCAGCCGGCCGCGGATGCGGACGATCGGGAACGGCCTGAGCATCTTCGCCGTCCGGCGCTCGTCGGCGGCCAGCACGCCGCCGGAGACCGCCGGCGGCGTGGGCTGGGCCGCGGCCACGACGTCCGGCGGGGCAGGCGTCGGCACCGCCGGGACGGGCGTCGCCGTCGGAGTGGCCG
>CALALQ010000172.1 GCA_937925595.1 uncultured Demequina sp. | reverse complement strand
GTACCCAGTTGGTGACGACCGCGGCCGGGCAGATCACCAGCGCGTGGTGCGAGCCGTTCGCCCGGAGGTGGGCGAGTACGGCGAGCGCTTCGATGGTCTTACCGAGCCCCATCTCGTCGCCGATGATGACCTTGCGCTGCACGAGCGCGAACCGAGCCGCGAAGCCCTGATATCCGCGCAAGGAGACGGAAAGGTGCTCGGTGTCAAGCTCCAACTCGCGGACAGCGGCGACGACTTCATCGGGTAGGCCGCCGAGTACTGCGTCCTCGTCCTCGGTGAGGAACCCCAGCTCCTGCAACATGGCGAAGTAATCGGCCGGCCTGGCGAGGAAGTCTTGCCATGGGTCGGCCGGAGCCGAGCCTGCTGAGGTGGCTGAGATGCTGTGTGCGCGTTGCACGACGGCGTCGACGGCCGCAATGAACTCGTCGGTGTTGCCGCCGAAGACGGCGAGCTGAGCCACCCGCCGATCGAGTGCTTGTGCCAGCGGAGTGAGGGCCTCGGCTCGTGCGAGGTCGCGGGTGGCGTGCTTCGTCCGCCGGGCCGCGTCCCAGGTGGCAAGCCGCCGAACGAGGTCAACGGTCTGAGGCGAAGGTGCCGCGATGTCAATCCGCACCGGCATCTCCTCGAAGGTCGTCTGCCAGAGCGTCTGGGCCGCTCCCCGAATCCGGAGTGCGGATGTCGCGCCGATTCCCTGGATCGCGGCGAGACGATGCGCGTCGGTGAATACGTCCTGAATCGTGGTGATGCCCGCTGCGGCGAGCGGGCTGATGCGGATGCGCTCACGGGTCGCGCCTTTCAGGCGCTCCACCGGCATCTCGGCAATGACTTTCTGCGCCTCGGCCCTCCGAAGAGCCACGCCTGCATCAACGGCCTGCTGTCGGTACCGAGACTCCACGTCGAGCGCGTCCTGGATCGTCTTGACCGCGGCAGGGAGGCTGGCGACCACTGTGCCCGCTACGAGATGGCCGGTGCCCAGCCACGAGATCCGCGGAGCGAGCCCCACCGACGGGACGAGCGCGTGAACGACATCGACGGACTGTACCGAATGCGCGCGATCATCGAGGCTGGCCAGGGTCGCGGTCACACCCGAAGTGGCACCCCACCGCTGGTAGTCGATCAGGTAGCGAGCTGCGAGTTCGCCCGCTTCGCGCGACTGTCCACCACTGAGCAATTTGCGAAGACCGAAGTTGAATTTCGCATCGTTCAGCGCCTTCGGCCCGTCGGTCGTGAGTTGACCGAGCCAGGTCGCCTCGCTCGCCTCGATCCTCGGTAGCGAAACTCTGCGTGCTAGGGAGGCGAGCAACGTGCCGTCCGCTGCTTGCAGGGGCAACACTATCCACCGACTCTCAATGCGCATACGGACGTCGATCAAGCGGTCTCGCAGGATGCCGAACGCGGTGTCAGCGTCCGAGTCAATGCGAGCTCGGTGAGCATGTATGCCTGACGCGCTCTTCGACCACGCGGCGACGTCTTCCATCGCTCGCCGCAGTTGTGGCATCTCATCGCGACTCAGGGGCATATCCGTGTCATTCCTCTCAGGCATGCTCACGCTAGCGATACCTCCCACGTCGGGCGAGGACGGTTCGCGTAGCGGTCTACGCCGCCGATGCAGAACTGCCACCAGCTGGTACGACCAGTCGACTCGAACCGTCTCCGGAGGACAATGACGACGGGTGGGAGGCCATCGTTGGTATCCGTGGGGGTCGTAGTTGCCTCGTGGCGCGCCGCGGGCCGTGACAACCGGTAGCCGGCGCGCGCCCCGTCACGACATTGTGTTGGTCGGGGCGCTCGCAGTTGATGCAAGTCGTGGCGCCTGCGGTCCCTAGCCTGGTCTCTCGGGGCGCTCATGGCGGGCGGGAGAAGGGATCAACGATGGCGGTGAATAGCAGTGGCCGCTACCGGCCCGTGGTCGCGGTCGATCTCGACGGAGTCCTTCGGCTGCGCCGAGGCAAGGCGTCCACCGCCGAATCGCTTGGGGCATTCACCGCCACGGTGACGGTGTACCGCGACGCGTACCCGCACGTGTTCCACAGCTCGCCGATGTGGAACGACGACGGGCTGTCGACGAAGCGGCACCTGTTCTCGGGGGTGGGGACGGAGTGGCTGCGGTCGCTGCTGGCCCGGGGGATCGAGGTGATGTGGGCGACGACCTGGCAGGAGCACGCGAACACCTACTTCGCGCCGATCCTCG
>CALALQ010000171.1 GCA_937925595.1 uncultured Demequina sp. | reverse complement strand
AATTCACGGGTAAGGGGGAAATGATGCGTCGTATGCGCATGGAGTCGGTTGCACTGCGTCCTCGCAGGCCTTCTAGCGCTGGCTGGTTGCGCGCAGGGTGGTCAGCGGGGTGAGGGTTGCGGTGGTGAAGCGGATAATCCTCACGTCTCCAAAGGATACTTGTCCCAGTTCGGCCAGAAGGTCGTAGTTGGGAAGACCAGATTCGGCTGCGAGGGTGTCAGCCGCCTTGAGCTCGCGGTCTACGTTGAGCGCCTCGTCAACGGCTCCTGGAGAGTCATAGCTGACAATCCGGAGTCGTACTCGAATCCGGTTTCGGGCAAGGAGTATGTACTGCAAGCGTCTACTACCAGTTGCGTCAAGGGCACTTATCGAACCAGAGTGCAGTTGCGCAAGATTGTATTGACCTCAGGGAAGGCCGCGAGCATCCAAAAGCCGTATGACTACTCGCAGACTGTCACGATTAGCTGCTAGTAAACTGCGATGGCACTGGTGAGCAAGTCTGGTGCCTACGCCCTTGTTGCAGCAGCGCTGATCGCCCTCGCATACAGCATCCAGGCCCCATTGTGGGTGCCCGTACTTGGCTTGGCAGGCGCACTTGGGCTCTGGGAGCGAAGCCAAGCGTGTTCATCATTGCTCGCGGTCGCATCTGGAATCCTCCTGGGGCCAATAGGGGTAGCCGCAACCCTCGCACTCTTGGCGTCGCGCGGCAGGCTGGGCCTTCCACGGCGGCACGAGTGGGGGCCTGGCGTCGCTTGGGCGCTGGCCGGGGGAGTCGCTTGCGGCGTAGTCGCTGTACGTCTGGACACCTGGCGCACGCGATCAGGTTGGTCTGCAACCCGAACGAGCGTCGAGCAGCTGCTCGATTGGTTGCAAGAACAGGTGGGCCCCACTGCTCTCTTGGTGACGTGCCTGGCGGCACTTGCGGCGTTGAATGCCATGGTTGAGGAACTGGTGTTTCGGGAGTTCCTGATTCGTGCGTGTGTGCGAGCGACGTTCTCCATCTGGGCTTCGGTCAGCGTGTCGGCAACAGCATTCGCACTGGCACACGTTGCGGCAGGCGTACCAGGCGGGCCATTGGGGTTCGCGGCCACGTTTGCGTTTGGCGTCGCCGCGTCGCTCGTGAGGCTGCGAACCCGAACCGGGCTAGTGGGCGCGATGGCTCTCCACGCAGGGGCCGACTTCTCGATCTTCGCTTTGCTCACTTTCAATAGCACTATCCTCTTGGCTAGGTGACTGGACAGCCGTCGAACGCAGGGCGGGGCGTTGTTGCATCTGGACCGCTCACAGTGTCTCGCGCCCTCAGAAAACTCCTGCATAATAGGTACTTGCGTTATTTCCTATCTATTCGATAGGGTAACGCCAGCGAACGGCACGAGGCCGTCTGTCGACAGGAGTGAGCATGAGCGCGTCCACCACGCACGCCGCCGGCTCCTTCTGCATGCGCCGAATGCGCATGTGTCGCGTCGTGCCCTGCGCCTGACGAAGGCACCCTCCCCCTCTGAGCGCTCCCGGCCGCACCAGCGGCCCCGCTCGCCCCGCCTTCCGCCCCACAACCCAAGGAGCCCCAGCCGTGAATTGGCAGGACCTCACAGTGCTAGCACTCGTACTCGCGTCGTTTGTTGGCCTGTACTTGCTGCGCCGCAAGCGCCTCAACTTCAGCCTCATCACGCTGATCGCGCTTGGCGTCGGCATCCCGATCGGCCTCGCTGGCCGCGGCCATGCTGACTACATCGACCCCATCGGTCGCATCTACATCAGCCTGCTGCTCGCCTGTGTCGCGCCGCTCATCATCGTGTCGATCGTCTCGTCGATCGCCTCGCTCGGTTCCGTCGAGAAGCTGCGCACCATCGGCATCCGCTCTGTGGGCTGGCTGCTGTTCAGCAACTTCCTCGCCGTGATCCTGGCGCTCGGTGTCGCGATCTCGTTCGGCACCGGCAAGGGTGTCAATGAGGAGCTCGGCGGCGAAGAGCTCAGCGTCCTCGAGAACTCGGTGCAGAACTTCGGCGATGTGGTCGTGGGCTTCTTCCCCACCAACATCTTCCAGGACGCCGCCTCCAACAAGATCATCCCGATCATCCTGGTCTCGGTGACGGTTGCCGTCGCGTACCTGTCGATCGCGAGCAAGGACCCCAAGTCGGTCAAGGCGTTCCGCGACGGCACCGAGGCTCTCAAGAAGGTCATCTTCAAGGCTGTCACCTACGTCATCAAGCTCACCCCCTACGCGATCGTCGCGCTCACCGCCTCGGTGGTCTCCAACAGCGCCAACCTCGGTGCCAAGTTCTGGTCGCTGCTTGGCCTGCTGGGCCTGGCCTGGGGAACCTGCTTTGTGCACGCGTACCTCATCAACGGCGTGCTGCTGCGCACGGTCGCCGACGTCTCGCCCGTGAAGTTCTTCCGCAAGATCCTTCCCGCGCAGATCACCGCGTTCACCACGCAGTCGAGCGTCGGCACCCTGCCCGTCACCACCGAGATGCTCACCAAGCGCGTCGGCGTCGGCTCGCAGGTTGCGCACTTCGTGGCGCCGCTCGGCACCACAATCGGCATGCCCGGCTGCGCAGGCATCTGGCCCACGCTCATCGCGGTGTGGGGCATCAACGCCTACAACATCCCGTTCAGCACCACCGACTACATCGTGCTCGGCGTGCTCGCGACGCTCGTCTCGATCGGCACCGCCGGCGTTCCCGGCACCGCGACGGTCGCCGCCGCGACGGTGCTCGCCGCGGCCGGCCTGCCCCTCGAGTTCATCGCGGTCACACTGCCGATCTCGATCATCGCTGACATGGCCCGCACGCTGAACAACGTCACCGCGGCCGCGACCTCGGCAACGATCGTCGCCCGCCAGACCGGACTCCTGAACGACAAGATCTTCGACGGAGTCGAGGAGTACATCGAAGACCTTGAGCCCGACGCTGTGGCGCCGGAGCTCGCTGAAGTCACCACAGCGTCGGCCGACGCTGCGGAACCTGCCACCCACGAAGAGCCCGCCAGCAAGGCGGCCAAGCCCGTAAGGACCCGAGCATGAAGCGCCTCCTTTCCGCCATCGCGGTGACAGCAGTTGCCGTGGGAGTGACCCTCCTCGCCGCCCCGGCAGCGAATGCCGTCACGAATCCCGCTGACAACCCCCGAAAGGTGACCGTCCAGGGTTCCGACGGAAACACCTACATTGACGGGCAGGACACCCTGCCCGGCTATGACGACTACGACTGCACCTACATCCCCGGTGCATGGTTCGACTTCGAGAAGAACCGCGTGTACTACGCGGACGGTTCGTGGATCACCTGGACCGAGTGGGAGCGCGCTACCGGCTACAAGGAGTGGCTCGCCAAGAAGAAGGAGACCAAGTCCGACGGCGGAACCAAGTCCGGCACCAAGAAGACGGACAAGAAGAAGTCCTCCACCAAGTCGGGCTCCAAGACGAGCACCAAGACCGAGACCAAGACCACGTCCGGCACCAAGACGGAGACTAAGACGACGTCCGGCACCAAGACCGACTCCGCGAAGGCCGAGGGCCCGACTGCCGGCGAGACGACGGTTGACGAGACGGAGGCTCCCAGCATCGACGCATCCGTAGAGCCCACCCCTGACGTGAGCTTTTCGCCCGCCGAGGTTGGCGACGTGGAATACGCATCTGACGAGACCTCACCCGACGCCGTTGTCGCCGACGGCGAGACCCCGGCCGCACCGGGAAGCGGTGCCGGCCTCCTGATCCTCGGCGGACTGGCAGCCGCCGGAGCCCTGTCCTATGGCGGCTACACGCTGGCCAAGGGCGGATGGCGAAAGGGGACTGCGTCATGATGCGCCGCTGACCGCATCAGCGCAGCCCTCAAGCAGTGAAGTAGGCCCAGGCCGGAAACGACCTGGGTTGGGCGAAGCGCACCCAAAATCCGCCCACACCACCCTCATCTCAAAGGAAAGAAGCAATGAACATCACCACCACTTGGCGTGCTACGGCCGCCACCGTGGGCCTGGCGCTGGCAGCTACGGGAATCGCTGCCTCCGCCTCCACGGCAGCCCCGTCGAGGCAGGCTGAGACCGGCGTCGACAATACCTACCTGCAAGACTCGCTCGGCCTGCCGGAGCAGACCGTCATCGAAACCGTCACCTATGACCGCTTCCAGTGGCTGCTCCGCCAGGAGGGCCAGTTCGCGTTCGTGATCGGCTCGCTCACGGACAACGACTTCAAGGCCCAGGCCCAGCAGGTCGACGCCGCCGCCAAGGCCGCGAACGTCTCGACGGTCTACTGGTTCGATCCCAACCTCACAGGCCAGTCAGGGGACAAGAGCCTGGACACTCGCAACCCTGGCACCATCAACCTTCACGCAGACAGCCAGGCCCTCTTTGGTCAGATCTGGCTGAACGTGATCGGCCAGTCGCTCGGCAACGGAGTCAAGTCTGAACCGAAGGTGGCGAACGGCAACGGTGACGCAGTGATCATCACGTTTGACGACGCGGTCGTCAACGACTCCGTGGACCCCGCGTGGGACTTCCGCGAGGACACGCAGGCCGTGAGTTCCACCGCGAACGTGTTCTTCACCTTCGACAAGGACCACACGGTCGAGGGCGTTGCCGACAAGATCATCGACTGGGTTGACCTTGGCAAGGAGCCCACGGACAACCCCGCTGAGATCGCTGCGGCCATTGCCGCTGTTCCTGGCGGCGGCGCGGCGATCGACGCGATCACCGAGTTCAAGTGGTGGCAGGCGGAGAACAACCGCGTCCAGGCCAAGCAGCACAAGAACGACCCTGCGCTGATCAAGCGGTGGGGTGGCGACGTGCTCGTCGATGAGGACGCCGCAGATGGCTGGAACGTCGAGCAGCTCACTTACCCCGAGCTGCTCCACGTCCTCAACAAGAAGACGACCACGCAGTTCGCGATTCTCTTTGGCGGCACGTGGTGCCCCAACACCCGCGCGGTGATCAAGTACGTGAACCAAGAGGCCGTGGACAACGGCGTCAAGGTGTACAACTTCGACCTCGTGCTGGACGGCGGCAAGGTCAACCAGGCGAACCAGGGCACGAACCCGATTCACGTTCGCGACAACGCCTACAACTCGAACGGAACGATCACCCACTTCCGTCCCTCGTGGGTCTACGGCGACGTCGTTCGCACGTACTTCCGGAACCTGGTCACCGCGTATGACCCTCATGCTGGTGGGAGCAACCGCGTCTCGTACTTCCCCGGCGGCAACCTTGACGCCTTCCCGGACGTGGTGCGCAAGCTCCAAGTTCCGTTCCTCATCGGCTACGAGCGTGGAACCGGCACGAACCCCAGCGGCTCCGCGGTCAAGCGCCAGTGGATCCGGCAGAGCAGTGACTCGGTGACCGGTCTTCCCTACTTCGAGGAGTACATGACGAACTGGGAGTTCACCGGACCTGCTGAGCAGCTCGGCCTGGCCTTCCCCATCCCCGCCGACGAGAGCACTCTTTCTCCTGGAGACAAGGGCGCCCTCGACAATGCACGAGCCAAGCTCGTATTCGCGAACGAGGCGAAGGCTAAGCTGGGCGACTTCTTCAAGGGTCTGCCCGGCGCGGTCGTCTCTACCCAGAAGGTCACGGCTCCCGCCGTCTCGTACGGCAAGGCCTCCAAGGTCACCGTGGCGATCGAGGGCCTCTACGGTCGCGTGCCGTCCGGCAACGTGACCCTCAAGGTCAACGGCAAGACCTACACCTCGGCGATCAGCAACCACGCCGCAGTGTTCACCACGGCCAAGCTCAAGCCGGGTTCGTACTCCTACACGCTCACCTATGGCGGCAACAGCGAGGTCAAGCCGTTCACCAAGACCGGCACTCTCACGGTGAACAAGGTCGCCGCGAAGTCTGTCAAGGGCGCCGTGAAGACGGCCCCCACCACCAAGAAGTCCGGCAAGTACACCGTGACGGTGACGCAGCCCTCTGGTCTCGCCAACGCCACCGGAAAGGTGACGGTGACCCTCAAGAAGGGCTCCACCACCAAGAAGGTGACGGGCAAGCTGTCCAGCGGCAAGGTGACGGTCTCCGTTCCCAAGCTCGCCAAGGGCACGTGGAAGGTCACCGTCAAGTACGAAGGTGACAAGAACTTCAAGGCGTCGTCGGCCACCGGCAAGTCGGTCGTCGTCAAGTAACGCCATCCGCAAAGGGCCGGGCATCCATTGGGTGTCCGGCCCTTTGCGCTCTAGTCTGTGCCAATGGCGTTCAGCGACACCCCGGTCCTGGAAAGTGACCGTGTGCGCCTCGAACCGCTTTCCCACAGCCACGCCGCGGATCTTGCCGAGGCCGCGCGCGGCGGCAACCTCTGGCAGCGCGCGTGGTACACCTCCATCCCCGCGCCCGACGCTGTGGCGGCCGAGATCGACCGTCGCCTTTCCCTTCACAGAGCGGGAAGCATGGCGCCCTGGGCGGTCGTGGACCCGACAACTGGCGCCGCCGTGGGGATGACAACCTACATGGACATCGACGAGCCCAACCGTCGCCTCGAGATCGGCTCCACGTGGCTTGCCGCAGCGGCGCAGGGGACGGGCATCAACCCGGCCGCAAAGCGGCTGCTGCTGTCCCGCGCGTTCGAGGACCTGGGCTGCATCGCCGTCGAGTTCCGCACTCACTGGCACAACCACCAGTCGCGCGCCGCGATCGCGCGGCTGGGTGCCAAGCAGGACGGCGTGCTGCGCAATCACAAGATTCTGCCCAACGGGACGGTGCGCGACACCGTCGTGTTCTCAATCATCGACACCGAGTGGCCAGCGGTTCGCGCCGGCCTCGACGCGAGGCTCGCCCGCTGATGACCTCCCTGCCCAGTCTTCGCGATGTCGCCGATGCGGCAGACGCCGCTGGCTTCGTCGGCAGGGCCAATGAAATTCAGCTCCTGAAGCGCGTGTTGGATCAGGCGAGTCCGTCACGAATCTTCTACGTTCACGGACCGGGAGGCATCGGCAAGTCCGCGCTCCTTCGCGCCGCGCGTCGCATTGCGACCGCCGAAGGTGCGACCGTCGCGAGCCTCGATGGTCGCACGCTGCCGCTCGATCTGGATCTGTTGCGCGCTCGCGTCCTCGAGGCCGCGCAGGCCGCAGACGTCGTCATCCTCGACGAGGCGGACACGCTCGGCTCCGCCCTTGCCCCCCTTCGGGACGTCCTGCTCGACACCCTCTCCGCCAGGTCCCGAGTCATCCTTGCGGGCCGTACGTCGCCGGACCCCTCATGGCGCGCCGATGCGCTGCACGCGATCTTCGTGGACCTCGCCTTGGCACCGCTCGGACCCGATGACGCGGCGCAGCTGCTCGAGGCTCGGGGGGTCACGGAACCCGAGCGTCGGACTGCTCTCATCAAGTGGGCGGGAGGTTCCCCGCTCGCCCTGACGGTTGGAGCGAGCGTGCCGCCGGGTGCGCAGTCGGCGAACCTCGCCGCAGAACTTGAGCAGCGGGTGACCCAGTGGCTCGCGGGCACCGGTGACCTCGATGTGGATCCCGATGTCTTGGCAGTCGCCGCGCTGTGCCGCACCGTTGACGGGCGACTGCTCGCTGCCGCGCTGCCGGGCCAGCCCACCCGCGACGGGCTGCAGAAGCTTGCGGACCTGCGCGTCACCCAGCGCCTTGGCGGCGGAGTGAGCCTCCACCCCGTGCTCGCCGCGGCCATCAGTGAGCGACTGCGAGAACAGTCACCCGAGCGCTACCGGACGCTCGTGTCCCGCATCGTTGAGCACCTCGCAACCCGGGCGCGGCTCGGTGACGTCGAGGCGCTCATCGAGGTGACGCTGTTCGTGCAGCACCCGGTGCTGCGAAGGGCGATCGCCATGGAGGCGAGCCCCACGCACTATGCGGACCGGCCGCGACCGGGCGAGCTCGCGCAGTTCGCGAATGCTGGCGGCTTCGACACGGCGGAAAACTGGGACGAGCTCGCCGCCTTCGTGCAGCTGCCGGGCGCGGTGGACCTGGTGATGCGCCGCAACGACGGGACTGCGGTGTTCTTCGGCTCTCTCGTGCGGGCGAGCGACCTGCCCGGCACGGAACTGGGGCGCAAGCTCGCGGAGTCCGTCGAGCTTGCGGGAAGCGACCCCCAGCGGTCGTACGCAGGCATCGTGCTGTTCGCGGACCTTCCCGACGCCGACCGCACCGAGGCCACCCGCATCTCCATCGGCGCGTTCATGCGCAGGCACGGCCTCGTGGACATGGAGGCCGTCTATATCCACTATCCCGAACCGGCGCGCCGTCCCGCGCTCGTTATCGCCGCGCTCGCGGCCCCTCTCGAAGGCAGCGACCCGCTCGTGTACCTCACGGACCTGCGACCAGGCGGTGCCGTGGCGTACGTGCAGCGCATCATCATGGGCGAACTGGGGCTCGAGGCGGAGGTGCCAACCAACGAGCATCTGCTCGCGCCCGGTGAGGATGCTGCGCGGGAAGCGGAGCTGGTGCGGGTGCTCGACGCAGTGTTCGGGCACTCGCCGGAGGAGCAGCGGCTGCGGCGCGCGATAGAGCTTGCCCACACGGGCCCGCGCCGCTCCCAGCAGGAATGCCTCGAGGACCTGCACGTCAGCAGGGCCACCTGGTTCCGCCTGCTGCGCGAGGCACGCGCGCGCGTGCTGTCCGCGCCAATGGATAGGGTCTAGGGGCGATGTCCCCACTGACCCTTGTCCTCACCGCCCTCGCACTTTCGGCCGATGCCTTCGCTGTATCCGTGAGTCGGGGCATGCGCATGCCGCGCTTCGAATGGAGCAAGGCGCTGCTCCTCGCGATCAGCTGCGGCGTCCTTCAGGCAGCTATGCCGATCGTCGGCTGGCTGCTCGGCTCAGCCTTCGCCGACGCTATCGAGGGCTTCGATCACTGGGTCGCCTTTAGCCTGCTCGCGGCTATTGGAGCAAAACTGCTGTGGGAGGCATGGAAGAACCGGCACGAAGACGATCGCGGCCAGCCGTCACCCTTGACGCTGCGCGAGGCGATCGTGCTGGGAATCGCGACAAGCATCGACGCGATGGCCGTCGGGGTCTCGTTCGCGTTCCTCGACGTCAACGTGTGGGTCGCTGCCGCCGTCATCGGCGTGATCACGTTCGGAGTATGCCTGCTGGGCGTGCGGCTGGGTCACAGAGCCGGACACCTGCTCGCCGAGTGGGCAGAGGTGGTCGGCGGTGTGATCCTCATCGGCATTGGCGTGAAGATCCTCGTCGACCACCTCGCCGGTGGCGGCTAGTCCGCTACTTGTCGGTGGTGGGCTTCTTCGCAGCGGTCTTGCGCGGCGCAGCCTTCTTGGGAGCTGCCGGAGTGTCCTCGACCTCGTCCTCCCACACGTCCTCTGCATCGTCAAAGGTCTCCGCGAGACCGGCTGCGGCCTTGTGGCGGGCCACTTCGGCGGCGTCGCGGACCTTGCGGGCTTCGGCGACCGCGGTTTCCTTGACCTTGCTCACGGCGGGCCCGGCCTTCTCGCTCAGGGCGTCGGCGGCGGCCGCAGCGGCAGCCGCTGCGGCTGATGCGGCGCGCTTCGCGGCCTCACCTGCAGCATCGGCGGCGCGGTTCACGTTGTCGCGCAGCTGGTCCTTGAAGTCGGAGCCGTCAGCGAACTCCCACTCGTCATCGTCGCCTGCCCACGGGTCACGACCAGGGTCGCGGCGCGCCCACACCACCAGGGCGGCGGCAGCGGCACCAACGACCATCGCGGGCACCACGATCTTGGGCCACACGCTGCGGCTCTCTGGCTCCTCGTCAGCGTGCGCGGCGGAGTCAACGGCGGCAAGCACCGCGGGGATGGCGGCGCCAACGACGGCGGCGTGCAAAGCGTCGGTCCAGTCCGCTGCCTTGTCGCCTGCCTTGCGAACGTAGGGCTCAGCCTTGCGGGCACCCTCGCTGTACAGGTGCCTGGCGCGAGGGGCGAGCCACTCGCGAGCGTGCTCGACCTGCGGGCCGGCCCACTCCTTGGCTCGTGCTGCGGCCTCTGCTGCGGCGGCGCTGGCTTCCTTGGCCGCCGCGCGCGCGGCGGCGGCTGCCTCCGCGGCTTGACGCTGGTATTCCTTAGCCTTTGCGCTGTCCATGACCAGTCCTTTCACCAGGCTTTCCCGTCTTCGTCCATCGTGCCACGCAATTCACTATCTAGATACCCGTGGAACAATGACCTTATGAAGGCAACGATTGAGACGACCGCGGGCGACATCACCGTGGAGCTGTACCCCAACCACGCGCCCGTCACCGTGGCGAACTTCGTGGGACTCGCAAGTGGCGAGAAGGAGTGGCGGGATCCGGAGACGGGTGAGCCCAGCCACGAGCCGTTCTACAACGGCGTGGTGTTCCACCGCGTCATCGATGGCTTCATGATCCAGGGTGGCTGCCCGCTGGGCACCGGCACCGGCGGCCCCGGCTACACCTTCGACGACGAGATCCACCCTGAGCTGCGCTTCTCCGAGCCGTACCTGCTCGCGATGGCGAATGCTGGCAAGCGCCTCAACCCCATCACGGGCAAGCCGGGAGGCACCAACGGCTCGCAGTTCTTCATCACCGTTGGCCCCACCCCGCACCTCAACGGCGCGCACACCATCTTCGGCAAAGTGGTCGATGACGCGTCCAAGGCAGTTGTGGACAAGATCGCAACCACGCCCGTCGACGGCCGTGACCGTCCCCTTGAGGACGTCATGATCACGGGCGTCACCGTCACCGACGACTAAGCTCTATGACCGACGCTGCCGCGCCTCCGGTCTGCCCGCGCCACCCTGACCGGGTCACCTATGTGACCTGTCAGCGGTGCGGTCGCCCCACCTGCCCTGACTGCCAGCGGCCAGCGCCCGTGGGCATCCAGTGCGTTGACTGCGTGAAGCAGGAGGCCTCGCGCGTCGGTCCGGTGGTGAACCGGCTGGGCTTTGTCTCCGCAAACGGAACACCGTGGGCGACGTACGCGCTCATGGCAGCGAGCGTGCTCGCGTTTGCCTACGGCCACCTCGTGCTCGGTGAGAGCCGCTGGATCATTGACTGGGGGCTTTGGCCTCGCGGCGTTCCCGGCCTTGAGGAGTTCGGCCACGACTGGTACCGCTGGATCTCCAGTGGCTTCCTGCATTTCGGCTTCCTGCACCTCGCGATCAACATGTTTGTGCTGTGGCAGTTCGGCACGCAGCTTGAGCCGGTGCTGGGACGGCTCCGCTTCGTCGGCGTCTACCTCGCGTCGGTGATCGGCGGCTCGGCGGCGATCATGCTGCTGGGGACTGGCAATGTGCACGGCGGCGCCTCTGGAGCAATCTTCGGCCTCATCGCCGCGTTCGCTGTGGTGCTGATGAAGCTCAATCTGTCCGCTCAGTCGCTGCTGGCATCCGCGGGCATCTGGCTCGTCGCGGGCTTCTTCATCAACGGCATCTCGTGGCAGGGTCACCTCGGTGGTGCCATTGCCGGGGCTGTGGTGATGTTCGCGATGCTGCGGGGAGTGGATCGGCGAGCCCAGCGTCGGCGTATCCCCAATTAGGAACTACACCGGTGTAGTTTTCCCCAGCCTTGTCCCCAATCGGGGATAACTACACGCGTGTAACTTGAGTTTTCCCCAGGGGCGGGACTACTTCCAGCGGGTGAAGAGCAGCATCGCCGCCATGAGCAGCGCGAAGCCGATGCCGATGTTCCAGTGGTGAATGTCCAGCGGGAGGCGGCCCTTGGAGATGTAGTAGATGATGATCCAGGTGGGGCCGAGCACGAGCAGCGTGATTGCGGTGGGGAGCAGCCACTTGGGGTTCTCCGTGGAGACCTTTCCCACGTTGCGAGGCACCTTGACGGCCTGCTTCTTGTCGCGCTTCTTGGATTCGGGCACGGTTTCCTCCTGGGCTACATGCTGGGGACAAGAGTAGCCGAGCGCGTACACCCCGCCCACCGCCGACGTTGTCCCTCCGTTCGCACGTCACGTACGCTGGTCGCACCATGAGTCTCGTCGACACCCCCGTGAGCGACTCGAGCCAGGCTGAGGCACGTCACCGCGGCTCGCGCTTCGTCGCGCTCATCGGTGAGCTCATGATCATCGCGGGTGCGGTGCTGGGCCTGTACGTCGTGTGGCAGCTGTTCTACACAGACATTGAGGCCAACAGCATTCAAGAGGAGACGGTCAAGGAGCTCGAGTGGGCGTATACCCCTCAGATCAAGGCCGGCGAGATCGCGGACAACGGCCCGCAGACCATCCCGGACAAGCTCAAGCTGTCGCCGGACACCGCTGACGTCATGAAGGAGCCGGGGTTCGGCACCACCTTCGCGACGTTCTACGTGCCGCGCTGGGGTGAGGACTACATCAAGCCCATCACGCAGGGCGTGGATCGGCACACGATCCTTGACCGCCTCGGCATCGGCCACTACCCCGGCACGGGCATGCCCGGCGCCAAGGGCAACTTCGCGATCTCCGCGCATCGCACCACGTATGGCAAGCCGTTCAACCGCATTGCGGAGCTCAAGAAGGGCGACGCGCTCATCGTGCAGACCAAGGACGCCTGGTACGTGTACCGCATGACCGGTTCCGAGATCGTGCTGCCAAGCGCCGTGCGCGTCATCGCTCCCGTTCCCAACAAGCCCGGCGAGGCGCCGGACAACCACTACATCACGCTCACCACGTGCCATCCCATGTTCTCCGCCGCGGAGCGCTTCGTGGTCTGGGGTGAGATGGAGTACTGGAGTCCCGTGGGCAACGGCGTCCCAGCGGAGCTGTTTGAGGTGGCTGAATGATCTTCCCCGCCATCTGGAACGTGCTCCCTGGTCCGCGCTGGCTGCGCGCCATCGTGCTCGTGATCATCCTCGCGGCGATCGTGTGGGTGCTGTTCGAGTACGTTTTCCCTTGGGTCGCTGAGACCTTCAACATTCAAGAGCAGAGCGTGGGAGACGAATCGTGACGCGCATCCTGGTGATCGACAACTATGACTCGTTCGTCTACACGATCGTGGGCTACCTGCGGCAGATGGGCGCTGAGACCGTGGTTGTGCGCAACGACGTGCCGCACCCTCCCGTGTCCGAGTTCGACGGCGTGCTGGTCTCGCCCGGTCCCGGCACCCCGGCGGAAGCCGGCTCTTCGATGAGTGTCATCCGCGAATGCGCGCAGACCAAGACGCCCATGCTCGGCGTGTGTCTTGGTCACCAGGCGCTCGCGGAGGTCTACGGCGGAGTCGTCTCGCACGCCCCTGAGCTCATGCACGGCAAGACCTCGCTCGTCGAGCACGAGGGCGCCTCGGTGCTCACCGGGCTGCCCTCGCCCTTCACCGCGACGCGCTACCACTCGCTCGCCGTGGAGAACCCCACGGTTCCTGAAGAGCTCGAGGTCACCGCAACCACGGCGTCGGGCATCATCATGGGACTGCAGCACCGCGAGCTGCCGCTCATCGGCGTGCAGTTCCACCCGGAGTCCGTGCTCACCGAGGGTGGTCACCGCCTCCTTGCGAACTGGCTGGAGATCTGCGGAATGCCCGACGCTGAGGGCAGGTCCGCAGGACTGTCGCCCCTCGTACGCAAGTAGTCCGTTCGCAGGGCGGCGTTACGCGCTCTCGTCGTCCGGCGGCGGCTCAGGAGCAGGGCCGGTCGAGACGAAGATCGTCACGGGCTGCTTGATGCCAAGCGAGATTCCCGCGTCGGGGCTCTGGGCGAAGACCACGCCATTGGGCTGCTCATCCGAGGGCTGGGGCTTGACCGTCACCTTGAAGCCGGCGTCGATGAGCGCCTGAGTCGCCTCAGCCTGCGTCATGCCCACGACGTTGGGAACCTCCGCCGTGGTGGGCTTGGTCGCCACGGTGATGGTGATGGTCGATCCGATGTCGGTGAGTCCCGCCTTGGGGCTCTGCTTGGTCACCGTGCCTTCGGGCTTGGAGCTCGTCTCCGTGCGCTTGGTCGTGACCTGCAGGCCGAGCTCGTCGAGCACAGCGCGCGCCTCGTCCTCGGTCATTCCGGTGACGTCGGGGACATCCACGTGGCCGCTCGCGATCTGTAGGACCACTCCCGCACCAGCGGCGATGGGCTCACCGGCGGCAGGATCGGTGCCGACGGCACGGTCCTTCTCGATCTCCCAGTCATTGACGATGTCGATGCGCAGCACGTTGAGGCCCGCTTCGTCGAGAAGGGCGAGGGCCTCCTCTTGCGTGAGTCCTCTGACGTCGGGCACCTCAAGCTCCGAGGGGCCGGAGGACAGGAACACTGTGACCCGCGATCCGGGGTCAACCTGAGCCCCGAACGCGGGATCCGTCCGAGTGACGAGGTCCTTCTCCACCTCATCGGAGGGCTCGTGGTCGATGACGGCGATGAGACCCAGCTCATCGAGGGCCTTGGTCGCCTGCTCCTCGGTGAGACCCACGAGGTCGGGGATCGCCACACCGCTCGCGCTTGGCGTGGGAGCGCTGTCATCACGGGAGAACAGGAACAGCGCGACGATGATGAGGATTGCGGCCACGGCAGCACCGCCGAGCAGCCAGTACTGGCGCATGCGGCGCTTGCGCTCCTCGTCCTCCTCGTCGGGAAGCGAAGGGTCAAGCGGATCTGCCAACGTGTCCGTTCCCACCGGCGGAACCGAGGCGATGGCAGCCCAGGGCGCGGCAGGCTGCACCTCGGTGGGTGCGGTGGGTGCGGGCTGCGTGGGCATGACGGCGGTGGCGCCGGTGTCCACGACCGCAGGCATCGCCTGCGTGGCCTGCTCGGCGATGGCGGCGCGGTCGTCGAGACCTGCGGCCGCAGCGCCCGCCGCAGCACCCGCGGCGCCGCCAACGACGATCGAGCCGGTCGACGGGTCAACGGGGTCGCCGGCCGTGAAGGCGCGCAGATCGGCGAGGAACTCGCCGGCGTTCGAGTAGCGCTCGTTGCGGTCCTTGGCGAGCGCTCGCAGCACGATCTGGTCGAGGGCCTGCGGCACGTCGGATGCGTACTGCGACGGCCGCGGCGGCTGCTCGCGAACGTGCTGGTAGGCGACGGACACGGGAGAGTCGCCGATGAACGGTGGACGTCCCGTGAGCAGCTCGAACAGCAGGCAGCCGGTCGAGTACAGGTCGGAGCGGGCGTCAACGGTCTCGCCGCGCGCCTGCTCTGGCGACAGGTACTGAGCCGTGCCAACGACAGCCTGCGTCTGGGTCATCGTCTGCCCAGCGTCGGCCAGTGCCCTGGCGATGCCGAAGTCCATGACCTTGACCGCGCCCGTGGGGGTGAGCATGACGTTCGCGGGCTTGATGTCACGGTGGACCAGTCCCGCGTGGTGCGAGTACTCAAGCGCGGACAGCACGCCCGTGATGATCTCTACGGCCTCGTCGATGGGGGCGGCGACATCGCCCTTGAGGATGTCGCGAACCGTGTGCCCCTCGACGTACTCCATGACGATGAACGGCACGGCCTGCGGAACTCCGGTGGAGCTCAGCACGGTGTCCTCGCCCGTGTCGTAGACGGCGACGATCGCGGGGTGGTTGAGACCCGCAGCTGCTTGAGCCTCGCGGCGGAAGCGCGTCTGGAAGGAGGGGTCGCGAGCGAGGTCTGCGCGCAGTATCTTGATCGCGACGGTGCGGCCAAGGCGCGTGTCATAGCCGATGTGAACCTCGGCCATTCCTCCGCGACCAATGAGGTCGCCGACCTCATACCTGCCCGCGAGGATCTTCGCGTTCTCGCTCATCTGCTGTCCCTCCGCGGCCCCAGCGGCCGTGTGCTTCGAACTATTGTGGCATTTCCGGCGCTCATGGCTGTGAGCGGCGCACATCTGGTCGTGGCCGGTATTCGCGCGGAGCGATGCTTGGCGGCATGCGTCGCTTGGCCTCGGAAACCTCTGGTGCCGGTGCTGCGGGAGGCGGGGCAGCGTCGGGCACCTGCATGGCGGCGAGAACCCGCAGCAGCTCTTGGGCGGTGCGCGGACGCTTGCGCGGATTCTTCTCGAGCAGCAGGGCGATCAGCTCTCGCATGCCCGATGACACGGTTGCCGGCAGCGGGGGCACGGGCTCATTCACCTGTGCGATCGCGATATCGACGGCGTTGGCGGCGGTGAAGGGGCGCTTTCCCATCACGGCTTCGTAGGCGATGATTCCCAGCGCATAGATGTCCGACGCTGGGGTCGCCGGCTTGCCGAGCGCCAGTTCCGGCGCGAGGTACTGAGCAGTGCCCATCACCATTCCCGTGGCGGTGAGAGTGGTCTGGTCCATGCCGCGGCTGACCCCGAAGTCGGTGATCTTGACGCGGTCGTCGCCAAAGACGAGCAGGTTGCCCGGCTTGATGTCGCGGTGCATGACGTGCGCGGCGTGAGCGGCCTCCAAGCCATGGGCGGTCTCCGTGAGGATGCGCACCAGTCGCGCCTCGGAGATGGTGCGCTCGCGCTCGAAAATCGTGCTGAGCGGCTCGCCGTCGACGTACTCCATGACGAGGAACGCGGTGCCGTCGTGGTCGCCATAGTCGTAGACCTGGGCGATGTTGGGATGGGCGAGGCCCGCGGCGTTCTTCGCCTCATTGCGGAAGCGACGCAGGAACGTCTCGTTGCCATGGGCCGTGTCCTTGAGGACCTTCACCGCGACGGTGCGATTGAGGTCCCCGTCCTGCGCCTTCCACACCTCGCCCATGCCGCCTACGGCGATGAGGGACGTCAGTGTGTACCTCCCGGCAAGGGTGGTGCCTGCCTGCAGCGTCATGAGCCCTCCCTGCTGAGGCGGATCGCCTCCTGCATGACGGTCTTGGCGATGGGCGCAGCGACGCGGCCTCCCGTCGCCTCGGAGCCGAGATCTCCGCCGTTCTCCACGATCACCGCGATCGCGACCACGGGGTCCTCAGCCGGGGCGAAGCCCACGAACCACGCGTGGGGCGGCGTGCCATTGCCGGTCTCCGCCGTGCCCGTCTTGCCAGCTACCGTCACGCCGCTGATGCGAGCGGCCTTTCCCGTGCCGTTCTCGACGACGGAGACCATCATCTGGGTGAGCTCTGAGGCGTCCTGAGTCGTGAGAGGACGCGAGTACAGCGTCGGCTCCGACTGCTCGATGATCGTCAGGTCGCTGGCCCGGGCCGTGTCCACGAGGTACGGCGTCATGAGGCGGCCGTTGTTGGCGATGGCCGCGGCGACCATCGCCATCTGCATGGGAGTGGCGCGAACGTCGAACTGGCCAAGGGAGCTCATGGCGACCTGAGCGTCGTCCGGTCCCTCCGGCAGGCGAGAGGGGGTGACCACGAGCGGCACCCGGAAGGTGTCAGTCCATCCGAACTCCGCGGCCTTGGCCTGCACAGCGTCCCAGCCCAGCGTGATGCCGAGGTCCGCGAAGGCGGTGTTGCAGCTGACCGTGAGCGCCTGCTCAAGAGTGATCTGAGGGGACTTGCCGCACTTGGCGCCGCCATAGTTCTTGATGGTCTTCGACGAGCCAGGGAGGGGGAACTCGTCTGGCGCGTAGACCGTGGAGTTGGGGTTGTAGCCAGCATCGAGAGCCGCGGAGGAGACGATGAGCTTGAACGTCGATCCCGGCGGGTAGGTGTCTCCCGCGATCGCTCGGTTGATGAGCGGCCGGTCCGGATCGCCGTCGAGTGCCTGGTAGTTCTCGTTGACCTTGGCGCTCGAGTGGCCCGCGAGGAGCGCGGGGTCGAACGTGGGACTCGTGACCATGGCGAGGATCGCGCCGGTCTTGGGATCGAGCGCGACCACGGCGCCCTTCTTCTTGCCGAGCGACTTGGCGGCCACCTCTTGAAGCTTGGCGCGCAGCGTGAGTTCGATGGAGGCGCCGCGCTGCTCCTCACCGCTGAACAGGTCGCGCAGTCGGTTCCAGAAGAGGGCGTCAGAGGTGCCAGCGAGCAGCGAGTTCTCCGTCTGCTCGAGCGCGGTGCGACCGAACACGATGGAGTAGTAGCCCGTGGCAGAGGCGTACAGCGGCCCGTTCACATAGGTGCGCTGATAGTTGAAGGGGTCGTCGATGGGCTTGGAGTACACGATGCGCTCGCCGTCAACGATGAACGGACCGCGATAGTTGCCGAACTCCCGGTAAAGGGTGCGGACATTGCGCGCATCGGAGTTCAGCGAGCCTGCCTCAATGACCTGGGTCCACGACGCGGCGACCATGAGCGCGAGGAACATCACCAGGATGACGACGCTGACCCTGCGGATGGGATCGTTCACTGCGTCACCTCCTGCGGTCGCCGGGCCTGATCGGACACGCGCAGCAGCAGAGCCACGATGATCCAGTTCGCGAGCATCGCCGAACCTCCATAGGCGAGGAACGGCGTGGCGAGTCCCGTCAGCGGGATGACGCGCATGACGCCACCCACCACGATGAACGTCTGCAGCGCGATCGAGATGCCGAGTCCAGCGGCGAGCAGCTTGCCGAAGCCGTCGCGAACGCCAATCGCGGTGCGCATCGCGCGCTGCACGATGATGACGTACAGCAGCAGCAGCGCCATGAGGCCCATGAGACCGAGCTCTTCGCCAAGGCTCGCGATGATGAAGTCGCTGTAGGCGTAGGGGACCAGGTCCGGGCGGCCTTCGCCAAGGCCCGTCCCGAAGAGCCCTCCGGAGGCCATCCCGAACAGCCCCTTGACAAGCTGCTGCGACTGACCGGAGGCGTACACCTCGGGGTCGAAGGCGTGGAGCCAGGCGGTGTAGCGCGAGCGCACGTGGGAGAACACGGTTCCCGCGAACGCCGCGCCGGCGAGGAACAGGCCAACGCCGAGCACGATCCAACTGGTGCGCCTGGTGGCGATGTAGAGCATGCCCACGAAGATGCCGAACAGCAGCAGCGAGGTGCCGAGGTCGCGCTCGAACACCTGCACCGCGATCGCCGCGAGCCACACCACGATGAGCGGACCCATGTCCCGCGCTCGCGGGAAGCGGATGCCCACGATCTTGGGGCCGGCGACGGCGAGGGCGTCGCGATTGGACTGCAGGTAGCCCGCGAAGAAGATGACGAAGGCGATCTTGGCGAACTCTCCTGGCTGCAGGGAGCGGCCGAACAGGCCGATCCAGATGCGCGCGCCGTTGATCTCACGACCGATCACCGGCATGAGCGGCAGCAGCAGGCCAACGAGACCCAGAATGCCGGCGGTGTAAGTGAAGCGACGCAGCACACGGTAGTCGCGCACCACGAGCACCGTCACGACGCACAGCGCGGCACCAAGCACCGCCCACATGGACTGAGTCTGGCCAAAGTCCGTGGGGTAGCCGCGGTCTGCCCACGCGAAGTCGATGCGGCGGATCATCGCGAGGCCAACGCCCGTCAGAGTCGCCACGGCCGGCACGATCACGGGATCCGCGTCTCGAGCCCATCGCCGCAGGGCAAAGTGAATCGCAAGCAGCACCGCCACGACGATCGCCGTGTACCACAGCATGCTCGAGATCACGAGGACGTCGGCGTGATAGTCCACGAGGCCGCGCGCGGCCACGGTGATGAGTGCTGCCAGCCCAAGCAGGAGCAGCTCGGACCCACGTCCGCGCTGGTACCTGACGGTCGAGACGGTCGCCACTACGCGCCCGCCTGCAGGCCCTCGATCACGCGGCGGGCCTCGTCAACATCACCAACCCTGATGGTGTCGGCGATGCGCTCGCGGGCATACGGCGCGAGCGAATCGAGGGGAACATCGGTGTCTTCGACAAGGTGCGAGAGCTCAAGCGGCCCCACCTCGCCGGGAATCCCCCGGTAGATCGCGACGACGCCCTGGTGCTCACCCACGAAGTACTGCGTCTGGGTCCACTTGTAGGCGCCCCACGCGAGTCCCACGAGTGCCAGCAGCACGATGAGCGGCAGCACCCACGGGCGCACTCGCTCCCACAGCGTGAACCAGCGGCTGGGTTCGTCCTCGTCGTCAGAGTCGGCATGAGAGGACAGCTGGGCGGCTTTCGCCGCGGGGGTGCCCGACGCTGCCGACGGCTTGTTCCTGTCGAGGGCTGCCGCTCCCACCACTTGCGCGACGGTCGAGGGACCAACGCCGTCAGGGGTCTCGTCAATGTCGACGACGTCGCCGATGATGCACGTGACGTTGTCCGGCGCACCTGCGGCGAGGGCGAGAGCGATGAGCGCATCCGCGCAGTCGCCGGGGTCCTCGACCTCGAGCATGGTCTTGAGGATGGTGTCCCTGCTCACCACGCCGCTCAGGCCATCGGAGCACAGCATCCAGCGATCCCCCGGCTTGATCTCGCGCACAGAGATGTCCACGGGCACATTCGCGTCAACGTCGCCGAGTACGCGCAGGATGAGATTGCGCTTGGGGTGGTTCTCCGCATCCGCGACAGACAGGCGACCGGTGTCGATGAGGTGCTGGACGAACGTGTGGTCGCTCGTGACCTGGTCGAGAGTGCCATTGCGAAGGAGGTACGCGCGAGAGTCGCCGATATGCGCCATCGCGAGCGTTGAGCCGGAGCGCAGCAGCGCCGTCACGGTGGTGCCGAGGCCTGACAGTTCCGGATCGTTGCGCGCGCGGGACACGATCTGCGCGTGGGCCTCAGAAATCCCGAGCTTGAGCTCGTCGAGAGCCTCGTCTGGTCCCAGCGCTTCGCCGTCGAGAGCGGCGAGGCGGCCCACGGCGATCGAGGACGCAATGTCGCCCCCAGCCGCACCGCCCATGCCGTCAGCCACCAAAAGCAGGTTGGGGCCGGCATAGCCCGAATCCTGATTGTTGTGGCGCGACAGACCCACGTCAGTGCGAGCCGCGAAGTGGAAAGCAAGGAAGGTCACTGGCTCAGCTCCAGGGTTGTGGCCCCGATGCGCACCTGGTCTCCCTTGCGCAGCGGGACGGGGTCAGTGACCTTCTGATTCCCCAAGTAGGTCCCGTTGGTGGAGCCGAGATCCTCGACCCTCCACTCCCCGTGTTCGGGGAAGATGCGGCAATGGCGTGCCGAGCAGTAGTCGTCGTCGATCACGAGCGTGCAGGTGGGGGCGCGACCCACGAGCACCGGCGCCGCTCCCAGCGGGATCGAGGTGCCCTTGAGCGGGCCGGCGGTCACCAGGAGGCGAGCGGCAGGCGCCTCATCGGCCTGCACCGCGCCGGGACGAACTCCCGTGGAACCCCTGGTGGGGGCGGCGGTCTTCTCAGCCCTAGCGTCGGGCATTGCCTTGGCTTTGCGGCCGCGACCGCGAGTGAGGACGCGAGTGCCGTACAAGTCCGCGCGGAGCACGCCGATGCTCGACAGCACCAGCGCCCACAGCAGCACAAGGAAGCCAAGGCGCAGGAGGGTGATTGACAGCTGACTCATGGCGTGCCCCTGTCAGTCCTCGTCCGTGACGACTGCGTCCCAGTACATGATCACGGTGCGGCCAATGCGGATGGCGTTGCCATCCACGAGCGTCACCTCGGTGATGCGCTGCTCCTCGACGAAGGTGCCGTTGGTGGAGCCGAGGTCCGTGAGGATCGTGCCCTCCGGCGTGACCTCGAGGCTGATGTGCTTGCGGCTCACGCCGTTGTCGTCCACCACGATGTCCGCCTCGGTGCCGCGACCAATGATCGTGGTCTTGCCCGTGAGGTTGTAGCGCTGGCCGTCGATGTCGAGCAGCGGGAAGCGAGACAGCGGGTCCGGCGAGGTGGCGGGAGCGACGGGTCCGCGCTTGGTGCGGCTGGAGACGGAGTAGCGGCCCGTGGCGAGGGACTCGTCGAGCTCGAAGCTCACCTCGACCGCGCCGACGAAGGCGTAGCGAAGGCTGCGGGCGTGGTCCTCGAGGGAGTCGGCGATCTCATGAGCGAGGGCCTCGTCGCCCCAGTCGGTGACGTGCTCGAAGTCCGTGGGCGAGAGGTACACCGTGTACTCGTTGGGGGCAACGGTGCGGTTGCGGTCAACGGCGGCGGCGCGGGCATCGCATTCGCGCTTCACGGCGGCCGCAAGTTCAACGGGCTTGACTCCGGACTTGAAGGTCTTCGCGAACGCGGTCTGCATCGCGTTCTCGACGCCCCTCTCGAACCGATCCATCACGCCCATTGCTCCATCGTATAGGGCGGTTCAAACGTGCTAGAGTAACCAGTCGCGCGCGAGTGGCGGAACGGCAGACGCGCTGGCTTCAGGTGCCAGTGTCCGAAAGGGCGTGGGGGTTCAAATCCCCCCTCGCGCACGAGCAAGGCCCCCGGTTACCGGGGGCCTTTTCTCTTGCCCGACCCGCGGCGGCCTGGGCGCCTTCCCAGGTTGCGGTATCTGAGTGTCGCGAAACGGCCGTTTCGCGACACTCACGAACCGCAACCGGTGGGGAGACCGCAACCGGTGGGGAGACCGCAACCGGTGGGCTAGGCCGCGACGTCCCGCCTCCAGCGTGTGCCCTGGGGCGTGAAGCCCATGCGGCGGAGGTACACCTCGTCGGTGGTCTCCGTCTCCTCGACCTCGATGCGCGTGAACCCGGCCTCCTCAAGCGCGTGCGACTCGCGATACACGAACTCGCCGGGCGTAAAGTCGCGGAACCGCGGCTTCACCCAGTCAAGCTCCACGAGCCCCACCCCGTCACCCTGGTCACGCAAGGCCACGACGCCAACGTTCTCGTCGCCGCGCAGCACAAGGAACGTGGCGCGTCGCTGCGCGGTGTCGGCCTCAGGCGCAAAGTCCGGCTGCACCTTCGCGATGTCCGCAGAGTGCACCGCAATGACGTGCTGCAGCACCGGGTCGCGGGGATCGACGGGGATCACCTTGTACACCGCCGCGTCGTGGCGCTCTCGCTTGAGGCGCCAGATCCAATACGCGTCAATGATCGTGATCGCGAAATTCATCGCGAAGAACGGCCACAGTTCGATGAGCCCGTTGTAAATGGTCGCGATCAGCGCGCCCGCGAAGTTCATCCACCGGAAGCGCAGCACGCGCGACACCATGAGCGACCACACCACAAGGCCGGAGCCGATCCACCCGAACGCGATGAAGAGCCAGTGATCCGTCATGCCATTCACATTAGGCCGGTTGCGTCACGCTCGCGTTCGCATGCCCGACGCTGTGGCTGGCTACTCCCAGGAGAACCGGCCGGTGCCGTGCATGGGGTCGTCAGCCCGGCGTTGGCGCAGTCCCTCGGCGACAACCACGTCGATCCGCTCTGTCGCCGCCTCGAACCGGCGGCGGAAGCTCACGGCGGCGGCCCACAGGGCGCCCAGGAACACGGTGAAGACCTGCCAGAACTCGACGAACCACTCTGGTGGGCGCCCAAAGTCGCCGCAGTACCCCTCGTCGCTGTTGCCGCACGCGATGGCGGCGAAAAGGAACATGAAGACAACGGCGCACACGAGGAACACCGCGAAGATGATGCGACCGGAGGTGAGGATCCGCTTCTCAAGCTCGCGGCGGCCGCGGATGGCGAAGCGTCCCTCTTCGCTGAGGAGATAGGGCTTGTTGGCCGCCCAGATCTCTGTGATGCGCTTGCCGGAGATGTACAGCAGCGCGGCGCCGCCTGCGAGGACAAGGAGGTCGACTACCGCCGGGGCGGGGTCAGTCCATGCGAGTAGGCCTCCGCCAAGGAAGAAGAAGGCGATGCCGCTCGTGACGGTGATGACCAGGCCGATCGCCCTGATCACTTCCCACCGCGTCGTGGACGTGTACATGGCGAAAGGCTAGTCGCGACTAGTGGCCGCCCGCGGCAATGAAGGCGAGGGCGCCGAGGATTGCCATGGCGACGGCGCCGAAGCAGGCATAGGCGACGATCTTGCGCAGGACGAGCGCCTTGCCCTTTGCCTCAGTCGCGGCATCGAGAGAGCGCACGCCGATCGCGTACAGCGTCGGCAGCCCCGCGCCGATGAGCAGTCCAAAGAGCACGATGTTGCCCAGGGCGCCCCATTCAACGAATTCGTTCATGGCCCCTCCTACTTCTTCGCCTTCTTGGACTTCTTCTTGCCGGACTTCTTGTCGCCGGTCTTCTTGGCGTGCTTCTTGTCCTTCTGCGTCTTCGACTTCTTCTTGGGCTTCTTCGACGGCGGCTGATGCTTGGGCTTCTTCTTAGGCTTCTTGGGCTTCTTCACGCGCATCAGATGCGGGTTGTGCATGGCGACCGAGCGGGCGAGGATCTCCTCGCGGCTGGGCTCGACTTCCTCATCGTCGTCGTTGACGTTGTCCGCATGCACGGGCTGGCGGCGGGACAGGATGTAGATGAACGTCGAGGTGGCGACGAGGATGCCGAACACCACCCACGGGCCAACGGTGTGGCCGAAGAGCTCGCCGATTCCGAAGCACAGTCCACCCACGGCGGCCGCGGCGGGGACGGTGATGAGCCACGCGATGAGCATCTTGCGAGCGACGCCCCAGCCCACGGATGCGCCCTTGCGGCCGATGCCGGTGCCGAGGATCGAGCCGCTGGCAACATGCGTCGTGGACAGCGAGTAGCCGAAGTGACTCGACAGCAGGATGACCGAGGCCGACGACATGTCTGCCGACATTCCCTGCCGGGAGTCGAGCTTCACAAGTCCCTTGCCGAGCGTCTTGATGACTCGCCAGCCGCCCATGTAGGTGCCGAGCGCCATCGCCACCGCACACGAGACGATGACCCACACGGGAACGCCTTCGTCGGGGGTCGCGGCGCCGGCCGCGATGAGCGCCATGAGGATGATGCCCATCGTCTTCTGCGCATCGTTCGTGCCGTGGGCGAGCGCCATGAGCGACGCCGAGCCGATCTGGCCCCAGCGGAACGAGCGGTCGTTGTACTTGCGGCCGATCTTGCGCGTGACGCGAGTGACGATCGCCGTGCCCACACTCGCGACGAGGATCGCGATGACCGGCGCGAGCAGCGCGGGCAGCAGCACCTTGGCGACGAGGCCACTCCAGATGACGCCCTGGGTGCCGGCCGCGGCGAGCACCGCGCCCACCACACCGCCAACGAGCGCATGCGAAGAGCTGGATGGCAGTTTCGCGAGCCAGGTGATGAGGTTCCAGATGATGCCGCCGGCTAGACCGGCCAGCACCACGGCGAGGGTGACTGCGCCAGAGTCGACGATGCCCTTGGCGATCGTCGCCGCAACCGTCAGCGACAGGAATGCGCCGATGAGGTTGAGAACGGCCGCGAGGGTCACTGCCTGCTTGGGCTTGAGTGCCCGCGTGGCGATGGACGGGGCCATCGCGTTGCCGGTGTCGTGGAAACCGTTAGTGAAGTCGAAGGCCAGCGCGGTGATAACCACCAGCACCAGCAGGGCCATTTCGGTCACGGCGTCAATTGTCCACGACTACGAGAGTGCATGTGCACCGATTACCCAATTGCGAGCAAACTCACAACGCAGCTCCAAGCGGTGCTACGCGCGCCAGATGCGCTCAAGGTAGTCACGGATCGAGCGATCCGAGCTGAAGAAGCCGGTGCGCGCGACGTTGAGGATCGCGGAGCGGGTCCACGCATCCTTGTCCTTCCACGCCTCATCCACCTTCGCTTGGGCATTCACATAGGCGCGGTAATCGGCGAGCGCCATGAAGCGGTCGCGCTCGGTGAGGCTCGCAAAGACCGACGCTACGGCGCCTCCGCGCTCGCCTCCCGTGAACGCTCCGGAAGCCAGCAGGTTGAGGGCATTGCGCAGATCCTCGTCCTGCTCGTAGAACCTGCCGGGGTTGTAGCCCTTCGCTTGGAGCTCGGCGACTTCCGGCTCCGTCATGCCGAACAGGAAGAAGTTCTCGTCGCCCACGAGCTTGCGGATCTCGACGTTGGCGCCGTCGTCCGTGCCGATAGTGAGCGCGCCATTGAGCGCGAACTTCATGTTCCCCGTTCCCGAGGCCTCCTTGCCGGCGAGCGAGATCTGCTCGGACAGGTCGGCGGCCGGGATGAGTGTCTCGGCGAGCGTGACGTTGTAGTTCGCGGGGAAGGCGACCTTCACACGGCCCTTGAGCGAAGCGTCGGCGTTGATGGTGGCGCCCACCGCATTGATGAGGGCAATGGTCTCCTTGGCGCGCACGTAGCCCGGTGCCGCCTTGGCGCCGAAGACGAAGGTGCGCGGTGTGACCTCGTCGAGGCTGAGCTTGCCGGACTTGATCTGCTCGTACAGCGAGATGATGTGGAGCAGCTTGAGCGACTGGCGCTTGTACTCGTGGAGGCGCTTGACCATCGCGTCGACCATGCCGTCTTCGGCGAGGTCCAGCCCGTCTCGCGCCTTGAGCACCTTGGCGAAGCGGTCGCGGTTGTCGGCCTTGATGGCGGCGAAGCGGGCGCGGAACTCGGGGTCGTCGGCGAAGGGCTCGAGGCCGCGAAGGCGGTCGAGGTTCGTGAGCCAGCCATCGCCGATCGCCTCGGTGATGAGCTGCGACAGGCCGGGGTTGGAGATGCGCACAAAGCGGCGCGGGGTCACGCCGTTGGTGACGTTGGTGAACTTCTCCGGGTACAGCTGCGCGAACTCGGGAAGCACCTTGTCGCGCAGCAGCTCGGAGTGCAGCTCCGCGACGCCGTTGACCTTGAACCCAGCGACTGTCGCAAGGTACGCCATGCGTACCGAGCGCACGGGTTCCTCCGCGATGATCGACATGTGGCGCTCGCGCAGGAAGTCGCCAGGGAACGCCTCGCGCACGGTCGCGAGGAACTCCTCGTTGATGCGGTAGATGATCTCGAGGTGGCGCGGCAGCAGACGGCCAAGCAGGTCGACGGGCCACACCTCGAGCGCTTCCGGCAGCAGCGTGTGGCACGTGTAGGCGAAGACCTTCTGGGTGACCGCCCAGGCGTCGTCCCAGTCCCAGCCGCGCTCGTCAACGAGCAGTCGCATGAGCTCCGGAACCGCGATCACAGGATGGGTGTCATTGAGCTGGAAGGTGATGCGCTCCGGGAGCTTGTGGAGGTCGTAGTCCTCAGGCAGGACGGTCTCGATGAAGTCCTTGAGTGAGGCCGCGACAAAGAAGTACTGCTGCTGAAGGCGCAGCTCCTTGCCCTGCGGGGTCGAGTCCTCGGGGTACAGCACCTTGGAGATGTTCTCCGCTTGCGTCTGTGCCTTCACAGCATCCGCGTAGTCGCCGGAGTTGAAGATGCGCAGGTCAAATTCCTGAGTGGCGCGAGCACTCCACAGTCGCAGCGTGTTGACGCGGCCGTTGCGGTAGCCGGGGACCATGTAGTTGTAAGGAACCCCAAGCACCTCCCACTCGGGAACCCAGCGTCGGCGACCACTGTTGCCAGCGTCGGGCACCTCCTCGACGTGACCGCCAAAGCCCACCTTGACGGCGTACTCGGGGTGCGCGAGCTCCCACGGCGAGCCCAGGCGCAGCCAGTCGTCGGGGTCCTCAACCTGGTTGCCGCCCTCAAAGCGCTGTTTGAAGATGCCGTACTCATAGCGAATGCCGTAGCCGATGGACTGGACGTCGAGCGTGGCCATCGAGTCGATGAAGCATGCGGCCAGGCGGCCAAGGCCGCCGTTGCCAAGGCCGGGCTCGATCTCCGCCTCGCGCAGCTCGTCGAGGCTGATGCCAAGGCTGGCGAGCGACTCGCGAGCGATGTCCTCGAGGTCAGCGGCGAGCAGGTTGTTGTCGAGCTGGCGACCCAGCAGGAACTCGGCAGACAGGTATGCCACGGTCTTCGCCTGACGCTGGGCCTGGTTTCGCAGCGTCTCGAGCCAGCGGGTCATCAGGTAACCGCGCACCGTCCGCGCGAGCGCGAGGTACTTGTCGTTTGTCGAGGCGCGATCTAGGTCGACGCCCTGACCAAAGTTCACCTCGCGAAGGAATTCCCGAGTGAAGCTTTCGACGGTGTACTCACGGGCGGAAACGGGGGGCAACTGATTCACGCGCCCAATGTATGCGCTTTCATCTAGGACCGGGTGCCACGAAGCAAAGAATTAACATTCGCGAGCGCGCGGGATGTGGGCGGATTCACGCTCCGACGCCTGCCGCGCCCCCGCGCCCCGCGCCCACCGCCGAGCCGGAACAGGCGGGTGATCGCAGTGGGCGATAATATATCGTCGCTAGAGTCGCTATATAGCGAGGGATGTCGTCCATGAATACGCGCCTCGGTACCTGGCAGGACCTCTTGGCGGCATGTCATGAACACGCGCACGAGTTCGCAATTAAGGGAACAGACGCTGTTGT
>CALALQ010000170.1 GCA_937925595.1 uncultured Demequina sp. | reverse complement strand
CCAGCGCGCCGATGGACACCTTCATGGAGGCGCGCGGCGACCGCCATCCGACCGATCTGGCGGGCCTGCGCGGGGCGCGCTTCGTCTCCTCCATCGAGACCGAGCAGGGCCGGCGCTGGAACGAGTCCAAGGTCAAGGCGATCACTGGCGGCGACAAGGTCTCGGCGCGCTTCATGCGCCAGGACTTCTTCGAGTACACGCCCCAGTTCAAGCTGGTCATCGCCGGCAACCACAAGCCCGCGATCCGCAACGTGGACGAGGCGATGAAGCGCCGGCTGCACCTCATCCCCTTCACCGTGACCATCCCGCCCGAGCGGCGCGACGCCGGGCTCACCGACAAGCTCCTGGCCGAACGCGACGGCATTCTCGCCTGGGCGGTGCAGGGCTGTCTGGCCTGGCAGCGCGAGGGGCTCCAGCCCCCGGCCAGCGTGGTGTCGGCCACCGCCGAGTACTTCGACGAGGAGGACGCCGTCGGCGACTTCCTGGACGAGGAGGCCCAGCGCCACCCGCAGGCCCGCGTGGCCGTGGCCGACGTGTTCCAGCGCTGGCAGGACTGGGCTGGCCGGCGCGGCGAGTACGGGGGTACGAGCCGCTGGCTCGCGCAGCAACTGGCCAACCGCGGCTTCGAGCGCACGCGCATCCACGGCGGCGTCAAGGCCCTGGCGGGCCTGTCGCTCAAGCCCAAGGACTCCGGCGTACGGCTCCCGTACCGCGACGACTGACCACCCACGGTGACCGAAGGTGACTGGTCCAAGGATTGAGTCTCTTTACGCGCGTACGCGCGCGCGGGCGGAAGGGATATTCCCCACGGCGGTCACCTTCGGTCACCGGCATGAGAACACGAACGAAGGACTGCAACGATGACAGCAACGATTCTGGCCCTCGACCTGGGCACCACCAGCGGTTGGGCGCTGCGCGACCGCACCGGCCGCATCACCAGCGGCAGCCAATCCTTCAAGCCGCAGCGCTTCGAAGGCGGCGGCATGCGCTACCTGCGCTTTGGCCGTTGGATTTCTGAAATTCAGACATCGGTTTCTGAACTTCAGTTTTTGTACTTCGAGGAAGTGCGCCGCCACGTCTCGACCGACGCGGCGCACGCCTACGGCGGGTTCCTCGCCACGCTCACGGCCTGGTGCGAGCACCACGGCGTCCCCTACCAGGGCGTGCCGGTGGGCACGATCAAGAAGCACGTCACCGGTAAGGGCAATGCGAGCAAGGACGAGATGATGGCGGCCATGCGTGCTCGCGGCTACCTGCCCGCCGATGACAACGAAGCCGACGCCCTGGCGCTGTTGCACTGGGCCATCCAGCAGCACGACGCGGCGCAGGAGGCGTGAGATGGACATCCCGACTCCTCGCTACCGCTGCCCGCTGGGGCGCCTGCAGCCCGAGCCGATGGACGTGGAGGCCGTCAAGCGCCGCGGCTGGCGCGAGCAACGCCTGCTCGTCGTCTCCGTCGACGACGACCGGCTCGACTGGGTGGAGCGCGAGCTGATCCGCCGAATCGGCGAGCGGCTCTACGGTGCGCGGGAGGTGCGCCATGGCTGAGTGGACCGTCGAGCGTGTGGCCGAACGCTTCCGGGAGGCGGCCATCACCGCCCACCGCCTGCCGCCCGTGCGCGTGCAGGGCTACTTCAACACCTGGCCCGCGATCCGCCGCATGCCCTGGGAGACGCTGGGGGCCGAACCCACGATCCGGCGCTTCCCGCCCAGCCCCGAGGCCATCGAGCGCATGCTCGAGACCATGCGCTGGGTCTTGTGGCTGGAGGAAGAGGAACGCCACCTGGTATGGATGCGCGCCGAGCGCCACCGCTGGCGCGACATCTGCGCCCGCTTCGGCTGCGACCGGACCACGGCGTGGCGGCGGTGGCAGCGGGCGTTGCAGACTGTCGCGAACCACCTAAACACCACGCAACAAGGTGCCAGCGCAGCGGCAGGACGAAGCACCACTCCCAAAGCCATGCGCAACGCCGATTAACGCCGCACTCGGCTGCTCGCGGTTTGGGGTTGGATGCGAAACCGGGCGTGCGCACAGGTGCAACAAATCCGCCGGTCCGAGGGTAGTATCTCGGCTAAGGTCTGGACTGGACAGCGGCGACGGTCAAGCAAGCCGTCCAGCCATCCACGGGTCCTTCCTGGGCACCCAGCTATGCGGGGGGCGCGAGCGCGGCGCTTCGATAGCGTCAGGGTGCAAACCGAGGTTTGCAGGGTTTGCGGTTTGCAGCCCTCCAGCCCGAGACCTTCTCCCCGACACTCCCAGCCCGCCCACGGTCCGCCGTCGGCGGGCTTCTTCGTTTCCGAGGCACCGATTCTGGACACGCTCGCCGTCACGTACCGCAAGGTCGAGACGCTGATCCCCTACGCCCGCAATCCGCGCACGCACAGCGACGAGCAGATCGCGCGCATCGCCGCCAGCATCGCCGAGTTCGGCTGGACCAACCCGATCCTGGTCGATGGCGAGCACGGTGTGATCGCCGGTCACGGCCGGCTGCTGGCCGCACGCAAGCTGGGGCTCGCCGAGGTGCCGGTGATCGAGCTTGCGCACCTGACGCCTGCGCAGAAGCGCGCCTACGTGATCGCCGACAACCGGCTCGCGCTCGATGCCGGCTGGGACCAGGCGATGTTGGCGCTGGAGTTCGCCGAACTGGCCGACGCCGGCTTCGATCTGGACCTGACCGGCTTCTCGGCCTCCGAGATCGAAGGCCTGCTCGACGCCATCGAGAAGACGGAACCGTCCGCCGAAGAGGACACGAGCGCTTTGGTCCGCGACCCGGACGAGGACGACGTCACACCGCCCGCGGTGGCGGTCACACGCCCCCGCGATCTGTGGCTGATCGGTGAACACCGACTGCTGTGCGCCGACAGCCGCGACGCGGCCGCCGTCGCGCGCCTCCTCGAGGGCGAGCGGGCGCACCTGCTCTTCACCAGCCCGCCGTATGCCAATCAGCGCGACTACACCACCGGCGGCATCGCGGACTGGGACGCGTTGATGCAGGGCGTGTTCGGCGCTGCCCGCGCGGCACTGCGCGAGGACGCGCAACTCCTGGTCAACCTCGGGCTCGTGCATCGCGACAACGAGTGGCAGCCGTACTGGGACGGCTGGATCGAATGGATGCGCACTCAGGGCTGGCGCCGCTTCGGCTGGTACGTCTGGGATCAGTCGGTGACCGTGCCCGGCGACTGGGCCGGGCGCCTCGCGCCCCGCCACGAGTTCGTGTTCCACTTCAACCGCCACTCGCGCAAGCCGAACAAGATCGTGCCCTGCAAGTGGGCCGGTCACGAGACGCACCTGCGCGCCGATGGGTCCTCCACCGCGATGCGCGGCAAGGACGGCAAGGTCGGCGAATGGAACCACGCCGGACAGCCCACGCAGGAGTTCCGCATCCCGGATTCCGTCGTCGAGGTGACGCGCCAGCGCGGCCGCATCGGTGAGGGCATCGATCATCCGGCGGTGTTCCCGCTGGGCCTGCCGAAGTTCTTCATCGAGGCCTACACCGACGCGGGCGAGATCGTCTTCGAGCCGTTCGCGGGCTCGGGCACCACGCTGCTGGCCGGCCAACTCACCGGCCGCCCGGTACGCGCCATCGAACTCGCTCCAGAGTACGTGGACGTCGCGCTGCGCCGCTGGCTGCAGCACCACCCGGGCACGGCGCCGGTGCTGGAGGGCAGCGGCCGGACCTTCGCCGAAGTCGCCGCCGAGCGGCTGGGCGAGACGGCGGAGGTCACTGCATGAGCTGGCTGGCCGATCGCATCGAGCTCTGGCCGATCGACAAGCTGCTGCCCTACGTGCGCAATGCCCGCCAGCACTCGGACGAGCAGATCGCCCAGATCGCGGCCTCCATCGCGGAGTTCGGCTTCGTCAATCCCATTCTCACCGGCGCCGACGGTGTGCTGGTCGCGGGCCATGGGCGGCTTGCCGCCGCGCGCAAGCTGGGCCTGCCCACAGTGCCGGTGGTCGTGCTCGATCACCTCACGCCGACCCAGCGCCGCGCCCTGGTGCTCGCCGACAACCGGCTCGCGGAACTCGCGACCTGGGACGATGCCCTGCTGCGCATCGAACTGGAGGCGCTGCAGGACGATGGCTTCGATCTCGATCTCACCGGATTCGACGCCGATGCACTGGCAGAACTGCTGGCCGATGAGGAACCACAGATCGATGGCCGGACGGAGGACGACGCCGCGCCCGACGTGCCCGAGGAACCCGTCTCCCGGCTGGGCGACGTCTGGCGACTCGGGCCGCACCGCCTGGTCTGCGGCGACGCAACCACCGCCGAGGCCTATGCGCGCCTGTTCCCGGACGGCGAACAGGCGGACATGGTGTTCACCGATCCGCCCTACAACGTCAACTACGCCAACTCGGCCCGCGACAAGCTGCGCGGCAAGCACCGCCCCATCCTCAACGATGCGCTGGGCGAAGGCTTCTACGATTTCCTCTTTGATGCGCTGGCGCTGATCATGGCGCACACCCGAGGCGCGATCTACGTCGCCATGTCCTCCAGCGAACTGGACACGCTGCAAGCGGCCTTCCGCGCCGCCGGCGGGCACTGGTCGACCTTCATCATCTGGGCCAAGAACACCTTCACGCTGGGCCGCTCGGACTACCAGCGCCAGTACGAGCCGATCCTCTACGGCTGGCCCGAAGGCGCGACGCGCCACTGGTGCGGCGACCGCGACCAGGGCGACGTCTGGCAGATCAAGAAGCCGCAGAAGAACGACCTGCACCCGACCATGAAGCCGGTGGATCTGGTCGAGCGGGCCATCCGCAACTCCAGCCGCCCCGGCGACGTGGTGCTCGACCCCTTCGGCGGCTCGGGCACGACCTTGATCGCCGCCGAGAAGGCCGGGCGCGTGGCGCGGCTGATCGAGCTCGACCCGAAGTATGCGGACGTGATCGTGCGGCGCTGGCAGGACTGGACGGGCCAGCAAGCCACCCGCGAGGCGGATGGCCTGGCGTTCGATCAGGCGGCGACTTCCTCCTCGACGATCTCGCAGTG
>CALALQ010000169.1 GCA_937925595.1 uncultured Demequina sp. | reverse complement strand
TGAGGAGGTGATCCGATGTCCAAGGGCGAGTCGACGGAGCCACCGGCGTCGTGGGCCTCTTCACCGGCCACCCGCGCCTCGATGCAGGCCAATCGGGGACGTGACACAGAGCCGGAGCTCATCATTCGACGTCGCCTTCATGCCCTGGGCCTTCGATTCAGGGTGTCTACCCGTCCCGTTCCGACCGTACGGCGGACCGCCGACATCGTCTTTCCGAGGTGGAAGGTCGCGGTGTTCATCGACGGGTGTTTCTGGCATGGCTGCACGGAGCATTATCAGGCTCCGGTGCGCAATAGCGACTACTGGTCTAGAAAGGTCGCCCGCAACCGCGCCCGCGATCTCGATACCGACAACGCTCTGCGCGCAGCCGGTTGGCAGCCGATCCGCATTTGGGAGCACGAGGTACGAGACGACCCGGGGGCCGTCACCGCGAGGGTCGTCATCGAGGTAAACGTGAGGCGTGAGGCGGCCGGTACGCCCCACACTCGATCTCGAACGCCCGGGGCGCGACCCGATCCAGGCGCCGCAAGAGCCCCAACGCCGTTTTCATCAGGTATGTCTGCCGGGCGCCAACCCGACTCGGACGACGGTCCTATGGGTCGTACTTGAGGTCTCAATACGCGGCTTTGCGACGACGTCCCAGTTCTAAGTCTCGCTGTGGGTCGATTCGACATCGTCTCGTGTGATGGGCGGCATTGCGAGAATCAGCTCAGCAGCAGCGCACTAGGCCCGCCTTTCCACGTGACGACGAGCTCGTCGCGTGCGCGGCTCGCGGCTACGTACAGCAGCGATCGGAACTGCCGGTCGACATCAGCGCGATCCTCGTCTGGCACATCCTTGTAGGCGCGCGGGTGCGGAAACGAGCCGTCAGATACGTCAAACATCACCACACGGGAGAACTCCATACCCTTTGCGGTGTGCATGGTCATGACGACGGGCTGTCCGCCGGTAGGTCGGGGCTCACTGATGAACGCGACGGGGGTCCCGCGCTGGCACAACGACCGCTGGAGCTTCTTCGCAGACACATTCGTCGCCGCGAGGATCGCGATCGTCTCCGGCTTCACACCTTGTTCGACCCAGACGGCGAGATGTTCTGAGATCCGGTCGATCTGTTCGGAGTCCGAAGATGTGGCATGCAAGCTCGGCCCCGGCCCCGAGCGTGCAGATCGGTAACCCGCTGTGATCAGCTGACCGTCTTCGTCTTCATATGAAGCGCCGTCGAGGATCCCCATCGCGTACCGCAGATTTTCCAGGGTCGTGCGGTAGTTGAGTCGCAAGCGACGACTCCGTCCGACGATATCGATGCCGAGGCGTTTCAGCACCGTCGGCTTGCCATAGATCCGCTGGTGCGCGTCATAGGCGATGAAGATGTCGTTCTGACCGGGGGCCGCAAGAGCTCGCATCAGTCTCCATTTGGCGGGGCCGAGGTCTTGGCCCTCGTCGATCAGCAGGTGGTCGGCGAACGTCGTTCCCGTTGACGTCAGCCAGTGTGCGGCGACCGCGGCGATGTCGCCGAACCCCATCGTGCCCGCGATGCGTTGGTCGCGCCTCATCTGGTCGATCACTGCCCAGACGGCTGACCGCTTCGCTCTGTCGAGCGTTACGCCGCGCCCTGACCTCCGCACGAGGAAGTAGCTCCCGGCGTCAATGACACCGTTGGAGACGACAATCTCCGCGTACTCATCAGAGAAGAAGGTCTCGGACTGCAACGCGACCGGCAGCTGAGCTCCTGCCGCGAGGATTGCTCTCGCCCAGTCAGGCTCCGCGATCGGCGCGGATGGTTCCCGTGGCGAGCCCAAAACCGCAATCGAGGACTCGGTCCACGCTTCGCCAGCAAGTTCTCTGAGCTCAACGGCGAGCTGATCGACGCCCCTCACGAGGATGCCGGCATCACCCGGTTTGGACGCGAACACGATGTCCGGATCGAGCCGTTCCAGATCGCGACGGAGGTTGTCAGCGAGAGCGCGCGTGAAAGTGGTGAGAACGATTCGGGCAGTGGGATCGGCAATCGCGAGGCGTCGGGCCCGGTGAAGGAGCACGACCGTCTTACCCGTGCCGGCGCCGCCGCTGAGCCGGAAGCACCCGGAGTAATCCCTCTCGACATACTCACGCTGCTCGGGGTGGAGGTACACGCGCCACGCGCCGAAGTCGCCGCCATCAATGACCCGTCGCAGCTCCTCGATGTCGTCACCGATGTACGTGAACTGCATCCGGCTCGCGGGATGCCTAAGCGCCTCCAGCACCTTCGTCGCATCATCAGCGCCGGGAGCCGCGTCGACGTCCCGCTCGAGATGCAAGCGGGTCCGGATCGAATCCACCGACTCCTGTGCCGCCATGGACAACAGCACCTCCTGTTGCCAGGGCGTACCGAGCTCGGAAACGAAGTCGAGGAGCGCATCCTCGTGGGCGATCTCGAACGCGGCGTCGACAACCGGTGGCTCGAACCCGAGCCCATCGAGGAGGACACGTTTGTCATACCCGAGCTCGCTGAGAAGCGACTGCCGCTTGATCTGACCGTGCGTCTGCGGGATGCGCGCCGCACTTGCGCCGATTGCAGTGACCGCATCGCGAAGTTCGAGGACACCGGTGGCTTGATTGATGTGTAGCGTCGAACTTTTCGCCCTTCTGATCCCCTCGTCGTGGGTCCAGGTTCCGGTATAGAGGTAGTGGACCTCACCGTCGGGCGGGTCGATGCGGAAGAGAACCGCGCGCATGTTCAGGTCGACCCTCCCCGTACGCACGCGCGGATCAGCGGATCCCTTGATCGGCTCGATGTGGAGGCCGGGTGTTGAATCGCTCTCCCCCAGCTTCATCAGGAAGTTGAAGATCTTCGCCTTCACGTCGTTTCCGTGCTTCGGCTCCTTAGTGGCCGCCATCGTGATCACCGGCATGTGGTGCCCCTCTCAAGAGTGTCAAGACGGCGTCGACGACGTCGCCACGCTCGGCTTCGATCAGTGTCCAGCCTTCCGCGGCGGCCGCGGTGAAGTCCCCGTCGGCCAACCCCCAGGCCACGGCGATCCGGGGATGTGCCCAACTGAACGACAGCACCACTCCAGCGGGGCCCTCGCGTCCGAGTTCAGGCAGCGGCAGTCCCGTTCGCGCGAATCTCGTCAACATCTTGCGTTCGGCGGGGGTGGCGTATTCGCTGGCCGCTACCCATTCCTCGGCGAGTTCGAACACGTCGCCGTCGGAGAACCCGCCACTGCCACCCCCCAGAGCCACGATGGTGGTAATTGCGATCTCGTCCGCACCCACTGCCCAGCCCAGCAGGTTCGCCAGGTGCAGCCATAACCGCCACGACCGGTCAAATTCTTCATCGAGAAGCGCCGCGTCCCGGTCGTCGAGCACCAGCGCCACTTCGGTGCTTCCATGGGCGGCGAGTCTTCCGGCGAGTGCGACGCGACCGTGCAGAGTCACCCATTCCTTCGCACCGTGGACCGGTACGTTACCCCTCAACACCGATGCGGCGAGCCCCGCGAGAGGGGCCTCGACGGTCCCGCTCTGCGCGCGTACTTTCGCTACGCTCGTGAGCAGCGGGACCGCCTTCGCTAGGCGTGCGCGGATCCCTCGCTCCCTTTCCGGATCACTCATCCACTTCATGACTGAAGTCAGCGGATCGTCCGTTAACCGCGCGAGCTCGGCAACCGGCAGCCCGTATGTCGGGGCAAGCGTCTCGGCCCAACCTCGTTCGAACCAGTGTCCAGGGAGCGGGATATCGACCAGATCGTTCCAGGTGACCGCAACGACACGGTAGCCCGCCGCACGAGCCGCAATGCGCTTCTCTGCATCGTCACGAACTCGGTTCGCTTCCGGATGCGCATGCCACCGCTTGCCGTCGGTATAGATCGCCATGGGATCGACGCCGCCGCCCGAAGCCTGCAGCACGAAGTCCGGCTTGGTCGGCCCGAGCGGAACCTGCGGCTGTAGCACCCAGGTGCGATCGTCGTACGGAAGCCGTACCGAAATCTCACTACCCTTGCCACCCGGTTGCTCCGCGACCGAGCCGCCCATCGCGATCGCTCGCTCCAGGAACTTACGACGAAACAGCTTCTCGACAGCCGATTCCTCGTGGGGCATCTCTGCGCGCTTCGGATCAGTTGGGTCCACGCCACGGCTCACTGTCCGCACCTGGTAACCCAGATCGCGGGTGCTGCATGCCTGGTGTCGGGCTCCATCGGGTTCAAACGTCGACATGTCCGTGCAACTCCCTGCCGCGGAGAATGCAATCGATAACTGGTTTGCGCAACGATACCCAAGAGATGAGGACATTCTCATTGATCGTCTTATGCTCTGGCGTAGACCCGTGTGAGAGGACTGCGGTGTCCGACGGTCCATATAGCGTCGGTCGGCTGGGCAAAGTGGCCCAGCGGGGACGAATGTCCCTCCACTCCCGAAGAGGGGCAGAGGTATGACTTGGAAAGGCTTGGAGGTCGCACACCTCCAGGAATACGTATACCGGCAGCAGGAGGCCGCATTGGCGGCGTACGAAGGCGACCCGGATCTCATCGAGGAGCACGTCCGCCAGGAAGACAGCTACCGCAGCGGTGGGTACGGAACCCGCCAGATAAGTGAGCTCCTTCAGAACGCGGTCGACGCGCTTTCGGCGGGAGGCAGCCCCGGTCGGATCGAATTCCGCCTCGCCGGAAAGGCGCTCTATTGTGCGAACGAAGGGGCCCCCTTCGCCGAGGCGGGCCTCCGTGCCGTCACACACGCGTTCCTGTCGGGCAAGCGCGACGAGGAGATCGGCCGCTTCGGGCTCGGGTTCAAGTCCGTGCTCGGCATCACCGACCACCCTCAGATCTACAGCCGTTCGGTGAGCTTCGAGTTCAACCCTGAGCGGACGCACGAACTCCTATCCGGCCTCCAGACCCGGGGAGGGCGGCTCCCCCTGCTCCGCGTGCCCTCGATCGTGGACCCCGATGAGGCCGCAGCCGCCGATCCGCACCTCGCCGAGCTGCGCGAGTGGGCTACGACGGTGGTGAAACTCCCCCTCGCCCGCGACGGCGCGCGCATCCGCACCGAACTCGACGAGCAGTTCAACGACGAGTCGCTGGTCCTACTCGCGTCGCTGTCGGAGCTGACCGTGACACTCGAGAAACCGAGTGGCGATCTCCTCACCCGCACCCGCCGCCGCCACGTATCGCCTGAAGGAGGAACCGTCACGATCACGGATTCCGCGGGGAAGAAGGTCGAGTGGTACTACGCGGAGCGCGTCTACGAACCGACCGAGGAGGTCGCGGCGACGCTTCCCGACACCGCACGACGCAAGTCGATGACCGTGTCGTACGCCGTGAACCCCGCCCGGCGCACCGAGGTCGGACGGCTGTGGGCATGGTTCCCGCTTCTGGACCAGACGACAGCCGGCGGTCTGTTCAACGCCCCCTGGCAGGTGAACGACGATCGTACGCACCTGGTCGAGGCTAGGACGAACTTCTCCCGCAGCGACGAGGCAGCCGAACGACTCACTCCCCTCAACAAGGCGCTGCTCGACGTCGCGACCGACCTGTTCCTCGACGTCGTCGTGCGGGCTTCCACGGCCGACGACCCGGCCGCGCACCTCGACCTCTTCCCCGCGCGTGGTCGCGAGACGCGCAGCGTCGCCGACGAGTACCTGTCCGAGGCGATCCCCCGGCGCGCGACCGAACGGCGGATGGTGCCGGATACGACGGGAGAGTTGGTCCATCCGACGGAGATCGTCGTACTCCCGGATCTCGAGAAGTATGCCCTGAGCGGCAGGGTGGTGGAGACGTGGGCGCGCGCGATGGGACGCACGGACGTGCCTCACCCGTCGTGTTTCCGCACCCCCACCCGCATCGCCCGTCTCCGCACACTGATCGCCGAGCGGGACGGGTCCGCGCGCGGAACGGCTCCGCTCGCGCTATGGCTTGCGGAGCCGAGCGCGGACGGCTCCGTCGACGGGGTACGCGCCTCGCTCCAGCTCCTCGAACTGATCCGCGCGGCCCGCGGCGTCGGCCCCGAGGCGGACTCCATCCCTCTCGTGCCCACGGAAAGCGGCCGGATCGTCCCCTTGGACGCACGACGCCGGATCCTGCTCCCCGTCGCCGGGGCGCCGCTGCCGGAAGGCCTCGACTGTGTCCGATCTGACATCGCCGAGGACGACGAATGCCGCCGCTTGCTGGAGGCAGCGGGTTTCCGGCGGGTCTCGCAGGATGAGGTCGCGACGGCCTTGGCGGACGCCCTGACGGACAAGTCCGAGGCGTCGGCGTGGGACGCATTCTGGACCGCGGTCTCGGCAGCCACCCCCGCGGTCGCCGTCGCGCTGCTTCGCGGGATGCGCTCACGCGGTGTCGAGCCGCTCGTGCCGACGCGCGCCGGCACGTGGCGTGCCGCCAAGCAGGTGTTCGCCGAGCCTTCAATCGCCCGAAACGTCGGCGCCCGGCAGGCGGACCGGGCGAAGGTGCCGAACGTCGACCTGCTCCATGCGGCAGGCTGCCTCAATGGCCCCCGCAACGACGTCGCCGCACGAGAGGAGAAGATCTTCGACGACTACGTCGACATGGTCTTCACACGCGCTCGGAGGGAATTGGCCCAGCGACGGATCGCGCCCGCGAAGCTCGACGTCGTCCGTGCCCTCGAAGAGTACACCGGCCCCGGCCCGCTGACCCTGCTCACCGAGGGGCTGGATGACAACGAGAAGAACCAATGGTGCGACTCGATCGTCCGCATCTTCGGCCCCTCCCATCGCACCGTGAACATTCCCATCGGGGGCCGCGGTCTCCACACGATGGCGGTGCCCTCACTTGAGCGCTGGGCGCTGGGGGAGTACGGGCTGGTCACATCGACGCTCGGACCGCGCCGCCCCGATGAGCTCGTTGGCGACGCCCTCGGTAGATTCGGCAACTTCCTTCCGGTGGCGAACATGCAGGCGAGCCACGCATTCTCGGCGCCCTCGACGCTCGCGGAAGTGCCCGACGGCATACTGGCCGAGGCCCTCGGGCGTGACGGGTTCCCTCTCGGCAACCCGCGCGTCCTCACCGAGCTCCTCGAAGAAGCCGCAACGAGGAGCCGGATCCGCCGACCGGACACGATCCCGGCGATCCGCGACGGGCGCGTGACGCTGTCGGGGATCCGCGACGTCGTGATCGCGTCTCCCGACGACGTCGCCGACGTGGTCGCCATGGGTTGGGCCTACGTCCCGCCGTCGGGGAAGACCACCCTCACCGATGAATGGGGAATCGAGGACGTCCAGACCGCGCTCGCGAAGACGGTCGAGGCGATCGGCACGGACGCACCCGTCGTACTAGAAGACCTCCATCCGAGCATCTCCGAGTTCATCGGCCCCGATGCACGCGGCGTGGAGGTCATCGTCGCCGACGCGCTCTACCAGGTGATCAGCGCTGGCGCACGCGGCACTCTGCGCACGCCCGTGGCATCGTCGCTCGGCGAGGGCAGGGCGGTCCTGGTCGACCGCTCGCTCGACGCGCATGGACGGCTCGCAGCGGCGGTGCGGGAGCTCGACTTGGGGCTGAGCGACTACGACGTGCAGAACGTGTTGATCGCCGATGAGAAGCTGCGACGCACGGAGGTCCTGGAGCGTGCCCGGGCGGCTGGGTCGCACGCGGAGCGCCTCCTGATCCTCGTGGGAGTGGAAGCGTTGAGGGCAGAGCTCCCGCGAGGGTTCCTCGAAGCGGTCGAACGTGCCGCGGGACCGCAGTCGGACCGCCACGTGGCCGAGCTCTTCCTGCGGGCTCACGGAAACGACGCCCTCCGCGTGCTTCGCGAGCGGCTGAAATCCGCCGGCATCCGCGTACCGAGCGCATGGGACGGCAGCGCCGTCGCCCAGGCCGCGGTACGAGCGCTGGGATTCGGCACGGAGTTCGCTGGTGAACGGGAAATCAAACCGCCCCGCGTCACCCTGGTCCCCGGCAAGCTCGAGCTCAACCCTCTGCACGACTACCAGGAGGCGCTCGCAACGAAGATACGTGACCTCGTGACGGAGGTGGGACCGAACGTTCAACGCAGCCGCGGTCTCCTCACCCTCCCGACGGGGGCCGGTAAGACGCGCGTGACGGCAGAGGCCGTACTGATGATGATGAGGGACGACCTCCTTTCCTCCCCGGTGCTGTGGATAGCACAGAGCATGGAGCTCTGCGAGCAGGCGATCCAGACCTTTTCCGAGGTGTGGCGGTGGTTGGGCGACCAGCGTCCCGTCGATCTCAGCCGCTTCTGGAGCGGGTACGACGTCGACGAGTCGAACGAGGAGCTCCAGATCGTGTTCGCGATCGACGACACGCTCGACAGCAGGCTGCCGGAAGCACCGTACGCGTGGCTCCGCGAGCCGTCG
>CALALQ010000168.1 GCA_937925595.1 uncultured Demequina sp. | reverse complement strand
GCGTCAGCGTCGGCGGGCTCCTCACCGGCATGTTCGGCTGGCAGAGCGCATTGGTCCTGACCGCCGCGATCGCGACATTGATCCTCGTTGCCGGCGCGATCGCGCTGCCAGCCGATCAGCGAGGCGGCCGTCGCCGCTTCGATGCTGCCGGCTCAACCTTGCTGACCGGTGCCGCAGTCGCGATCGTCTTCGCAGTGCTCAGCGTCCCCAGAGCCGGACTCATATCCGCCGAGGTACTCGCCGCTGTCGTGGTCGCAGTCGTCTCCAGCGCCGGTTTCGTCGTCGTCGAACGACGAAGCAGTGACCCGGTGCTACCCCTGACCGCGGTCAAGGACCTCCGTTTCGCCGGCGCCATCGTCGTCAACCTGCTCGGCGGCGCAGCACGCATCGCCTGCTTCGTGCTCGTCGCTCTGCTGTTGCAACAGGTGCTCCGCTATGACCCGGCCCATGCCGGGCTCGCCATGCTGCCTACTTCGCTGGCCGGGTTCGTCGTAAGCGCCGCGCTGCTTCCGGGCGTCCTCCGGCGTTTCGGGCCGGAGCGAACCGCCACCGCAGGGCTCCTCCTGCTCGCCATCGCGCACCTGCTGTTCGCCACCATCGACCACGGGGCCCCATACGCCTGGCGCGTGCTTCCTGCGCTGATGCTCGCCGCAACCGGCGTCGCGTTCAGCTTCACGCCGACGACGTTGGTCATCGCCGACGGGCTTGCCGCCCGCAACGCCGGCGTCGGCTCAGGGCTCGCCTCCGCAACCGCACAGCTCGGCGGCGCAATCGGGATCGCCGTGTTCGGCGCCGTCGACGCGACGGCGCGAGCCATCGCCGCACAGGCAAGCAGCGACCCAGTCAGCACAGCGCACGCCGGACTTTCCGCAGCGCACCTCGCGGCGGCCGCCACCGCAGCGACCGCCGTGCTGGTCGCAGTGCTGGCCTTCCCGGCCCTATGCAGAACCCGCCATAAGGTCCCCGCGCTCTTGGGAGCTGACGCCCAACACCAGGGGAACAATCGATGAACCCACAACTGATTCCGAATCACGCCGCGGACCAGGCAGTAATGGTGAGCCACGGCCGCCGCAAGAGCAGTGTGAGACGGTCATGTTGACCGCACCCGTCGAGTGGTCAATCCGCGGTGCGCTACTGCGCCGGCCAGTTCTGCTCTGGGGTCTCTTTCTCGGCACGGTCACCGCGATGGCCCTCGTCGCCAAGTCGCTCGCGCCGGACCTGATGTCAGGACCCGCCGGTGTGGGTCCTCTTCAAGTGACCCTCCAGGTGCTGATGCTGCTGATGGTCCTGCCCTTCGCCGCGCGTGTCGGGACCGCCCGGCTCGGGCTCGTGCCGGTGACGTCGCCCCGAAAGCTCCTCGTGCTGCTCTTCCCCGCTCTCACCGTCGCTTACGGGTTCTCGCTCGGCTTCCGTGAGGTGCCGCTCGAGACGCTCGTATTCGCCCTGCTCTCGGTCGCGCTGGCCGGAACTGTGGAGGAACTCGCCTTCAGAGGAGTGCTCCTCGACTCCCTAGCCCCCCGCGGCATCTGGCGGGCGGTCGCCCTCTCATCCGCCCTATTCGGACTCATGCACGTGACCAACCTGTTCCTCGGCGCCCCTTGGTTTTCCGTGCTGCTGCAGGTCACTTTCGCCGGAATGGCGGGCACCGGTTACGCGGCGATGCGCCTCCGCACCCGTTCGCTGTGGCCGCCGATCATCCTCCACGCGCTGTTCGACCTGACCTTTCGCGTCGCGGTGGTCCAGCCCGGATCACTGTTCGCCAACACCATCCAGATGCTTCACGGCGTCGGCTGGCTCATCTTCGCGCTCATCGTGCTTCGCCCGAGTCAGCGCGCCGACATCGAGGCGCGCTGACCTGTTCCACGACCCGCTTCGAGGAGATCGAACTCACTGCCGAATCTCGGTTGCTGAGCCTCAAACGAAGTTCGCACGCGAACGACTCACCGTTCTCAGCCAACCCAAGGCACGATCCGGTTGCTCAGTAGAAGCGCCTGCCGGTTTCGACAGGGCGTCGGAGACATCTGCAAGTACGACGGCGCGCGCGAAGCGCCCCAGGCGCGGCGTCCCGTGTAAGTTGGTCTCGGCCGAGGATCTGGAAGCCCTTCCTCCACGCGGGTCTGATCTCGTTGTTGCCGTCGGCGTAAGGTCCCAGTGCGGAGCGAGCCACCCGCCCCGGACCCACCGGCGGCAGGTTTCGCGCGCGCTGCCCCCGGGGAACCCGGCGATCGTCCTCGTCGTAGCCGGCCGCTCGAAGCCGCTGGATGGCCTCACCGATCTCTCCGTGCGCATCGGCCACCGCGACGAACGGCCGGTCGGCCGTGAAGACCAGCGACAAGATCGCCACGACGAACGGAGCAAAGCGGCCATGCAATGGGTCCAGCGCGGGGTCTCGGAATGTGGCGCGGGCGCGTTGATGCGACCTTCGGCATGGGGAGTGAGACATCGTGTCGCGACACGCCGCGCTGCAGCTTACAGCGAGCTCGTCCGAGTCACACGATCGCTGCCGTTACAAACTTGCCGGCGAGGCGCCCGTCCCTGCGGCCATCGCGTGGGGGGAGGAGCTCACCGCGAACGGCGGCAAGGGAATGGTCGTCAAGCGAGGGCGTGAGCGTGGTGGCGGCCGCGAGGAAATGCCACGACGTCAACAATGAGAAGGGGTATGAACGGTGCGCCGATGGGTACGGGACCATGGCGTACCCCAGATAAAACAGGCCACCGGGCCAGAGCAGCAGAGCGGTCAGGGAGCCCCGCGGCGCCATCCACATAGTGGTCAAGACCAGCGCCACCCCATTCATGTGCGGCGCATCGGCGCCCCGAGACACCAGATGGACTTGGACTGGGCGTGACAGTCTGTGGCTGCCACCAGCGCGACCGTCGACGCGAGGACGACGGCCATTGACGCGACGAGGGATGCCATGGTCGCGTGACTCAGTCCGTGCTTCAGCGGAGGCGTCCACTCCGTGTCTCGCACCCCGTTTCACCCATTCTCGTCGTCCTCGTCGGCGCCCCCGTGGGGCACCAACGAAGTCGTGGATTCCAGGTGCTGCTTCAATCTGGACCAGATCTGCTGTTCACGCTTGCGTCCCAGAGCGCTGATCAGTGGCCCGGCGAGCCTCGCCATGCCCTTCGGTCGAAGTTCCCAGGACCAGCTCATGCGCGTCGCGTCTCTCCCGACCTCGAACGCCTGGCCCCCGCTGATGTCCATGGCGCGCATGCGAGTGAGTGAGCCGAGCCGGTGCGGCCGAGCGTAATCGGTGATTTCCAGCTCGAACGGTGTGGAGCGTCGCCTCGAGATCGCGACCGCGCGCCACGTCGTGCCCACCCCGATGGGGCCCGGAGTGACCTTCTCGACGCTGCCGATCTTCGGATTGTACGATGGCTCGTTCCGCTCATCTGCGACGAAGTCGAAGACCTCCTCAATTGGACGCCCGATGAGGATGCTCCCCTTGATCCTCGTCATGCTGCACTCCGTTGCGTCGCGTTCGGAGCGGCTTTCGATGCGAGGGAGTGTGGGGGCTCGCCGCTACGGCCTGGCAATCGCAGCAGTGAGATACCGACAATCGCGAACCACGCCCAGAGCAAGGGACCGTAGACGGCGTAGAGCGTCGGCACTGCGAATCGCAGCGCTTCGCTGACGAGTCCGAGCGTGCCCGTGACGGTCCCGAGCCACCCGACCCAGTGCGGAAGCACGCCGCTCGACATGGGAAGCGAGATCAGCAGCACTCCCAGCGGAGTGAGGATCCCGGCGATCGTGGGCGTGTTGTTCTCAGCCACGAGCGTCTCAGCGGCTGCGATGAATGCGGGCTGTTCCCCGGCGCTTGCCTTCACGAATTGATCGCTGAGGAAGACCAGCGAAAGGGTTCCCTCGCTGGTCACCGGCACGGCGAGGAGTGCAGTCCACGATGCAGCACCCACCGTGAACCCGAGAACCGAAAGGCTCGGGCTGGTGATGAACAACGCGACGAACAGTGCGACGAACACGACCAGCCCGAACAACGACGGCACGAGCCAGAGGATCTGCTGGGCGATGTACGAGGCCTTGTGCTCGGCAATGAAGCGTAGCGTCTCCTCGCTTCCGGAAATCGGCGGCGGGTTCATCACATAGAGCATCAGCGCCGCGACGCCGAAGAGCACGAACAAGAGGCCTGCGACACCAGCGATCCAGTAGAGCGGATGCCAGGACGGCGAATTTGGGTCCGATACCGCGGTCATGTCGCGACACTACGCGCGGAGACGCGCGCTATTCGGGTCGAAGGTCCTCTCTCATTGGCCGGCACGCTGGTCAATGGGTGCGGCGGAGTCCTTCAGCGCATCTGCGATCGTCGCTGCCCACGCATCGATGGCATTCCACTCGCGGAAATCCCCTTGGGGCATGATGTCGCGGATCGCCGGCATCCAGGCGATGATCCGATCGGCCCCTCGAATCTTGTCGTGGTCGTACGCCCCGCGGAACACCTGCGTCCCGCGAGCGTGGAGGCGATCCGCATACTCCGTGAACTGCTTGGGCTCGGCCCCATGAGCACGTCGTTGCCGTCCTTGTCGACCGTCTCCGTGCCGAGCGGACCGCTGCTGAACAACCACACGGCGTGCGCGGCGAGCTCGTCGGCGTTGCGATGAACACGAGGACGAAGGCGGCCGAGATCGCGACCACCACCCGCTGCCGCGTTGACCAGGACGCCCACGCCCGGGCGAACCACGCCGGCTTCTTCTCGTCGCCACCGGCGCGGACGGCACGCGAGGTGGTCTTCCGCCACCATTGCCGACTTCTCTTGATCGCCGCATCGATCTTCAAGAGCCACGGTTCGACTGGTTCAGGGGTGTTCGGGTCGCCCAACGATGATCCTCCAGCGGGGTGCGGCTTCGGAAAAAGCTATCGGCGCTCGTGGTCTTGGGGAAGAACCCGTTAGGGGGGCTTCTCCGGTCGGTCCGCTCCAGTCTGATTTTCGTTGTTCAGTCGCAGGGGTCGGAGACCGACATCCAGCGCGTCGCGCGTCGCGTCTATTCGCGCACAGATATTCTCCAGACACTGCATCGACTTCTGCGAGAACTGGAGAAGGAATGGATTTCGAGGGACGTCTTGCCGCGCTCACGACGAAGGTGAGCAACCAGGCGTCGGCGATCGGCACCGAGGAAGCGACGAAGAACGCGTTCGTGATGCCGTTCATCTCGACGATCCTCGGCTACGACGTCTTCGACCCGCTGGAGGTGGTGCCGGAGTTCACGGCTGACGTCGGAATCAAGAAGGGCGAGAAGGTCGACTACGCCATCATGCGTGATGGCGAAGTGCAGATTCTGATCGAGTGCAAGGCCTCAACGGGTGTTCCGAAGATCGAGCACGCGTCCCAGCTGTTCCGGTATTTCTCGACCACGAATGCGCGTATCGCCGCCCTCACCAATGGCGTGGTGTGGCAGTTCTTCACCGACCTCGACGCCCCGAACCGCATGGACGCGAAGCCGTTCCTCGTGCTCGACCTGCTCGATGTCGACGAGACGCTCATCCCCGAGGTGCAGAAGCTGAGCAAGGACAGCTTCGATCTCGAGTCCATCATCAGCGCCGCTGAAGAGCTGAAGTACGTCGGTGCGCTCAAGCGGGAGATCGCCGGCCAGTTCCGGGAGCCGAGCGACGAGTGGATCAAGTTCTTCGCCACACGCGTGTATGAGGGCTCCTACACGCAACGGGTGCGCGAGCAGTTCACCGCGCTCGTCACGAAGGCGTCCCGTCAGTTCCTCACGGAGAGTGTCAACGATCGGTTGAAGACCGCGCTTGGTGCGGGTGTGGCGGTGCGCCCGGTCGAGGATGCGCCGACGGTGACCAGCGAGCAGGTCGCCCAGGAGGATCTCGAGCGCGACACCGAGATCGAGACGACGCTCGAGGAGCTCGAGGGATACCAGATCGTGAAGGCGATCGCGTGCGGGGAAACCAAGCCCCAACGCATCACCCACCGCGACGCCAAGAGCTACTTCGCGGTGCTGCTCGACGACAACAACCGGAAGCCGATCGCCCGCCTTCACTTCAACGCGCGTCAGAAGTATCTCGGTCTTCTCGACCCAGACAAGGTGGAGACCCGCCACCCGATCGAAACCCTCGACGAGATCTACCAGCACGCCGACACTATCCGCGAGGCTGTCGTCCGATATCGCTAACTGCGTTCGATCGAGCCGATCGTCTGGCCTCTGCTCGCGGGACTGCGATCGCGCTGCT
>CALALQ010000167.1 GCA_937925595.1 uncultured Demequina sp. | reverse complement strand
CGGCGGCCCCCGCGGACGCGCCGACGGTCAGCGCGGCCCGCCCGAACGTCATAACTCAACCTCAGGATGAGGCTGAGACAGTCGTCCAGGGACCTGGCACGAAGCGAAGGAACGCGCTGCTCGGCGCGGCGCTCGTCGGCGCGGCCGGGGTCGGCATCGCGGCGGCGGTCGTGCTCGGCCTCGGCGACGACGATCCGGCGCCCACGACGCGCGCCACGCCGACCGCGACGGCCACCGCGACCCCCGGCGCCCTGAAGATCGAGGAGGAACTGACCGTCGGCCGGCGCCCGAACGTCGTCCGCGCCTACGGGGACAAGGTGTTCGTCGGCTCCTTCCGCCAGAGCCGCATGCGGATCGTCTCCGCCGAGACGGGCAAGCTCAGCGCGTACGCGCCGAAGATCGGGCTGGGGGTCAACGACGGCGCGTTCGGCTTCGGCTCGCTGTGGCTGGCGATGGCGCGCGAGAACACGATCGTGCGGCTGGACGCGCGCACGGGGAAGCCCCAAGGGACCCCGATCAGCGTGCCCCAGCCGCCCGGCGCCGTCGCGGTCTCCAAGGACGCGCTGTGGGTCGCGCTCGTCCCGGGTGAGGGCGCGCCGGACACGCTGCTCAAGCTCGACCCCGAGACCGGCGCGACCCTCGCGAGCGCCCAGTTCCCGTACGGGATCGGGTCGCTCGCGGCGAGCCCGAGCGCGCTCTGGGTCGCCGCCCGCCGACGCGCCCAGATCCAGCGCGTGGACCTCGAGACGGGCCAGCTGGTCAAGTCGATCCGGGTCGGGCGCCACCGCATCGAGGACCTCGTCTACCGCGACGGGGCGCTGTGGGCGGCCGTGCCCGAGGAGGACACGGTCTACCGCGTGACGACCAAGACGGCCGACGCGGTCCCGATCAGCGTCGGCCAGCAGCCGCGCCAGCTCGCGTTCGGCGAGGGCGTCGTGTACGTCACCAACTACAGCTCCAGCGACCTGGACACGATCGACGAGCGGCGCATGCGCGTCGTCGGCGACTCGCTCGACCTCTCCGTCAACCCGTTCTCGCTGGCGGTCGATTCCGAGCGGCACACGCTCTGGGTCGGCAGCCAGCCGGAGAACACGCTGACGCGGATCGCTACAGGTCGCGGCGGGTGATCACGCCCGTCCGCATCGCCTGCAGCGCGAGCGACGCGCGCTTCTGGTTCTGCGGCAGCGCGTCCACCCCGAAGATCTCGAACAGCGCCCGCAGCGTCGACTTGACGGCGTCCACGCTCACCACGAGCTCGTCCGCGATCTGCTGGTTGGTCGCCGGCGTGGCGTAGGTCGAGTCCTTGAACGGCCGGCACAGCGCGACCAGTACGCGGCGCTGCGCGGGCGTGAGCAGCTCGCCGACGTGCGGGCCCATCGCCGTGACCGTGGGCCGTGAGACCGACTCGCCGCCCGGCGCCCGGTAGGCGAGCACGACGCCCCCGACCGTGAGCACGTCCCCGTCCTTGAGCCGCTGGCGGGACGTGACCCGCGAGCCGTTCAGGTAGGTGCCGTTGTGGGACAGGCCGTCGTCGACGACCGTCCAGTCCTCGCCGATCCGCTCCAGCGCCGCGTGCACGCGGGAGATCTCGCTGTCCCAGTCGAGCACGACGTCGTTGGACGGCCGGCGCCCGATCGTCAGCTGCTGGGTACCCGGCGCCAGCTCGACGATCACCTGCAGGTCGTCCGCGTCGCGATAGACGAGGAACGGCGTGCCCCGGCGCTCGGCGGCGATCCGCTCCTTCAGGTCCTGCGGGGTGGCGACGTGGGCGTCGAGCGGTGAGTCGGGCACGTGCGCGACAGCGTAAACCGCGGACCGCGCGCAGGGAGGCCACCAAGGGTGACGGTCGCGTCCACCTTCGGGGTGGCCGCTCCCACCCCAGGGGCGTAGGCGGGCGCCCTGGGCTCCGGGAAGGTCTGAGGCACCCCCGCAGCTCCCCGAAAGGCCCCTCATGTTCCGCTTGCTGCCGACCGCCGTGATGGCGGCGCTGACCTTCGCTGCGCCCGCGTCCGCCGCCGATCTGGACGACGCCGCCTACTTCCAGGTCGCCGACCGCCTCGAGCAGACGCTCGACCGCTACTGGGAGGGCGACGGCTATCGCTTCGGCGCGGGCGGGGTCGAGCCGATGGCGAACTCGATGATGCTGCTCACGCACTCCGTCGCCGCGATGAAGGGGTGGACGGGGCCGTCGCGCAACGACGCCCGCGCCCGCCGGCTCGCCGCGCGGCTCGTGCGGCCCGGCGGCCCGTACGTCACCTCGCCCGTGGGCGGGCAGGCGCACGCGCCGGGCTGGGTGAACTCGATGACCGGGCGGGGCTCCCAGCACCTCGTGTTCGACGCCGAGGTCGTCGACGGGCTCGTCTACGCCTACCGGGCCCGCAAGGCGCTCGACCTGCCCGCCTCGACCGTGAACGCGATCCGGCGCGCGATCCACCGCACCGCGCGCGGATCCTTCTGGCGCTGGCCGGCGATCCGCCTCAACCAGGCGAACTGGTACGCGCTGATGTACGCCGCCGACGCCACGGTGACCGGCGACCGCACGCTGCTGCGCCGGGACATGTCGCTGCAGCTGCGCCGCTTCTTCGCCGAGGCGCGGCCCGGCGGCCGGTCGCGGAGCGGCAACTTCGGGCCCGGCCTGCGCTTCCACTACCTGCCGCACATGCCGCTCAACGTGGACAAGAACGTCGACTCCGCCGAGTACGCGAACATCGTGTTGAGCTTCACGCGCTTCTACGACCAGGCGCGGCGTGCGGGGATGCCGGCGCTGCCCGCCTCCGCCCGCTCGCTCGCGCGGCAGTGGATCAAGCGCGTGATCAGCGGCTACTGGACGCACAGCGGCTACATGAACTGGGACTCCGGCTTCAGCTTCGAGCGCTGGCACCAGGGCAAGAAGTTCGGGCTCACGCAGGAGGCGCTGATCGGCGTCGCCACCGGCGCTCGCTCCCTGCTGCCCGGCGGCCAGTGGGCGCGCTACGCCAAGTACATGCTCGACCGCGGGCTCGAGTTCTACCTGCGCGAGTCCGAACGTGCCGGCGGGGTTCCCGACCCGCTGTTCTTCGGGGTGAACCGGGTTCCGCAGGGCGTCGGCTCGGCCCGGCTCGCCGTTGCGCGCGTGATGGCCAACGCCGCGCGGGCGGTCGACGCCGGCATGGGCTCGATGCGCGGGACCGAGCCGCCGCCGCTGTACGCCTTCGATCCCGACATCGGCCGCCTGGCCGTGACCACGCCCAAGTACAACACCGCGATCGTCGCGGTCAACCAGAACGCGTTCCCGTACGGCGGCCTCGACCTCGCCCGGCTCTTCGACGGTCAGCAGGACGTGGCCGCGAACATCGGCGAGCGTGCCGCGTTCGGCCTGCTGATCCGCGACATCGCCGGGCGGCGCGTGACCGCGTCGCAGCTCGGCCGCGCGCGGGTGGAGCGGGGGAGGAGGCCGCTGACACTGCTGAAGGCGCCGTCCGGCGCCGGGGCCGTCTCCTCCGCCGCGGTGGGTCGCGCCTACGCCGGCGCGTTCCGCGACCTGCGCGTGACGGGCGCGGTCTCCACGCGCGGAGTGCTCATGCGCGTCACGCACCGGTTCACCGAGGATTCGATCCAGACCAAGTGGACCGCGACCCGCCGCAGCGGTTCGGCGCGCCTGTCCGCCGACGTGCTGTTCCCGTCCTGGGGCCCGTCCGCGCGCGCGGTTGCCGTGCTGCGGGACGGGTCGTCGGTGCGGGTCGGCGCGCGCCGGATCCCGCTCTCGTCGGTGGCGTACCTGTGGGTGCAGAGCGAGCGGTCGGGCTACGTCGTCGTCCCGGCCTCCCGCCCGAGCGGCGCGAGCGTCCACGCGTTGAAGGTGCGCCAGCAGAGCTCGGCGCCTCGTCCCGGCCCGACCGCGGCGATCCAGATCGCGCGTGCGGAGCGCTTCAGCCGCGCCACCCTGACCGTCCGCATCGCCCCCGTCCAGGACGAGGCCGAAGCGGCCGTCACGGCGGCGCGGCTGGGCTGACCCGACCCGCGAATCGGTTGATGGCTCGACGCCTTCCGTAACCCTTCCCGGACGTACCGGTCGTCGTCCCCCTCCTCCACCGGGAGGGCGACGACGGCGTCCGCTCAGCGCTGCGGCGGCTCGACGAGTACCAGCTTCCCCCGGTTCAGCATCTGCGCGATCGCACAGGCCTTCTCGATCTGCGCGTACGTGTACCGAACCGGGTTATGCAGGGTCTCGATGTGGACGCCAGGGATCTGCATGACAAGGTGATTCCCCGAAACGCCCCTCTCCTCACACGCGACGGCGATATCATGGCCGCCGAGTCGGCCCGCGGGCGAAGTGTTGTGGTTGCACAGGAGCCTTCCAAGCTCTTAGGGCGGGTTCGATTCCCGTCGCCCGCTTCGCTAGGGTCGACGAGACATCGGGGAGTGGCGCAGTCTGGTAGCGCACCCGGCTGGGGGCCGGGCGGTCGCAGGTTCAAATCCTGTCTCCCCGACTCGGAATCGCAGATTCAATCCCGCGGCTGGCGATCGAGCCAGCCGCGGGTCTTGCGGCTCTGGAAAGGCACGTGACCCGCCGGGTCAGCCGAGGATCGCCGCGGCGGTCGCAAGCTTCATCACAAGCCGGTTGGAGTTCTCGACGGCCTGGAAGTCGTGGTGACGGTAGAAGCGGTGTGCGGCGTCATCGATGGCGTCGACGACGATGACCCGGCCGCCTGCGCGTTCCGCGGCTTCGACGATCCGTTCGAGCGCGTCGAGGAGCAGTTGGGTGCCGAGTCGTTGGCCGTGGAGGCTCTTATCGAGTGCAAGCCGACCGATGAGGTATCCCGGGATGTGGCTGTAGCCACCGCTGAGCGATCGGCTGGGGAGGTCGACCCGTGCGACCTGTGTGGGTGCGATTGCGTGGTAGGCGACCACGGCGCGATCGTTGGTGGCCGTCCAGACGGTCGTTCGCGAAATGCCCGCGCGGTGAGCGCGACGCGCATCCCGCTGGAGCCACTGATCGAGCGACTCGTTGCCGGAGTCGAAATGCGAGAGGTCGTGGTCGTCGGTGAGCGCCCGCGAGATCCAGTCGCTCACTGGCGGTTGTACCGGCGCGGGGCTCGGGCGGCTTCGGTGAGTCGGGGTGCTTCGTCGGGTGTGTCGAGCGCGGCGATGAGAGCGTCGAACTGGTCGGCCGGCATCAGCGTGAGATCGGCGCGGCCGAGCACCCGTCCGGCTTGGTCTGTGGCCGCTTCGAGCACGAACGCCGAGACCGACAGGTGGCAAGCGGCGGCGGCGGCGGTGATAAGCGCCTCACTATCGGGATCAGCACGCATCTCGATGCGCTTGGTTCGGGTGGCCACGCAACCAGTGTACGGTACTTGTACGGTGCTATCAACGGCGGCGTCTGTGGCGCGACGGCACACATGTCGCTGGACACGACCCGGTCGCAACCGCGGTGAACGGTCATCCGTGCACTGTCTCCCCCGACTAAGAGAAGGGCCCGCAAACGCGGGCCTTTCGCCGTTCCGGGGCAGGTGCCGAAATTGGCTGCGAGGTACCCACGGGGTACAAGTTTTCCCGGAATCGCCTACCGGGGGCATGCTTCGAACTCAGAGGAGGGCCGATGCCCTTCGACAATCTCATCTCGCGGGCCGACGCGTAGGCGTTGGTTCCTGACGAGATCGTGCAGGACGTCCTAAAGACCGCCGCCCAGCAGGGCGCGGCGCTGGCGATGTTCAGAACCGTGGAATGGGCCCGAAGTACTCGTCGCTGCCGGTGATGAGTGCACTGGCTCAGGCGTATTTCGTCAACAGCGACACCGGGCTCGAGCACACGACCGAGATGGCCTGGAATGGGGTCCAGTTGGTCTCCGAAGAGATCGCGGCGTTCGTACCCATACCCGACGCCGTCGTGGCCAACACGGAGTCCGATCTGTGCGGCTAGGTACGTGAGGGGCTGGCCGAGGCGGTCGGCCACGCGCTCGACACAGCGGTGTTCTCCGGCACGAACCAGCCGGCGTCGTGTCCGCAGGCCATCGTCCCGCTGCCATCACGGCCGGCAACGTCGCTGAAGCTGGGACGGCGACGGTCGAGGAAGACGGGATCGTCGGTGACATCGACACCGTGCTGGACGCGATCGAGGCGACGGCTTCGACGCGACCGCTATCGCGGCCAAGCGTGCCCTTGCGCGGCCGGCTGCGTCGCGCGCGGGACGCGGGTGGTCAGCGGCTCGCGGACCTGAGTGGGGAACGGTCGAGGGTCTGCCGGTGGCGTTCGTCAGTGACGGTGTTTCCGACGCCGAGACTCTGGCGGTCGCGGGCGACTTCAGTCTCGCTGTGATCGGCATCCGTCAGGACATGACCTTCAGGTTGATCGACCAGGGCGTCATCCACCGACGACGGGAGCGATCATCTACACCCTGCCGCCGCAGGACATGTCGGCGCTGCGGGTCGTGTTCCGGGCCGGGGTTCGCGGTCGGCAACCCCATCCCGCGCAGCAACGCGACGGCGGGCACGCGTTACCCGTTCGGCGTCCTGCAGGACGTGACCCCCTAGGTGTTGGCGGCAGCCGGGTTGATCCGTTCGGCAAGGCGTTGGGAGGGC
>CALALQ010000166.1 GCA_937925595.1 uncultured Demequina sp. | reverse complement strand
AACTACCCTGCGGCAACCAGACCAGGCCAGAACCGACCCAACCGGGCTAGAGAGCCAACAGCTCACGACTCCGAAGGCAGCATCGACTGGGGTCGCGCATAGGACTCATGACGCCGCCGGCGGATCTGCCCGTGTCCGCCGGCGGCGTCGTCGTACCCACCAGAAGGAACACGATGAGCACGAACGAGAACTGCTGCGGAAACGGGTGCTGCGGTGGCAGCAACGGCATCATCATCGCCACCGACCCGGCGACCGGAGTCGTCCGCACCTGGGCGGTCGACGACGCCGACCTCGACTGAACCCTCTCAGGAGCCCGCCATGAGCCACCGGTCTGCCCGGTACACCGAACTTGCCGCCGAAGTGGACCGGCAGTTCAGCCCCGACCAGCCCGACAAGCATCTCGCCTCATGGTGGCAGCAGCACGGCCGCCGATGGGTGAGACGAGTCGGCAAACCTCGACTGACCGCCGAAGCCGCCCTGTTCGACTCCCTCGGGCTCCTCCGCTCCATCAACCGCGGCGTGTTCCGCTCGCGCCCCGAAGAGGCCGCGGCGTACGACCGCGCGCTGGCTGCGCTGGATGAAATCACCATGCTCGTGGGCCGGGAGAACTGGCGGCGATTCCAGGGCGAACCGCGCGCCTGACGCATAGGGGAGAACACGTCCCCAGGCCCGGAAGGCACCCGATGACCGCACACGCAGCAGCCCGCCAACACCGCATCAGCGAATGGGTGACCGTGCCCGTCACCGGTGCCGACGAAGCCCGCTTCCACATCACGTTCGACGTTCCCATCGTCAGCACCGCCGACGCCCCCTTCGAAGGCGACGTTCGCATCTGGTCAGGCCGCGAGTACACCCACACCGGCATCGCCAGCCACGAGACCGAACACTTCCTCCCGCTGGCCGGCTCAACCCGGCTTCACGAACTGACCGCAGGGCTCCGCCCCCACGATGCCATCGCCCTGTCCCGCCGTGCCCTCGACAAGGGGCTCGGACGCCTCCTCATCGTCGGCAACCGCGTCTGGTATGCCACCCGCTGACCCAAGCGACCGACTCTGACTGCGCATGTAGCAGTCAGACCCCTTCACGTTTGGAGACCGCATGTCCGTCCGCGCCCGCTACCTCGTCCCCGCCGCCATCATCGCCGCCGGCGCTGTTGCGTTCGCGGTGACGTTCTCCCAGACCGGGGACTCGGAGCCGGCAGCTCCTACTGCAGCTGATGTCACCTCGGACGCCCCCGGCGACACGCTCGAGGACATCGCCACCGACGGCTCCGGCCTCCGCATCATCGAGGCGGCCGCGGGAGAGTACGCGGACCGTTACCAGTCGATCCTTGACTTCGACCTCGACGCTGGGACGGTCACCCTCGAACTTGGCGGTAACGTCGCCGCGCTCGCGCCGGACCAGGTCATCGCTACGCACATCTCCGACACGGGACGCATCGCCGTCAGCGTGACCCGAAACGAGGGTGCGCTCACCGGCACCCTCACCGCCGACGACGTCCGAGCACTCGACCGTGACGGCGACCGCAGGGTAGACGACGGCATGTTCCGCATCGACCTGACCGCGGGCGGCCAGGCGTATATCGCCACCGGAGGGATCCTCGGCAACACCGTCAATCCCGACTTCCTCGACGCGACACCGTAGCCTCAGAACCCAACCCAAGGAGCCACCATGCACAGCCACCGACGACTGACCGCCGCAGGGGCGCTCCTCGCCTTCACCGGCCTCACCCTCGCAGGGTGCGCCATCCCCGCCTCCATCGACCGCGCACCCGACGCCGTCCCGAAGCCGGCCGCGACGCAGGCGATCGGGACGCCAGGAGAAGACGACCTCATCGTCCGCTACGGCGACACCGAACTGCGGGTGGAGGACCTGGGGGAGGCGGCCTACTACGACCCGGCGCCCGTAGGCGCTCCTGTCATCGACTCCGACGACGTGTACGTGTTCGTCCGTCCGGCCGGATGGACGTTCTTCGCGGAGCAGCGCGGCGTCGACAACGGGTGCGGTGCGCTCACTTACGAGCCGGAGACCACCGAGCTCGGCGACGGCTGGTACAAGGTCACCCCTGTCGGCGAGGCCGCCGAGTACGACCTGTACCTGACCGCCGGCAGCGGTCCCGGCCTCCCGCTCGGCGGCACGGTCGGCGCTGCTCGTGCTGTGGCCAAGTGGCAGACGACGAAGTCCACCGACGTCGAGGCGAGCGCGTGGATCGACGTGGCCGCGTTCCCGGACGAGGAAGGCTATGTCCGTGTCGGCGTCGCAGACCTGCCTGAGCACCCGGAGACGATGACCGCATCCGCGACGCTCACAAGCGGCGGGAAGACCGTGAAGGTGGACCTGATGCCACCGGACTGGGCGTGCGACCGTGTCGGCGACCTGACCCTCGACGCTGTCCTCACCGACGACGAAGCGAAGATCCTCGAAGGCGAAGACCACACGTTCACCGTCGAGCTCGTCCTCGACGGCGTCGCCCACACCGCCACCGGTTCCACTGGGTCCCCGTACTACAACGAGCTGTCTTTCACCCCGGCGCTGCCGTAACCCTCGCGCATAGAGCCCGTGTCGGGCCCCGTGGATGGGGACCTGTCGTTTCATTGTGTCCTCCATTGGACAAGCAGGGCGGCGTCAACGCGTCTCCTGGCGAAGGGCTCCATGAACCGCTGAGGAAGTTGCGGGGAGAGTTACCTGCGTCGCCCTGACGAGAAGCCCCGGTCTTCGGGCCGGGGCTTCTTCGTGCCCGACGCATAGGGGAGCGGACCGACCGAAAGGCCCTCCCTTGGACACCATCACCGTCGCCACCGACGGCGCCTGTAAGCGCAATCCCGGACCCACCGGCTGGGCGTGGGTCGCCGAAGACGGCACCTGGGAATCCGGGTCGTTGCGCGCCGGCACGAACAACGTCGGAGAGCTGCTGGCCCTGCTGAACGCCCTCGACGCGCACAAGTACGTCGCGGACCTGACGCTGCTCATCGACTCGCAGTACGTCATCGACTCGTACGTGAAGTGGATGGACGGCTGGGCTCGCCGCAGCTGGACGACTGCCGCGGGCGCGCCCGTCGCGAACGTCGACATCATGAAGCAGCTGACCGAGGTCCGCGACGAGCGCCGTGCGAACGGACTACCCGACGCGGTGCTCGTGAAAGTCAAAGGCCACTCCGGCAACGTCCTCAACGCCTGGGCCGACATCAAAGCCGTCCAGGCATCAGAGCTCGGCGCTGCCGGTGTGGAAGAGGTGCGCGGCACCAGCTACGGCGACCCTGCCGCCGACACGACCCGCCTACCCGAAGGCGCCACCATCCGCACCGCACCCAAGCGCCGGTACCGCCGCCGCTGATCCACCCAGCCATGTGGGACATCGAGTTCGACACCCTCGGCTGACCCCGGGTGCGCGGCCCGGAACACCCCCGGGCCGCGCACATGACTGTTATGCACACACCTGAGACGCTCGCACAGATCGAGGAAGACCGGCAGGACGACGGCCGTTTCGGCACCCACGACCGGAGCACCCCCGAAGTGCAGCTCGACCCTGCCCGACCCTCCTACCGGGGCGTATCCGGGACCATCGACGTCCCGTACACCGAACGGCTCCTGTTCCGCACCGAACAGCGCACGGAGACGCTGCCGGTCGTCACCAGCATCGTCTGGGTCAGCGAAGCCGACGCGCCCTTCACAGGTGAGGGGGAGAGGTACTTCGCCGGATTCGCGTACCGGTTCACCAGACACGCGAATACCCCCGACGACGACACCATCATCAGCGCCCTCATCCCCGACGGCACCCTCGACCCGACCCTCGACAAAGAAGACGCGATCGCTACCGCCCGCGCCGAAGTGCAGCGCCGTGCACGCTCCCTGCTTCTCATCGACGACCAGCTGT
>CALALQ010000165.1 GCA_937925595.1 uncultured Demequina sp. | reverse complement strand
CGCCACGCCACCGCGCGCTCTGCTTCGGGTCTCCGGTTCCCAGCTGAACGGCTCTTCCCGCCGTGCGGGGATATCCGTAGTCGCCCTTCGCCAAGAGCGCGCCGGTCAAGATCGGCCAGTGCTGCGGCGCGACGACATCGGGAAACACAGTCGCGTGGCGCTGGAGCGACTCTGGGTCGAGGTCGAACGCGAAGATCCTGCCGCGAAGAAGTGGATGGTCTTCGAGGGAATGCACTGAGTGTTCGAGCTCTGGGTGGGTTTCGATCAGCGCGATCTTGTCGAGTTCGTCTTGCACGCGGTCGGGGTTGAAGCCGCGGGTCGTTGCGAGGTCGCCGTCGCGAATGAGTTGCTCGACGCTCGGGATGAGGTCACCCATCCGTTCGAGGCGCACTTCGTCGTCGGCGCCATCGACGAGATTGCGAAGGATTCGGAGTCGAGCCGCGATTTCCTCGGTCGCATACTGCCGATGGATGAGCACGGCGAAGAGCATGAGCGTCTCCGCCAGCGAGAAGAGCCGCCGGTTTCCAGTTCGCTTTCCGTACAGCTCGAGACAGCCTTCGAACAGGTTGAGATTCGTGGTGTCGAGCGGCACACGCCCGGTCTGTGATGCGGCGCTGCTGCGGGCGAGGTCGACGAAGTGCTCCTCAAATGCTGCGCGCACATCGTCGACGCCTACCCAGGTGTCGAAGGCATGAGTCAAGAAGGCGATGTGACTCGCTGCGTTCGGGTTGCCGACGTCGAAGGCGCGTTCCGCCCGCTCCAGCAGGGTGCCCTCAGGGACTACGTTGTCGCGCCACTCGCTGATCTCGATGATGAACTCGAGGTACCGGAGGAACTCGTCGTCGATGAGGTGGTCTCCGCCGTGGAAGCTCCAGAGCACGTCGCTCCACACACCGTCGAGTTTGTGGATGATCGCGTCGAAGTCGTCCTTGGGCAGAGTCTCGTGAAAGAGCTTCTCCAGTCTCGCCTTGAAGTTCTCGAAGTCCGTGAGGGGCTTTCCCCGCGAGTTCATCTTGATGTACAGCTCTTCGCCGGAAGGCATGTCGTCGATGGGAAGAAGGTAGAAGGACACCGCTGGTGCCGACTCGTCCATGAGTCGCTCCCATGCGGAATCGAGATCGATGTTCTCCGCGATGATTCGCTCGTGGACCGCGTCGAGCATGTTCAACATCGATTGGATTGTCGGGTCGTGCCGCCAGGCATGGAGATACCACGCTTGATCCGTGATCCACGTCTTTGGCGTGGAGAAGTCATCGCCGGGGGAGTGCTCGGGCTTGACGAGCTCGCGGCAGAAGAGTTCGGCGCTTGCACGAGTCGCGTACTCGAACCGGAGGACCGCCGCGGCCTCGTGGAGTCGATCAGTTCGCGCAGCGATGTACCAGTGAATGAGGAACAGGGTTGTGAGGCGTTGCTGTCCGTCGAGGGGTCGCAGCGTTCCGTCGCCAATCTCCCCGTACACGAAGTCGAGATCGACAGTCTCGTCGCCTACGAGCGCTTCAATGAGGACGCCGAGGAAGTCTGCGCGGATGCTGTTGACACCGCGTTCGTCTCGGCCCTGCGCGTAGTCGCGCTGGATGAGCGGGATCTCGACACGCTTGATGGTGTCCGCGCCGGTCTCACCGGGCTGGAACATGCGGGCGAATGAGGTCTTGGTGCCGCGCATCTCGGTCACGCTGCGACCTCCGACGTCTGCAGGTACGGGGCGACGGCTTCGAGGATCGCCTTCAGATAGCTCTCGCGGTCGGCGGCTCCCCAGAAGTGAATCTGCTGGTCGTCGGCATCGGTGTAGTACTTGAGGAACACGTTGCGGGTGCACGGCGGAATGTATGAGCCGGCTTTGTCCCGGGCGAGAATCTCCCGACGCTTGACCTCGAACGTCGAGTTGCTGAGGGCGCTGTTGTCGCCACTTGCCAGCAAGGCCAGGTTCGCCAGCGAGTGCACGTTTTCTCCCCGGCGAGTCGATTCGTCCGTGAGGGCATCCTCGACGGCGGCCTTCACCGCGTCGAAGCGGACGCCGACTCCATGAACCTGCTGCTCCGCGATCATCCCGAGCACGTCGTCGATCTCGGAGAGGAGTTCGGCGCGGACCGCGCTCTCGAGCGTCGGCAGGTCCTCCACGACATCGCGCTGTAGCAGGAGCCACTCGCGCCAGATCTTCTCGTCGCGCCGGAGTTCCTTGGCGTTCTGGGCGTGGATGTGCTCCAGCGACCAGGAGCCGCGTGAGTGGGCGTTGAACGAATACCGGGCAGTGTCGTCCTTGCGGGCGCGAACTGTCTCCACGTTCATCAGCAGCAAGACCTCGTTACATTTCGCGCTCCTAGTGTCGTAATCCAGTGCGCCGAGGTCCTCCTCCGTCAGGTCGAGCACATCACGGATTCGGCCGTCGAGGGCCTCATGCAACTGCGGTTTGGTGAGGCCGTCGGCCATATTCACGAGCTGGCCGAAGGTGTCGCTTCCGACCTGGATCAGGAATCCGACCTTGTGGAAGACTTGGCGGTCGTCGTGCCAGCCGAGGATCAGTGAATGGAGCCTGACGACTCGGTCCCAGAATGCCTGCGCATCTGCGGTGATTTCGTTCCTCAGCGTTTCGAACGTGTAGTAGCGAGGGCGGTGCCGACCGGAAGGCCTCCCGCCGATCTGATCGGCGAGAGTGTCGAGGACGAGCCCGATGTGGGTTGCCTCGTGCTCGTGTCGGCCTGTGATGAACGACCACACCTCCGGCGCGCGAAGTTCCCGCTCGAACTGGTCCCACTGCGCGGCGATCTGCTCGCTCTTGTCTGAGTATCCAGGACGCGCACGGCTGTTTGCCAACACGAGCGCCTTGACGAGTTCGGCGTCAGTCAACGGGATCCGCCCGACGTTCAGTCGGGTGAACAGGGTGATGGAATCGAGATCTTGCGATGCCTCATACCAGATCACTTTGACCGAGTCGAAGAGGTAGCCGTAGAACTTGTTGGCGACGTGCTGAGTGCGATGCTCCCACGCCTCGAACCATGTGCGGATTCGTTCGTACGCTCCGAAGATGTGGTGGAAGTCGATGTTCTCGTCCTTGTGGTCGGCCATCGGTGACCGTAGGAACTCTTGGCTGCCGGGGCGTGTCTCGTACTCGATCGAGTAGCCAGCGCCGGCGCTCTGCAGCCCCTGATCCCGCATGTACTGGAAGATCAGGTACAGAGTGGTGAACCGCTGCTGGCCGTCGATGAGTTCCCACCGACCGTCGGCCATCTGTTTTACGACCACGGGCTGGAGGTAGTACGGCTCGCCGTTGCTCTCCCAGATGTCTGCGAGGAGACGGTCGACCTCGTCAGGACCCCAGCGGTAACCCCGCTGGTAACCGGGAACGAAGAAGGCTCCGGTGACGTCACCGACTGCTCGCGGTTCAAGAATCGCATCCACTTGTCCACGCTAGTGGAGCCCCCTGACGCTCCGTCGCCCAGCTCGCCGACGAGAGGGGAGGCACTTGTGCGCGCCACCCGACCTTTGACCACCTGGGTCTTCGAAGGGTTGAAGGGTCTGGCTGAAGTAGCTCGTGCGCCGCTGTCCGAAAACCTGTCCGTTTACTCCCCGTAGCCGTCCGCAAACGTCCAGAGATAGACTGAGCCCCAGACGGCATCTGCCGCCTGGGGCTCAGTAAATTACTGGGCTCAGAGACCGGAAGTGTGGCCCTGAGGGCCTCCCGGAATCAGACCCCGAAGTACAGCTCGTACTCGAACGGGTGCGGACGCTGCGCGAAGGGGAGGAGCTCCTTCTCGCGCTTGTACTCGATCCACGTG
>CALALQ010000164.1 GCA_937925595.1 uncultured Demequina sp. | reverse complement strand
TTCATCGAGTTCCATCCTTGCTTGAAGAACGGAACGAAAGTCAGGCCGATTCAGGAGAGCCACAAAGGATCGCCTGGACTGTATTCCAAACTCCGGTCGCTTGAATCACTCCCAGCGGACCCGTGGGCTCAAATCCTCCCGTGGCCGGTGAGAACAGCCTTGCACGTGTAGCCAGACCGCTCGTGAACAGCAATGAGCCCGCTCGCCCTGGTCCAGCACGGTACTCGTCAAGCAGCATCGTGCGTACAATCACACCACCTAACGAGTGTCCGACCAGCACCAACTCGTCATAGTTGCCAGGCTCCCACCCCTCTGCTCCCGGGAGCCCCGGGAGAGAAGCCAACCACGTGCGCAGATAACTAGCCATGGCCGCCACCTCGCGGCGAAGCGAGTGATAGCCGACGAAGTACATGTCTGCGTCCGCCCACCAGCTTGCTTCTCGAGACTCGCCCATGAAGTCGTTCCAGGTGCTTACCGGGCTCCCGCCGAAGCCGTGCAAGAACACGACAGCCCGATGTGCGGAACGTGGCGCCTCCGATTTGAATACCTGGTCAATGCCAACAGTCGGAACCAACGGGACAAGCTTCCGAGTATCTGGATCCACATCCTCAATATCCCCGACTCGGTCTGACGCAGCAATAGTCACTTATCAGCGATTGTTGGCCCTCCCGATGGAGCGGACCGTGACCGGCTGCACAACTGCCCTTACACCCCGCGCGCTTCCACCACGGCCACTCCATGTCGACGACGACGGCGCCGGGCGTGCGCCCCACCGCTGCGGCTCACATACTCGAGCGCCTTCGCCCGCTCCACCAGCGGCTCTATCCGCTCGTGACCGAGCTCGCCGCTGACGGTGTTCCCGTCGCGGTGACGTGCCGGGCGCTCAAGCTCTCCCGCCAGCCCTGCTACCGGTGGCCGGCAAACCCCATCACCGATGCGGAACTCATCGCGGCGTATCGTGCGAACGCGTTGTTCGACGCGCACCACGACGACCCGGAGTTCGGCTATCGGTTCCTCCTCGACGAAGCCCGCGACGCGGGCGAGGTCATGGCGGAGCGGACGGCATGGCGGATCTGCCGTGACAACGGCTGGTGGTCCGCGTTCGGCAAACGCCGCCGCGGGAAAGGACGACGCCCCGGCCCGCCGGTGCACGACGATCTTGTGCGCCGGGAGTTCACCGCCGACGCACCGAACCGGCTCTGGCTCAGCGGCATACGGAGCACAAAACCGGTGAAGGCAAGCTCTACCTCTGCGCAATCACGGACGTCTTCAGCAACCGGATCGTCGGGTACTCGATCAGCGACCGAATGAAAGCGCGTCTCGCCGTCGATGCCGTGAACAGCGCCGTCGCCAGGCGCGGGAACGTCGCCGGTTGCGTGGTCCACACCGACAGGGGATCGCAGTTTCGCGCGAGGAAGATGGTCCGCGCCCTTCACCATCACGGGATGGTCGGATCGATGGGCCGAGTCGGCGCGGCGGGAGATAACGCGGCGATGGAGATGCTCCTATCGGTGTCAAGCGGGCGCGGGGTTGGTTTCGAGGAGTCGG
>CALALQ010000163.1 GCA_937925595.1 uncultured Demequina sp. | reverse complement strand
GTGTGCTCGGCCCACAGCGGCTCGTACAGACCCGCCAGATCGAAGGCTTCGGAGTCAGCCCAGCACTCCTCAAACCAGTCGATCACCTGCGGCGTCGACCCATGCTGCCCAGACGCGCCCACGTTCAACTCGGCGTTGCGGGTCAGCCCGGCGTAGGTCAGGTTCGACGACCCCGCGAGATAGGCAGGATGCGTCGGGTGGTGGCTGATGAACGCTTTGCCGTGCAGGAACCCGCCCGTGTATCGGCGGATCTCCACAATCGGCTCACCGCGCTCGTCGGCGGCACGCAGCCACGCCACGAGCCGCTGCGCCGACTGGGTAGCCCTAAGCTCGAACCCGAGCGCGTCGCGCTCCGCCTTCAGCCAGCGCACATGGTCGGTCAGTGCCGCATCGAGTCGCTTCTGGAGCGTCGCGTCGGCATCCACCGGCAGCAGCGGATCGGGCACCGGGTCGGCCCCGAGCAGAATGCGGATGCGCGGCAGCTTCTCCAACTCATCAGCGAGCAGCAAGAACCCTGCCGGGTTGATGTAGGCCGTCGCAATCGCGGCGCTCGGCGGCACCGCAAGCGCCTCCCGGTTGACCCGGAACAGCCGACGCACCTCCTCGCGCACCGTCATCGGCGGCGCGATCCGGTTCGTCGCAAAGACCGGAAGCTGCTCGGTCATGCCGCGTCCTTCCACTGCTCGTAGTACGCGAGGACACGCTCAAGCCGGGCGGCGTAATTCCAGCCGCGATGGAACGTCGCAAAGACGTGCTCGACCTGCTCTTCCGTGAGCCCGTAGAGGAGCGACACGAGTGCATCGAGCTCCGCGATCAGCTCCGACTTCGTCGGTTCGTCGTTGGCGGTGCCGACGTCGACGCCGACCTCCGCGGCCCAGGTCTCATACCTACCATCGACCGCGGCAAGACGACCGGAAATCTCGATGATCCGGCCAGTAAGTACGCCGGATTCATCCCTGGCGGGGACGCCAATCGAGTTGAGTACCTCAAACGTGAAGTTCATCTCAGTGAGAAGCCGAACCTGCCAGTCGAACGGAATTGACGCGAGCACTCCGAGAACGAACGCTTCATCTCGCGGCCCTCCTTCAAGGAGGTGCATGACAGAAGCCGAATCGTCCGTAGCACACCCCGGAGGAAGCAGTGCGACGATGCAAGTACGACTGTCGGTTGCCCGGCTGATCCACCGCGTAGCGATCCTTGGACGATCAATCGGTAGATCGTCAAGCTCATAGGTGCGCCCGAAATGAGCCGATCGTCGATTACGCCCCGCAGACGAGAGATAGGCAAGGTAAGCACGCCGAAACTCGCGCGACTCCAACCCTGCCCGAGGCACGCCCGCGTCAACATCCCAGATGTTGAAGGAGCGGCCGCTTCGGAGAAGGACAGGGCTCTCGGTACTGCGGGCAATCGTCTTCCACGCCAGCAAGTCACCACGGGTCGGGCGGAGCCTCCATCCATCGCCTCCTTCCCCGAACGGGCGGTGTCGCTTCATCGCCCGGAACACGTCGACCGACTTCGCGTCCGGGATGGCCAAGAACGCTGCGGTATCGGTCCACGTGAGGAACTCAGCAACGGGAACGGACGCGAGTGCAGACACACCGCTGCGGAAAGATGCCTCCGATGTGAACGGCCCTCCGAAACTCACTTCGGTTCCTGGAGACCGCTCAATGACGGTAAGCCCGATTGTGTAGCGAGGTTCCATGTCGAACGCCCATCGCCCAGCATTTTCGATGAGACATACGGAGGCGAAAGTACCTTCTCCGGCAATGCGACGCCGCCATCGCTCAAGGCCAGAACCCGATTGTGCACCGCGCGGGAGCACGAGCCCAATGCGTCCACGTTCACGAACCACGTCCCAGTTCCTCCAAGCGAAAGCCTGGTACAGATCTACATGCCCCGATCCAAGCCCTGGCCATCGGCGCTTGAGAAGCGCGGCTCGCGTCCGATCTTGAGCTTCAGTCTCGGCTACGAATGCCGCCGCAAGATCCGGGCGTTCAGAGCGGAGGGCACTGATTCGTTGCTCTTTAGCGTCATCGTCGAGCAGGATCACGCCGGGGAATCTAAGGTTCCACCAGCGGTCCTCCTTGAGATATGGCGCCTCCCACGGCGGGTTCCCCACCAACGCATCGAAGCCGGGCCGCTCTCGGAGGAAGACCTCGGGGAACAGATACGGCATGTGCGCTGGCTGGAGCGGATCGACGGCCTCGCGCACTTCCCGCTTCGCTGCGAGTGCGGCAAACTGCTCGGCGTCCCACGCCTCGTCGATCGTCACACCAAGACGCTTGGCGACAGCCACGTCGAAGATCGCCTTCGCCGGGGCCGCTGCGTCGCGTGCCTTCGCCAGCATCTCGGCACCGGCGGCGACCTCCGACTTGTCGGCCTCGGAGGCGTTCGCGTAGTCGATGAGGAGGTCTCGTGCGGCCGTCAGCGGCTCGCGGATGATCTGCTCGAACAGGCCGTCGGCCTTCAACGCCTCCATCGCCTCGTCGATGGTGCCGATGCCGGTGAGGGAGTTGGCGAGGACGAGGCCGTGGTCGAGGCTCGACATCGGCAGGCCGGGCACGAAGGTGTGAATCCAGAGTGCGAGCTGCGACAGCTCGACGGCGAGCGGGTTGATGTCGAGACCGTAGATGCAGCGGCGAGCGACCTGGCGGCGAAGGAGCTGGCCGTCGGTGATCGCCTTCGCGCCGTCGGTGTCCTGCCCGAGTGCCTCGCGTGCCTTCTCCGCGAGGCGCGCGAGTTCGGCGCGCACGCCCGGCACCTCGGTGGCGGTGAGGAAGTCGCGCATGCCGCGCTCGATCTTGTCCACGGCGGCGACGAGGAAGTGCGCGGAGCCCATTGCGAGGTCGGCGACGCGGAAGTCGAAGAAGGCGTCTGCGGCCTGGCGTTCCTTGCCCTCGTCCATGAGCGTCTTGATCCGGTCGAGGTGGGCCTTCAGCGCGGGCTCGACCGAACG
>CALALQ010000162.1 GCA_937925595.1 uncultured Demequina sp. | reverse complement strand
CGGTCTGCTCGCGGGCCACGAGCCGGTGCTCTCGGTGCTGCGTCCGGGCACCGTTCGCGTGCACGGAGCCGCTGGCGAGCACTCCGTGGACATCGAGGGTGGCTTCATCTCGTTCGACCACGACTCAATCACGATCGTCGCCGAGGTGGTTGAGGACGTCGCGGGCTAACACCTGCGAGCGCTGATCGCATGCGTGTCGTCATTGCGCAGTGCGCCGCCCGCTACACGGGTCGCCTCAGCGCCCACCTTCCGCTTGCCACGCGAGCGATCATGGTCAAGGCGGACGGTTCCGTGCTGCTGCATTCCGACGGCGGTTCCTACAAGCCGCTCAACTGGATGAGCCCTCCGTGCACCCTGCGCGTCTCCGCGCCGGCTCCAGAGGCCGCCGAGTTGGGTGTGACCGCCACGTGGGTGGTTCAGCATGACAAGACCGACGATCGGCTTGAGATCGACCTGTACGAGGTGTTCTCCGACACCGAGCACGAGCTCGGCATCGATCCCGGTCTCATCAAGGACGGCGTCGAGGCGCACCTGCAGGTGCTCCTTGCCGAGCAGATTGCGCTGCTGGGGGAGGGTCACACTCTGGTGCGCCGCGAGTACCCCACCGCGATCGGCCCCGTCGACATCCTCGCGAAGGACTCGTCGGGCGCCACGGTGGCCGTGGAGATCAAGCGGAGGGGAGAGATCGACGGAGTCGAGCAGCTCACGCGCTACCTCGAGCTGCTCAACCGCGACCCGCTGCTCGCACCCGTGAAGGGCGTGTTCGCCGCCCAGGAGATCAAGCCCCAGGCCAGGGTCTTGGCTGAGGACCGCGGCATCCGCTGCGTCCTGCTCGACTACGAGGCGATGAAGGGTGACGACGACGCGGACAAGCGTCTCTTCTAACCCCGCGGTTGAGGCAACTCACATGCACTAGGGGTCCGATAACCCCTTGGTTTAGGCAACCCACTGGCACTTGCTCGCGGGAGCTCGGGGCGGCTCCGGGCTTGGCGCGGCCTCGGCGGAGTAGCAGTGACGTGCCCAAACCACGCGGTTCCGCCGTTCGGAGTGCCAGTGACGTGCCTAAACCCGAAGGGGGTGGGGAGGGTGGCACCGGACGCGTACGCTAGTCGCGTGGCCAAGGCACCCAAACCGATCCGTCAGCAGCTCGCTGAGTACGAAGACGGCGCGCACCTCTTCGCGCCCTTCGTGGTGCAGTGGCGCGCGGGTGTCGCGACCCTCATTCCATTCGGCATCCTGTTCTTCACGACCCAGCCGTTCGGCCAGGCCGCAACCACTCTCACGATGGGCGGCTACATCATCGGTCCCGCGGTCATCGCGTTCTTCTCCACGGCGTGGGCGCTGCTCAGCACCTGGCTTCTGCATGTGCTTCGCTTCGACACCCGCACCTGGGTGCACTACGCCACCTACGCGCTCGCCGGCGCGGTCGCGCTGTTCGTGACGGCGATGGCCTCGCTCGTCGTGGTGCGCCTCATCGAGGACAGGGCGTGGGACTTCTGGAATGCGCAGGCTTTCACCGGCTTCCTGTGGGCCGCACCGCTGCTTGGCGCGATCTCGTCCGTCATCGGTCGACGCACTCTCGCCCCTGGTATTCGCTGGTATCGCTGGCTGGAGCGACCGCCGCTTCCCGACGTTTTCGAGTTCGTTGAGGGCAAGCGCGACAAGGACGAGTTCCAGCGCATGTAGGGGGGGAGCGAAACGTTCCGACCGCCCGGTAGGATCGTCGCCATGACTCAGTTCCCCGCAGACTTCCTCTTCGGCGCCGCCACGGCGTCGTACCAGATCGAGGGCGCCGCCAATGAGGGCGGCCGCGGCCCATCCATCTGGGACACCTTCTCCCACACCGAAGGCAAGATCTGGAGCAACGATAACGGCGACGTCGCCTGCGATCACTACCACCGCTACGTCGATGACGTCGCAGCGATGGCCGAGCTCGGCCTCACCGCCTATCGCTTCTCCTTCGCGTGGCCGCGCATCATTCCCACCGGCACCGGTGAGGTGAACCCCGAGGGCTTCGCGTTCTACCACCGCCTGCTCGACGAGCTTGAGAAGCACGGCATCGAGCCCATCGCCACGCTGTACCACTGGGATCTGCCGCAGGCGCTTGAGGACAAGGGCGGCTGGCCGGTCCGCGAGACGGCGGAGGCATTCGTCGACTACGCGCGCATCGTCGTCGACGAGTTCAAGGACCGCATCACCTACTGGACCACCTTCAACGAGCCGTGGTGCACGTCCTTCCTTGGCTACGGCTCCGGCGCTCACGCGCCCGGCCGCTCCAACCACGCCGACTCGCTCGCCGCGACGCACCACCTGAACCTCGCGCACGGCCTCGCCTACCGCGCCATCAAGGAGGTTGCGCCCGACGCTGTGGTGAGCATCGTGCTGAATTCTCACCTTCCGCGTGCGTGGAACATCGCGAACTCTGCGGACGTCCACGCGGCACAGAAGATCGACGCGCTCGCGAATCGCGTGTTCATCGAGCCGCTCACCAAGGGCGAGTACCCGCAGATCACGATCGACTCGACGAAGGACATCACCGACTGGTCCTTCGTCCAGCCCGGTGACCTCGACGCGATCAAGGGCACCGTCGACCTCATCGGCGTGAACTACTACTCGAGCCACTCGGTGCGCCACCGCGAGGGGCCGCGAATCGACACCGGCGAGGACGGCCACAAGGCCACGCGATTCAGCTGTTGGCCCGGCGCGGATGACGTCGAGTTCATGCCTCTCGTCGGCCGCCGCACCACGATGGGCTGGAACGTGGACCCGTCCGGCTTCCACGCGCACCTGCTGCGCATCGCCGCGGAGTTCGACGTGCCGCTCATCGTCACCGAGAACGGCGCCTCGTGGCCCGATGAGGTGGACGAGGACGGCCGCATCCGTGACATCGACCGCTACACGTACTATCACGACCACCTCAATGCGCTCCTGCGTGCGCGTGAGGAGGGCGCCGACATCCGCGGCTACATGGCGTGGAGCCTCATGGACAACTTCGAGTGGGGTTACGGCTACTCCAAGCGCTTCGGCATGATCCGCGTGGACTACGACACCCAGGTGCGCACGTGGAAGGACTCGGCGTATTGGTACGCGGAGACCATCCGCAACCGCGAGGTGACGCCTCTCGACGCCATCGAGTCCTTGGTGCAGACCCCGCCGCGCAGCTACTGACCCACCGGGCCGTCCACTGAGGCGGCCCGGCAGAACGCTCCGCACGGACGGTGTGACGCAAGTGAACTGAGTGATCCGGAGTTGCCCGGATCAAGTCCCACTGTTCACTTCAGTCACACCGTCCGTGCGGAGCGTTCCTGTTGGCGCGACTTAGACTTGGGGTCATGCCTTCAGGTCGCCGCTCGAGTAAGCGCCCGTACGGCAAGCCGCATGAGGAGTTCGATCCCGAGCGTGCCCTTGGCGGCGGCCCGCGCGTCGAGACCGGCCCCCGCGGAGAGCCGCATTACGTGGTCACCCCGCGCCCCAATGACAAGACCTACATCTGCCCCGGCTGCCAGCAGGAGATCGCCGGCGACACGGCTCACCTGGTCGCGTGGCCGGTAGAGACCATGTTCGGCGAGGACGACGCTAAGGCGGCCCGACGCCACTGGCACACCAACTGTTGGCGCACCTTTGGGAGAACACGTGGCTGAACACGATGTCGAGCTGCGCTCGATGACCGTCCTTCCCGCCCACCGCGAGGACATCGAACTGAGGACCGAAGACGGCCTCAAGCTGGTGGGTGAGCTCGCGACCCCAGCGTGGGGAGAGATCGCGGCGACCCTCATCACCCTCCACCCGCTGCCAACCCATGGCGGCTTCATGGACTCGCACGTGTTTCGCAAGGCCGCCTGGCGGCTGCCGTACCTCGCGAACACCGCCGTGCTGCGCTTCAACACTCGCGGCACGCACTCGCCGCGCGGCACGAGCGAGGGAGCGTTCAGCGAAGGCGGCCCCGAGGGAGCCGACGTTCGCGCCGCCGTCGACTTCGCGGTCACCCACGGCCTGCCGAACCGCTGGCTCGTGGGCTGGAGCTTCGGCACGGAACTCGCGCTCATGCACGGCGCCGACCTCGATGTCGAGGGCGCGATCCTGCTCTCGCCGCCGCTTCACCGCGCCCAGCCCAGCGACCTAGAGCGCTGGGCGGCCTCGGGAAAGCCCGTCACCGTCCTGGTCCCGGAATTCGATGACTACCTCCGGCCCGACGCTGCGGCTGAGGCATTCACGCCCCTCACCCAGGCGCGGCTTGTGCCGGTCATGGGTGCGAAGCACCTGTGGGTGGGGGAGCCGTATGTGCGCAGGGTGCTCGACGAGATCGTGGCGGTGGTGAACCCCGCCGCCGCGCCGCTGCCGCACCATGTGCCAGCAGACGTGGTCGAATAGAGACGTGAGCAGACTTCCTGACGGCCCGCCGCTCGTCCTCCTCAACGCGTTCCCACTGGATCGCAGCCAGTGGGAGGGACTCATCGCCGCGCTCGCAGATGTCGCCACGGGAGACATCATCGCCTTCGACATCCCTGGCATCGGCGAGATGCCCATGACGGACGAGGATCCCTCGCTCGAGCTCATCGCCGACGCCGCGGTGCTCGCCATGCGCGAGGCCACCGGTCACGAGTCCGCCGTGTGGGTGGGCTGCTCGATGGGCGGGTACATCGCCATGGCGGTCGCGGAGCGAGAGCCCACTGCCGTAGCAGGACTGGGCTTGATCTGCACCAAGGCGGCCGCGGACACCCCAGAGGCGCGCGCCAATCGCCTCGCCATGGCCGACGCTGTGGCTAAGTCCGGCAAGCACCCCGACCCTCGCGGTGCGGCAGAGGGCATGATCGGCACCCAGGGGGATCGCCGGGAAGAGCTCGTGTCGTGGGTCGCGGACAACATCGCCAAGCACAGCGGCGAGGGGATCGCGTGGGGGCAGCTCGCGATGGCAGAGCGCCCCGATCGCACCGAAGTGCTGCGTGGGCTCGATGCTCCCGCCGGGGTGATCGTGGGGGACAAGGACACGATCGTGCGCCAAGAGGAGGCGCTCGCGATGGCGCGGGCGCTTGGCGTCGAGCCCGTCGTGCTCGAGGGCGTGGGACACCTCGCGGCCGTCGAGGCGCCCGCAGACGTGGCGCGAGCTCTCGCGCCGCTGTTCTAAGGATTCGCGGTGCCCGTCACTCGGCTCATCGCTCACGCGCCCCTCGGCGGGCTGACCCCGGTATTCGACGCCATCCGGGCACAGAACGACATCAGCGAGACCAGGCCGCCGGAGGCGATTGACGAGGCGCTCGCGGCCGCCGCCATCGAGGACGAACTCCCGCACGTCCCCGGTGATCGCGTGGACCGCACCGACCTCGAGCTCGTCACGATCGACCCAGCAGGCTCCAAGGACCTTGACCAGGCCCTCGCGATCGAGGACGCCGGACGGGGCTGGGTGGTCTACTACGCGATCGCTGACGTGGCCGCCCATGTCACTCCGGGCGGGCCTATTGACCGTGACGCCTGGACTCGCGCGGAGACTGTCTACTGCCCAGACAAGCGCATCGGGCTGCACCCGGAAGAACTCTCGGAGGGCTTCGCCTCGCTGCTTCCTGGCCAGCGCACCAAGGCCGCACTGTGGACGCTCACCGTCGACATGCGAGGAGAGCTCCGCCATGCCACAGTCGAGCGCGCTTGGGTGCGCTCTCGTCATCAGTACGCCTATGACGAGCTGCAGCACACTCCGCCTCGCGAAGCGAAGCCGCTGGTAGAAGCGATGGCACGATTCGGCTCAACGCGGCGCGCGCATCTGCGCGAGCGCGGGGGAGTGACGCTTCCCAAGCCGAGCCAAGAAGTGGTCGGCGCCAACGGAGGGCTCGGCCTCGAGTTCCGTGCGGCCGTGGGCGTTGAAGATGACAACGCCCAGTTCTCGCTGCTCGCCGGCGAGGCCGCCGCCCGCATGATGCTCGAGGCCGGGATCGGCGTGCTGCGCACCATGCCCCCTGCGGAGCAGGAGTCGCTCGACAGGCTGCGCACCCAGGCGCTCGCGCTCGGCGTCGACTGGCCGGCGGCCGCATCGTACGCGGACGTGCTCGACTCACTCGACGTCTCGAGCCCGCAGGCCGCCGCCTTCCTCACTCAGGCAACGCGACTGTTCCGCGGCGCTCGGTGGGAGGCCTTCGCCGTCCCCACGATTCCCGTTCCCGAGCTCGTCACGCACGGCGCGCTCGCGGCGCCCTACGCTCACGTGACCGCACCGCTGCGCCGCCTCGTCGACCGCTACGCGACGGAGGTCTGTCTTGCCCACAGCGCGGGGCGGGACGTGCCCCAGTGGGTGCTCGACGCGCTGCCCCACATCGGTGACGCCATGACGGCTGGGGTGCGCAGAGCGTCGGCCGTCGACAGGGCCTGCATCGACGCGATCGAGGCTGCGGTGCTCGCCCCTCATCTTGGGGAGGAGTTCGAAGCGGTGGGTCTCGACGACCGCACCATCCAGCTCACCGACCCGGCCGTCGTGGCACGCTGCAAGGGCGATGTCATCCCTGGTAAGCACCAGACGGTGCGGCTCATTGAGGCCGACGCAGCGAAGGGCCCCGTCTTCGAGGTCGCCTAAGCGGGACGCCAGTCGTTGCCCGCGGCCAAGCGGTTGGCGAGCGCCTCGGAAAGCGGCATGGACTCCCCGTCGCGGGCCCCGCGACCGATCTCGAGCATCGGCTCGCCAGGGGGGAGCGTCACTCCCGTGAAGCGCTCGCGGATGCCGCCGGCTGTCGACAGCACGTAGAAGATGCCATCCGTTCCCACGCCGATCGACCGATCGCGCTTGAGGTACCACCCCGTCACCTGAGTGCGGTAGCGAGTGGAGCCGTTGTACGCGCGCGCGGTGAGCGGCTCGGGCTTGATGCCAGCGGCGAGGGCGTCCTCGGCGAACTTCTTGACGAGCACGGCCGCCTGCTGCGATTCCGCCGCCCGCGCCCTCGCCATGGCCTGCGCCTTGCGAAGGTGCGGATTGTCGTCGGTCACTGCTGCTCCGCGGGCTGCTCGCCTCCGTCAGCCGGTGCGGGAGCTTCCGGCGCCTTGAGCTTCGAGGCCGCCGCGAGGTTCCCGATGGGGTCGTTGGAGAGCAGGTTGCGCAGGTCGTCGAGGTAGCCCGTGATCGCCTCGCGCTGGCGGTTGAGCTCCTCAACCTCGCGCTGGGCGGCGGTGCGCTCGCGCTCGGCGTCGGAGACCGCCTCGGAGATGATGTTCTCTGCGTGCTCGCGAGCCTCGGACACGATCTCGTCGGCGTTGTTGCGGGCGTTTGACAGCAGGGTCTGGGAGTGAACCTCGGCCTCGCGGCGCACCACCTCGGCGCGTTCGAGGGTCGCGGCGAGGCGCTCCTCTGCCTCCTCGGCACGGGCCTGCGCGTCGGCCACGAGCGCCTGCATCTCGGCCTTGACCTCTTCGTGGCGACGGCTGAGCTCTCGCTCGGCGTCCTCCCTCTTCTTGGCGATCTCCATCTGGAGGTCTTCGCGCGCACGGCGGGCCTCGTCGCGCACCGCTGCGGCCTCGGCAGCGGCAGCGGACTTCTCGCTCGCGGCGAGTTCGCGGATCTCCTTGAGGTGAGCCTCCGCCTCGGCCTTAGCGGACTCGAGGACGCGGTTCGCCTCGGACTCTGCGTCGGATCGCAGTGTCGCTGCGGTCGACGTCGCGGTGTCGAGCTCCTGCGTGGCCTTCGCCTTGAGCTCGGCGACGAGCGCCTCGGTCTCCGAGCGAAGCGTGGAGGTGTCTGCCTCTGCGCTCGCGCGCAGCTCTGCGGTCTCGCGGGTCGCGCTCTCGCGCAGCTCCGCGACCTCCGCCTCAACGGCGGCGCGCAGCTCCTGGGCGTCGCGCTTTGCCTGCTTGAGCGCCTCGGCGGCGGCCTCGCGCTGGGACTTGATGAGCTCGTCGTGCTCGGCGCGCTCTCGCGTGAGCTGCGCCTCGAGGGCCTCGCGGGCCGACGCCATGGCGGCTTCGTGCTCCGCCTTCGCCTTGGCGAGCGCGCTCTCCTGGGCAAGTCGCTCCTGCTTGAGGGCGGCGTCGTGTGCGGCACGCTCCTGGTCCACCTGGGCGGCGGCGGAGGCGCGCATCTCCGCGATCTCCTCCTCGGCGGCCGCGGCTGCCTCCGCGCTGTCGGCTCGCAGCGACGCGACCTCGGACTCTGCGGTCGTGCGCA
>CALALQ010000161.1 GCA_937925595.1 uncultured Demequina sp. | reverse complement strand
GGACTCTCGGCGAGGCGGTGCGTGCCCACCACGGAGAGTGCGACGTAGTGCGAGATGTCCGCTTGAAGAGCCGCTGCGAGGAGGTTCCGCGTCGACGTTGTGAAGAAGTCCATGACTGCGGACTCTTCGAACGAAGGTGAGTTCGAGACGTCGATGACCACATCGGCACCGACCAGGACGTCGGCCAGACCCTCGCCTGTGATGGTGTTCACCCCCGTGTTGGGCGACGCGGCGACGGCTTCGTGGCCCTCCGCGGCGAGCCGCGAGACGACCTTGGACCCGATAAGTCCGGTCCCCCCGATGACGACGATCTTCATGACATCCCTTTCGCTCGCGGTCGCCGGGCGCGCCGCTACAGAGAGGGACCACGTGGTCGGTCGATCTGTGACCTACGTGGGGAGACGCTTGCCCCACGTCTCGAGCTTCTCGGGCGCGAGGGTCGCCCAGATTTCGGATACGCGGTCTCTAAGGACTGCGACTGCCAGCACCCCGACGACACCTCCGGTCGGGTTTCTGAGAAGCAATCCGGCATGACCGTTGACGCGAGCGAGCTCGACCGCAGCGTCGGGAGCGCAGAGCGCGAAGAGCGCGGCGACCGTCGCGCGACGTCCGCGCGCGGAGACACCCGAGCCGGAGCCCGTGTCACCGACGAGCGTCACGCGCCGGTGCAGGGTTCGCGCGAGTGCTCGGCGGTCTCTACTGCGCAGCGCGCGCAGGAGGCCGTCGACGAGCGCTTCTTCCCCCATGACGCGCCCGAACCGCGACGGATGTTGCTCACTCACAGTGCCCACGGCTCCTCGTTGACTGCGTCCCCTACAAGCGAAAGGGGGACCTGGGTGCCATGCGTTCGACTCAGCGGCCTCCCCCAAGACCGGACTTGCGAGGGCGCTACTGGCGCCCGTCGCCTTCCCACGACGTGATCCCCCTCAGGACGTCCAACGCAGCGACCGAGCGCTCAGGCGTGAGTCCGAACGCCTTGCGGATGTTCGCGTAGATCCCGTGGGCATGCCGGCGCAGCTCGTCGCCAGCGGGAGCGAGGCTCACGATGACGGTGCGCTCATCGCTCGCACTGCGTGTCCGCGTGAGCAGTCCACGCTTCTCCATGCGCTTGATAAGGGGCGTGATGGTTCCGTAGTCGACGTTGAGCCGTGCAGCCAACTCCCCCACAGTGTGGTCGCCGTACTCCCACAAGCAGGCCAGCGCGATGTACTGCGGGTAGGAGAGATCGAGGGGTTCCAGAAGGCGCCGGTACTCCGCGGTAACCGCCCGAGACGCCTGATAGACGTTCCAGCACACCATGTCCTGGAGCGCGACGCCTTCGTCCGGTGTGGTTGCCATGTCACGCAAACTAGCACATTCCAGCGAGTCCTAGATGCACGATATCTATTGACAAGACATCTTGGTAAATGGTTGGGTGGCCGGGTCAGACAACGAGGGAGTCCCCCTATGCGTTCCCATGACCACAACCTCACGCTCCGGCGCGAACGCTCCTCGAAAGCCGTCACCCTCAGCCTCGACAGGACGGATCTCGCCGAAGCGGCAGCGCAGTTCCAGGCGCTTCGCCCGCGTCTCTTCGGCATCGCCTACCGGGTGATCGGCACGGTGACGGATGCGGAGGATGTCGTTCAAGACGTCTGGTTGAAGTGGCAGGGCTGCGACAGATCGAGCGTTCTGAACCCGGAGGCTTTCCTCGTCACGACCACAACACGTTCCGCGATCAACGTCCTCCGCTCGGCCCGCGTCCGTCGAGAAGCGTACGTCGGCCCTTGGCTTCCAGAGCCGGTCGACACCGATGCCAACCCCGAGCTCGAGGCCGAGCACAATGAGTCACTGTCGTTCGCCTTGATGGTGCTCATGGAGTCGCTGAGCCCCGCCGAGCGCGGAGCGTACGTGCTTCGCGAAGCGTTCGGATACGACTACGCGACCATCGCGCAGATTCTCGACTCGACCGAGATCGCGTGCCGCAAACTCGTGAGCCGGGCGAAGGAGCACCTCACGCAGGGTCGGCGCCGCACCGTCGCAGTCCCCCACCACCGGAGGTTGTTGCGCGCGTTCGTCAAGGCCGCCCGCTCAGGCGATGTACGCGACCTCGAGAGACTCCTCGCCGCGGACGTCGTTAGCTACTCCGACGGCGGCGAGGCGGTCCACGCCGCGCGCATCCCCGTCATCGGGCGCGACCGGGTCGTCAAGTTCGTCGCCGCCTTCTCCCGCTGGTTCTGGGCAGGTGCCAGCGTGAAGGAGCTGACCGTCAACGGCGAACCGGCGATCGCTGTCGTGGTCGCCGGCGAGCCGGTCACGCTGCTCACTGTGTGCGCATCGCATGACGGCCTTGCGCGGCTGTTCTGGCTACTGAACCCCGAGAAGCTCGAACGCATCCGCGTCGCCACCTGACGCCCACCCACGTCAGGCCGTCGACGGCGTCTCCGCACCTCGGTCACACCACCAGCCTTCCCGTTGTCTCTCCCTTTGACCCCCACTCGAGGGTCGCGCTCCAAGGACAACGAAAGGTAGCGAACCCATGAGCGAACACACGCTCGAACCGGCGGCGGCGGAACTCGTCGCCGCGACTGCGAACCCACCGTTCATCTACGAACTCGGCACGGAGGGCGCCCGCAAGGTGCTCGACGATCTCCAGGCCGCCCCGATCGACAAGCTCCCGATCGACGAGCGATGGGTCACAGTTCCCGCCGCCGTCGGCGACGTGAAGGTGCGCATCGTCACGCCGCCCGGAGCAACCGGCGACCTTCCGGTCGTGCTCTACATCCACGGGGGCGGCTGGGTCCTAGGCAACGCCGGGACACACGACCGGCTGGTCCGCGAACTCGCGGTCGGCGCCCACGCCGCCGTCGTGTTCGTGGAGTACGACCGATCCCCTGAAGCCAAGTATCCGACCGCGATCGAGCAGGCATACGCCGTCGCCGAGTGGATCACTACCTCGGGCTCGTCCGAAGGCTTCGATGCGGATCGGCTCGCCGTCGCAGGCGACTCGGTGGGAGGCAACATGGCCGCCGCGGTCACGATCCTCGCCAAGCAGCGAGGAACCGTTCGCTTCGTGCACCAGTCCCTGTACTACCCGGTCACGGATGCAGGCCAGGACACCGAGTCGTACCGCGAGTACGCCGAGGGCTGGTACCTCGCAGCCAAGGGCATGGCCTGGTTCTGGGACGCCTACCTACCCGACGTCGAGAAGCGCGCCGAGATCACCGCCTCCCCGCTTCGCGCGGGACTCGACGAGCTCGCCGGCCTCCCGCCCGCCCTCGTGATCGTCGACGAGAACGACGTGCTCCGCGACGAAGGCGAGGCCTACGCGCGGAA
>CALALQ010000160.1 GCA_937925595.1 uncultured Demequina sp. | reverse complement strand
TGCTGAAGGGCGGCGTCATCATGGACGTCGTCACGCCGGACCAGGCGAAGATCGCGGAGGACGCCGGAGCCGTTGCCGTCATGGCGCTCGAGCGCGTGCCTGCGGACATCCGTGCACAGGGCGGCGTTGCGCGCATGAGCGACCCCGACCTCATCCAGGGAATCATCGACGCCGTGTCGATCCCCGTGATGGCCAAGGCGCGCATCGGCCACTTCGTCGAGGCCCAGGTGCTGCAGAGCCTTGGCGTCGACTACGTCGACGAGTCCGAGGTGCTCACGCCCGCCGACTACACGCACCACATCGACAAGTGGCAGTTCACGGTGCCCTTCGTGTGTGGCGCCACCAACCTTGGTGAGGCACTGCGCCGCATCTCTGAGGGCGCGGCGATGATCCGCTCCAAGGGCGAGGCCGGCACGGGTGACGTCTCCAACGCCACCACCCACATGCGTCAGATCCGCCAGCAGATCCAGGCCCTCACGGCTCTTCCCAAGGACGAGCTGTACGTGGCCGCGAAGGAGCTGCAGGCACCCCTGCCGCTCGTTCAGGAGATCGCGGAGACCGGCAAGCTTCCCGTGGTGCTGTTCACCGCTGGCGGCATCGCGACGCCCGCGGACGCAGCGATGATGATGCAGCTGGGCGCCGAGGGTGTGTTCGTCGGCTCCGGAATCTTCAAGTCGGGCGACCCCGCGAAGCGAGCGGCGGCGATTGTCAAGGCGACCACGTTCTACGACGACCCCGCGGTCATCGCCGAGGTGTCTCGCGGACTTGGTGAGGCGATGGTCGGCATCAACGTCGACGACGTTCCCGAGCCGCACCGCCTCGCCGAGCGCGGCTGGTAGTTTGCCCGGCGCGGACAGGATCGAGCGCCGCGGCGCCCGAGTGCTGCTCCTCGACGACGACGGCCGGCTGCTGCTGGTTCGCGGCCACGATCCGCACGATCCCGAGCGCTCCTTCTGGTTCACGCCAGGAGGAGGCCTCGAGGGAGACGAGGACTACGCTCACGCCGCCGTGCGCGAGCTCGTCGAGGAGACCGGCTACCTGCTCGAAGTCGATGAACTCGTGGGGCCTGTGTGGCTCCGCACCGCCGTGTTCGACTTCGCAAGCAGGCCATACGTCCAGTTCGAGCAGTTCTTCGTGGGGCGATTGGCCGATGCTGAGCGCAGGCCCCGCGCCGACGCCGCCTTCACGGCGGACGAGCATGAAGCGCTTGATGAGTTCGCATGGCTTACACAGGAACAGGTGGCGCATGAGCCGCGAGAGGTGTTCCCTGAAGTTCTGCGTGACTCGTGGGACGTGTTCGCGAATTGGGACGGCGTGACAAGAGATCTTGGAGTGAATGCCGAATGACCACAGTGGGAGTGCTCGCCCTGCAGGGCGACGTGCGAGAGCATGCGGCAGCCGTCGCGCGCATCGGCGCACAGCCGGTGGGCGTGCGCAGGCTCAGCGAGCTTGAGGCCGTGGACGCGCTCATCATCCCTGGTGGCGAGTCCACCACGATCGACAAGCTGCTGCGCGCCTTCGACCTGTTCGGGCCGCTGCGACAGCGCATCGCCGACGGCATGCCCGTGATGGGCTCCTGCGCGGGAATGATCCTGCTCGCGACGGACATCATCGGGGGCATCGAGGGCCAGCAGACGCTTGGGGGCATCCCCATGACGGTGCGCCGCAATGCGTTCGGGCGCCAGGTGGACTCCTCGGAGGTGGAGCTCACCTGGCTTCCTGACGGTTCGCCCATGCATGCGACGTTCATTCGCGCTCCGTGGGTCGAGTCGTATGCGGAGGACGTCGAGGTGCTCGCGATCGATGAGGCACACGGGGGACAAGTGGTCGCGGTTCGCCACGGCAATGCCATCGCCACGAGCTTCCACCCTGAGATCGTCGCCCCTGGTGCGACCCCTGATGACAGGGTTCACGAACTCCTCGTCTCGCTGACGTGAGACATCAATCAAGGATTATTGCTTGATTAGTGACAATCAAGTGTTTAACCTTGATGAATGTTCGTCCTTACGGCAGACCAGCGGGCCAGCACCCGCGAAGGCGACCATGTCGCGGCGCTCACCGAGTCGCTGCGCCCTTGGTTCGCGGCACATTCCGACGCTGTAGCGCTCCCGCTTGAGCGCACAGTCGGCGACGAGGTGCAGACGGTGCTCACGAGCGCCGACGCTGCGCTTGACCTGGCGCTCACGCTCGCCAGGAAGGGAAAATGGTCGGTGGGAATCGGCGCCGGCCCTGTTGACGAGCCATTGGGCGAGTCTGCGCGAGCAAGCTCGGGACCTGCCTTTGTCGCCGCCAGGGCGGCCGTCGAGAGGGCCAAACTCAAGTCGGAACCGGTGCCCCTCGTGGTCGCCGGCACCCACGACGGCGCTGCCGAGGCGGCCACGGCGGTAGTCCAGCTGCTCGCCTCGGTGATCCGGCGTCGGTCAGAAGCGGGCTGGGAGGTCGCCGATCTGCTCGCGAGCGGGCTGAACCAGCGCGAAGCCGCCGCACGACTGGAAATCTCCGAACAGGCAGTGAGCCAGCGCGTCGCGTCTGCCATGATCGACGAGGAGCGTCGCGCTCGTCCCGTTGCGGCGCGACTCATCGACGCAGCAGGAAGGTGAGCCCGTGCCGTTCGTCATCACCCTCATCGCCATCGTGGCCCTCGCCGTCAGTGCGCTGCTCGGCTGGGTGGCCGTCAAGCTGATCTTCGCCAAGATCCGTCCCGCTTCCACGCCCGGGGTGCTGCGCGGCGGCACCTGGATAGGCATCCTCGAACGGGTGCTCATCACCGGCGGAATCCTCGTGGGCATGCCGGAGGTCATCGCCGTCGTGATCGCGATCAAGGGTCTTGGCCGCTACCCAGAGCTGCGGGACGCGGAGGATGACCTCAAGGGCGGCGTGGCCGAGCGCTTCATCATCGGCACCCTCACGAGCTTCCTCATCGCGGCAGCCGTAGGTGTGGGGGCGCGGGCGCTCATTACAGCGATCGCAACGTAACCGCGAGCGGCGCGCGGGGCGCCTAGAATGTTCCGCAGTCATCACAACCGAGGAGCAACGTGTCCGGTCACTCCAAATGGGCAACCACCAAGCACAAGAAGGCGGTCATTGACGCCAAGCGCGGCAAGCTGTTCGCCAAGCTGATCAAGAACATTGAGGTCGCGGCCCGCACGGGTGGCGGCGACCTGGCTGGTAACCCCACGCTCTACGACGCGGTGCAGAAGGCCAAGAAGTCCTCGGTTCCCAACGACAACATCGATCGCGCGATCAAGCGCGGCTCCGGTCTCGAGGCTGGCGGCTCCGACTACGAGACGATCATGTACGAGGGCTACGGGCCCGGCGGCGTCGCCGTGCTCATCGAGTGCCTCACCGACAACCGCAACCGCGCGGCCACCGAGGTCCGCATCGGCCTCACCCGCAATGGCGGCTCCCTTGCTGACCCCGGCTCCGTGAGCTACCTGTTCAGCCGCAAGGGCCAGGTCATCGTGGACAAGGCGAGCGGCGTGACCGAGGACGACCTCATGGAGGCCACGCTCGAGGCGGGTGCCGAGGAGATCAACGACCTTGGCGACGTGTTCGAGATCATCTCCGAGGCGACGGACTTCGTGGCGGTGCGCACCGCGCTGCAGGACGCCGGCATCGACTACGAGCAGGCCGAGGCCACGTTCCTGCCGTCCGTGAAGATCGAGCTCGACGTGGAAGGCGCCCGCAAGATGCTGCGCCTCATCGACGCCCTCGAAGACAGCGACGACGTGCAGAACGTCTGGGCGAACTTCGACGCCTCTGACGAGGTGCTCGAGGCTGCGCAAGACTGACAGTGCGCGTCCTTGGCGTTGACCCTGGCCTCACGCGCTGCGGCCTTGGGGTCGTGGACGTCAACGGGCGCAAGTGCTCACTCGTGAGCGTCGAGGTCGCTGCGAGTCCCAGCACGTGGGAGGTTCCGCGTCGGCTGGCTCTGATCGCGGATGCGCTCGATGCGCTCATCGCCACCCATGAGCCCGACGCAGTGGCCATGGAGCGCGTCTTCGCCCAGCACAATGTGCGCACCGTCATGGGTGTGGCGCAGGCTTCCGGCGTGGTCATGCTCGCTGCCGAACGCGCCGGACTGCCGCTTGCGCTGTACACGCCAAGCGAGGTCAAGGCGGCGGTCACCGGCGATGGTCGCGCGGCAAAGGCGCAGATCGGCTTCATGGTCACGCGCATCCTGGGCCTGGCGGAGGCTCCCAAACCGGCCGACGCAGCGGACGCCCTGGCAATCGCCGTCACCCATGGCTGGCGAGGCAAGGCGGTGGGGCCGGCAACGTCGGCTCAGGAGCGGTGGGTCGCCGCTGAGAAAGCAGCCAAGCGACGCTGAGTGAGTGCTCGCGGGGCTTGCGAGTGCTCGCGGCGCTTCGGCGTGCCGTGCGCCTGGGCGAGCGTCCACGCCGTACGGTATTCGTACATACGTTCGAAAGGCTGGCGCGTGGTTGGGATGAACGAGTGATCGCACAACTGAGCGGCACGGCCGCCCATGTGTCGACCACATCGGCGGTGATCGACGTCAACGGCGTGGGCATGCTGGTGCAATGCACACCTGGCACGCTCGCAGGAATCCGCCACGGCCAGCAGGTGACGCTGCACACCCAGCTCATCGTGCGCGAGGACTCGCTGACCCTCTACGGCTTCAGCACGGCCGCCGAGCGTGACGCCTTCGAGACTCTCCAGTCCGTCCAGGGCGTGGGCCCAAAACTTGCACTGGCAATGCTCGCGGTTCATCCGCCGGAGCAGCTCGCCGCCGCCGTCGCCGCCGGGGCCACGTCGGCCCTTGAGCGGGGCCCTGGCGTGGGCGCGAAGGTGGCGGCCCGCCTCCTGCTCGAACTGGGCGGCAAGCTCGTCGTGGACGCGGCTCCCGCTGCCACGGGCGATGCTCGCGATCAGGTGACCGATGCCCTCGTGAGCCTCGGCTGGAATGCCAAGGCGGCCCAAGCGGCAGTGGACGCTGTCGCTGACGGCCCCATAGCGTCGGACGATGTGCCCGCGACGCTGCGCGCGGCGCTGCAGCGTTTGGGAGGCTCGCGTGGATGAGACCTGGCTCGAAGAGGACGCCGAGCGGCTGGTAGCGGGCGACGCGGACGCGATTGAGCGGTCCACGGAGGCCGCGCTGCGACCCACGAACCTCGATGAATTCGTGGGTCAAGAGTCCGTGCGCGCCCAGCTGTCGCTTGTGCTCAAGGCGGCCGCTGCTCGCGGCGCCGCGGCCGACCATGTGCTGCTGTCCGGGCCGCCGGGGCTGGGAAAGACCACGCTTGCGATGATCGTGGCGGGGGAGTTGGGTGCCACGCTGCGCGTGACCTCCGGACCCGCAATCCAGCACGCCGGCGACCTGGCTGCGATCCTGTCCTCGCTTGAGGCGGGAGACGTGCTGTTCATCGACGAGATCCACCGCCTTGCGCGGCCCGTAGAGGAGATGCTCTATCTCGCGATGGAGGACTTCCGCGTGGACGTCGTGGTGGGCAAGGGGCCCGGTGCCACGTCCATCCCGCTGACGCTGCCAGGCTTCACCGTGGTCGGCGCCACGACGCGAGCAGGCCTGCTTCCCGCGCCGCTTCGCGACCGCTTCGGCTTCACCGCGCATCTCGACTTCTACTCGCCTGAGGAGCTGCTGCGCATCGTCGACCGCTCGGCGACCAAGCTCGACTTCGTCATCGCGTCGGATGCCGCTGCCGAGATCGCTTCCCGTTCGCGAGGAACGCCGCGCATCGCCAACCGGCTGCTGCGCCGCGTGCGTGACTACGCGCAGGTCCATGGCGACGGTGACGGCTCCCGCGCTGCGGCCCGCGCTGCACTCGCGATGTACGAGGTTGACGAGCGCGGCCTCGATCGCCTCGACCGAGCGGTGCTGACGGCGCTGTGTTCTCGCTTCGCCGGGGGCCCCGTGGGCCTGTCCACGCTTGCCGTTGCCGTTGGCGAGGAGGCGGAGACCGTAGAGTCCGTCGTGGAGCCGTTCCTCGTGCGCGAGGGGCTGGTGACGCGCACCGCGCGCGGCCGAGTGGCCACTGCAGAGGCCTTTGCGCACATTGGCATTGCGCCCAAGGGCGATGGGCCATCGCGCCTGTTTGACTGAGTTGTCCCGCTCAGCCCCTTGTTACGCCTAGAATCGTCGAGGCCCCGGTGGGGAAGCCGATTGCAAAGGAAAAGCTGAGTGTCAACTGTCGTCAAGGGTGCGAAGCGCGCGCTCATCTGGTTGGGCGTCATCACCGCCCTCATCTACGCGATTCTCACGCTCGGCGTCGTCACCGACAAGACGACGGTCACGCCTGGACTCGCCCTCGACCTCGCGGGCGGTCGCACGCTCATTCTGCGTGCAGAGCCCATCGAAGAGGGCGCGAAGATCGACACTGGCGACCTCAATCAGGCGGTTGAGGTCATTCGTCGCCGCATCGACTCGACCGGTGTCGCTGAGGCCGAGATCTCCACGCAGGGCACCGACACCATCGTTGTTGCCCTTCCCGGTGACCCCGACGAGTCCACTATCAACCTGATTCGCCAGAGCGCGCAGCTGCAGTTCCGTCCCGTGCTCCTCGTTGGCGGACCGCAGGTGGTCACGGATGCGGACCTCGAGCCCACGCCAACGCCCGAGCCGAGCGTCTCGCCCGACCCCTCGGCCTCTCCGGAGCCTTCGGCGTCAGCTGAGCCCAGCGCCTCTGCGGAGCCGACGCCCACGGCCACTCCGGAGCCCAGCGAGTCGCCGGCGCCGGAGCCGGTGTTCGGCGAGACCGATCCCTCCTCCTTCGAGTGGCTCACCGACGAGCTGCTTGAGCAGTACAAGGCGCTCGACTGCACGGATCCCGCGAACATTTCCGGTGTCGACACGGGCGACCCTAAGTCGGGCCACGTGGCGTGCTCGATCGATGGCACGGCAAAGCTCGCCATGGGTCCGGTCGAATTGACCGGAGCCGAGGTCTCCACGGCGAGCTCTGGGCCTGAGTACACGTCCGCGGGCACGCTGACCGGCGCCTACCAGGTGCTCCTTGAGTTCAACTCGAAGGGTGCCAAGGCATTCTCCGATGTCACTGACCGCCTGTTCGACTTCTACAAGGAGAACCCCGACGACGACCGCGCCAAGTTCGCGGTGATCCTCGATGGCGCGGTGATCTCGTACCCCTCCGTGCAGGCGCATCTGACCGATGGCAAGGCGACCATCTCCGGCGGCTTCACCCAGGAGGGCGCAGCGCAGCTCGCGAACCAGCTGAAGTTCGGTGCGATCCCGCTGACGCTGACCCTGCAGTCGAGCGAGCAGGTGTCCGCGACTCTCGGTGAGGAGCAGCTCCAGATGGGTCTGCTTGCGGGCCTGATCGGCTTCATCCTGGTCATCATCTACTCGTTCTTCCAGTACCGTGCCCTGGCGGTCGTCACGATCGGCTCGCTGCTCATCGCGGGTGTGCTCACGTACGGCGTGATTGCGCTGCTGTCGTGGGGCATGGGATATCGCCTGTCGCTTGCGGGAGTCGCGGGTCTGATCATCGCGATCGGCATCACCGTCGACTCGTTCATCGTGTACTTCGAACGCGTGAAGGATGAACTCCGTGAGGGTCGCAGCCTCAGTGCGGCGATCGACCACGGCTGGAGCCGCGCGCGTCGCACGATCCTCGCCTCTGACGCGGTGAGCTTCCTCGCGGCTGTTGTGCTGTACATTCTCGCGATCGGCTCGGTGCGTGGCTTCGCCTTCACC
>CALALQ010000159.1 GCA_937925595.1 uncultured Demequina sp. | reverse complement strand
AGCGAGCGACAGGATCATCAGGGTGAACCCGACGAGCCAGTTGATCTCGCGCGGCTTGCGGAACGCGCCGGTGAAGAACACGCGAGCCATGTGCGTGACGATCGCCGCGGTGAACAGCAGCGCCGCCCAGTGGTGCATCTGGCGCACGAGGAGGCCACCTGGAACCTCGAAGCTGGTGCGAAGCGTGGACGCGAATGCCTCTGACATCTCGACGCCGTGCATCGTGGCGAACTCGCCCTCGTAGGTGACGAGCGTCATGGACGGCACAAAGAAGGCCGTCAGGAAGATGCCCGTGAGCAGCAGCACGATGAACGAGTACAGCGCGATCTCGCCGAGCATGAACGACCAGTGGTCGGGGAACAGCTTGCGGGCGAGGAACTTGACGAACGAACCGACAGAGGTGCGCTCGTCGACCCAGTTGGCGGTGCCGGAGGCAGCCTTATTGATCTTGGTTCCCATTAGTGGCTCCCCTCAGTCTCAGCAGGGGCTTCCGTGGCGTCGCCGCCCTTCAGGCGGTCCCAATACGAGGGGCCGACCGGCTCGAGGAAGTCGCTCTTGGCAACGATGTAGCCCTCGTCGTCAACGGTGATGGGCAGCTGCGGGAGCGGACGCTTGGCAGGACCGAAGACCACCTTGCAGCCGTCCGCCACGTCGAACGTCGACTGGTGGCAGGGGCACAGCAGGTGGTGGGTCTGCTGCTCGTACAGAGCAACGGGGCAGCCCACGTGGGTACAGATCTTCGAGTACGCGACGATGCCGTCGAAGGACCAGTCCTCGCGACCCGGCTGGATCTTCAGATCGCGGGGGTCGAGGCGGATGAGCAGGACGACGGCCTTCGCCTTCTCCTCGATCTTGTGGTGCTCGAGCTCGTTGAGTCCCTCAGGGATCACGTGGAAGACCGAGCCCAGGGTGACATCGGCGGCCTTGATGGGGGTGCCGTCGGGGTCGCGAGCAAGGCGCACGCCCTTGGCCCACATGGTGTGGCGCAGGTTGGACACCTTCCAGTCGCCGCCCATGTTCGCGATCTGAGGCACCAGCACCGCGAGGGGAGCGAGGAGGACGGCCGTCACGAGGGAACCCTTGAGCAGCGTGCGGCGGCTCGTGGTCAGGCCCGAGTCCTCAGCGCCGTCCTTGAGGTTCTGAATGGCGCCGGCGCGGCCCTCTTCGGAGCTGCGCAGCTCGTGGCGCTCCTCGACCATCTCGTGGTCGCGCATGAGCGTGCGGGCCCAGTGGATGGCGCCAAGACCGATTCCCAGCATCGCGAAGCCGATGCCGATGCCGAGCGCGATGTTCATCGTGCGAATCGACGCGATCTCCTGGCTGTCGTCGAGCACGAAGTACGCGACAACTGCAGCGATGGTGCCGAGGATCGACAGGCCGAACAGGGCGGCCGTTTGACGCTCGGCCTTGTTCGCGGCCTTGGGGTCGGTGTCGGAGCGGCGGGGACGGTGATACGGAAGTCCGGGGTTCACCCACTCGCCGTCCACGTGGGTCGGCTCAGAGGTGTGCTGCTTCTCGTCGGTGCTCATGAGGCGCGGGCTCCCACGTAGATCGTGCTTGCGATGATCAGGCCAAGGCCGACGAGCCAGCCCCAGAAGCCTTCGGCCACGGGGCCGATGCTGCCGAGCTGGAGGCCGCCGGGCGAGCCCTGCTGCTGGAAGTCGAGGTAGGCGATGATGTCGCGCTTGTTCTCAGGCGTGATGTTCGCGTCGTTGAACACGGGCATCGACTGAGGGCCAACGAGCATCGCCTCATAGATGTGCGTGGGCGAGGTGCTCCACAGGTTGGGGGCGAACTTGCCCTGCGTGAGCGCACCACCACCACCGATGGAGCCGTGGCACATCGCGCAGTTGGTGCGGAAGATCTGCATGCCGTTCGCCGGGTCGCCGAGAGCGGGGTCAACCATCTCAGCAGTGGGAATAGCAGGGCCTTCGCCGAGCGAGGCGACGAACGCGGCGAGCTGCGCGATCTCCTTCTCATCGAACTGTGGCTTCTTCTGCGGAGCCTGCGGACCCGAGGCCTGCATGGGCATGCGGCCCGTGCCCACCTGGAAGTCGACGGCCGCCGCGCCAACGCCGATCAGGGACGGCGCGACGCCGTCGGTGCCCTGGGCTTCGAGGCCGTGGCACGAGGCGCAGTTGGCAGCGAACAGCTTCTGGCCTTCTGCAATGTCATCGGCCGACGCTGTGGTCGCCTTGGCGCTTGAGCCGCCAACGACAAAGCCGATGGCCGTCAGCGTTCCAAGGAGGAACATCACGAGGAGGAGGGGAGCCGACTTGCTATAGCGTCGGCGAGCGAGGGAGTTCATCGCTCTCCTTACTTGATCACGTAGATCACGATGAACAGCGCGATCCAGACGACGTCGACGAAGTGCCAGTAGTACGACACGACGATGGTGGTGGTTGCCTCGTGGGTGCCGAACTTCTTGGCCACGAAGGAGCGGCCAAGCACGAACAGCATGGCGATGAGACCGCCGAGCACGTGAAGGCCGTGGAAGCCCGTCGTGAGATAGAAGACGGAGCCGTACGGGGTCGACGAGATCGACAGACCCTCGGACACGAGCATCGCGTACTCATAGATCTGGCCGGCGATGAAGATCGAGCCCATGACGTAGGTGAGGACGAACCACTCCTGCATGCCCCAGCGTCGGAAATTGAGCAGAGATCCCTCGCGTCGTGCCTGGTAGCGCTCGGCAGCCCACACGCCTGCTTGGGCGGTGAACGAGGAGAGCACCAGCACTGTGGTGTTGGCGAGAGCGAACGGCACATTGAGGAGTGCGGTCCACTGCTCCCACTGGTCAGGGACCTCTGCTCGCAGTGTGAAGTACATAGCGAAGAGGCCCGCGAAGAACATCAGCTCTGAGCTGAGCCACACGATCGTGCCAACTGCCACCTGGTTAGGGCGCGTGGCATGGATCGGCGACGGCGCGGTCGTTGCCTGGGACATAGGTCCCATTATTGCGTACGAGACCCCTGGTGCGTGCCAATCTCGCGAGGTCCGGCGCGCCTTTCGCCAAAGGGCGCTGACGACCCCCGCGTGAGCGTGTCAGAATGGCGGTCATGAGTGAAGTTGTGAGCCATGAGCATGGCGCTCCCGCGCCGCGTCCCGCGCGCATCCTGCTGTACAGCGATGACCGCAACGTACGTGAGAAGGTGCGCTTCGCTGTGGGGTCCACCACGCACGGCCGGCCGATCGAGTGGTTCGAGACGGCCACCCACGCCGCGGTGACCAAGGCTCTCGACACGCAGACCTTCGACCTCGTCATTCTGGACGGCGAGGCGGCGAAGGTGGGCGGCATGGGCATTGCCCGCCAGATGAAGAACGAGCTGTACGTCTGCCCGCCGATTCTGCTGCTGGTTGGGCGCCCCGCCGACGCTTGGCTCGCCACCTGGTCGGAGGCCGACGCTGCGATTGCCCACCCGCTCGATCCTTTCGTTGTGCGGGAGGCAGTCGACGAGTTCTTCGCTCCCGCCCCGGCGGCTTGATCCATGGCGACGCTGCAGGAGCTGCTGTCGCGGCTGGTTGAGCACGATGACCTCACGGCGGAGGAGACCGCCGCGGTCATGGACCAGGTGTTGACAGACAGCGCCTCTCCGGTCGTGATGGGGGCGTTCCTCGCGGCGCTGCGCGTCAAGCGAGAGACGCCGGAAGAGGTGGCCGGCCTTGCGTCCGCGATGCTTTCCCACGCCGTGCGCATAGACGTCCCTGGCCGCACCGTGGACATCGTCGGCACGGGCGGCGACGGCTACAACACCGTCAATGTCTCCACGATGGCTGCACTGGTCATCGCCGGTGCTGGACTGACCGTTGTCAAGCACGGCAACAGGGGAGCGACGTCGATGTCGGGCTCCGCGGATGTGCTTGGTGAACTTGGGGTCCGCCTCGATCTGCCCCCGGAGCGCGTTGCCGAGCTCGCAACTGAGGTGGGCATCACCTTCTGCTTTGCCCAGGTGTTCCACCCCGCGATGCGTCACACCATGCCGGTTCGCAAGGAGCTCGGCATTCCCACGACGCTCAACATTCTTGGTCCGCTGACCAACCCGGCCCAGCCGGCCGCGTCGGCGATCGGCTCCTCGAGCATCCGCGTCTCTCCCGTGCTCGCTGGGGTGCTTGCCCAGCAGGGGCGCGAGGGACTCATATTCCATGGCGACGACGGCCTCGATGAGATCGCGCCCACGGGTGCGGCAACCCTGTGGGAGGTCCGGGGCGGTGAGGTCGTTGAGCTGCGCCTCAACCCCATCGTGGATCTTGGACTGACGCCCATTGAGATCGAGGACATCCGGGGCGGCGACGCCGCCGCGAACGCCGAGGTCGTCCGCGAGGTGCTCGCCGGACGTGGAGGAGCGGCGCGAGAGACGGTGCTGCTCAATGCGGCCGCTGGAATCGTCGCCGACGGCACCCTCGAGGGCACCGCGAGCGGCACCATTGTCGAGCGCTTCGCGGCCGGACTGCAGCATGCCGAACGATCCGTGGACTCGGGCGCCGCAGCGTCGGTCCTGGATCGCTGGGTCGCCGCAACTCGCGACTGAAATCGGTCCCAGCGCCAGGCAAAATCCCTGGTAACGGGCCTTTTTTCTCTACCGGTTGACGAAAACGGGTTTCAAACCTAGGTTTCCCGACATCGTTATCGAAATCGTTATCGAGTGCTGGGGCCCGATGGCGGATAGGTGACGCACGACCGGTGAAAACTGCTCGCGCACACAGGGGTGCGCGCGCGTTTCGCCCCATGCACGCAAGGGAGCGTTCATGTCACGGAGCAAGGTGGCAGCCGCCTTCAGTGGGCTCTTGGGAATGGTCGCGGCGGCGATCATTGCTGTGCCTGCGCAGGCCGCGCCAACAACAATCACGATCGATTTCGAAGACCAGACACTCGGCACGTGGTCGCAGAATGACTCGCCGACTCTGGCCTATGTGCCAGACCCCGACGACAGCGAGAACACCGTTCTCAGCGTGTCCGGCCGCGCCAACGGATGGGACGGCATTCAGTCGGCAACGGGAGTGTTCAACGAGGGAGTCGAGTACACGATCTCCGCGCGCGTCCGCACCGAAGGGGTGAGCGAGAACGCGCACTTCACATACAACGAGCCAAGCGCTGGCGAGCCCTACGTATGGGTTGGCACCACCCCCACTGGAACCGCGGGCGAGTGGGTGACCGTCTCCGGCACCTTCATCCCTGGCTCTGGCGCGGCGAACGCGAAGATCTACTTCGAGGTCGAGGGCCTCCTCGATTACCTGATCGACGACATCACGATCACGTACATGAGCAGCTGCAGCACCGGTCCCGAGCCGGGCACCGTGGTGCTCAGCACCGGCTTTGAAGAGGGCTTCGACGGCTGGGTCAAGCGCGAGCCGACCGACAGCTTCTCGTTGACTCGCACCACCGCCGACAAGCACGGCGGCGACTACTCCGCACTCGTGTCCGAGCGCGTTCACCAGGGCAATGGCATCGGTTACGACGTCACGGAGCTGCTCGTTCCGGGCGCCCAGTACGAGTTCACCGCATGGGTGAGGCTTGCCAACAACTCGTCCGACGAACTGTGGGTGTCGATGCGTGCCACGACTGGTGCGAACCAGACATTCACGCAGCCCGGACAGTTCAGCGGCCTCGGCGGCGGCGAGTGGAAGCAGATCACCACGAAGTTCTACGCACCCGTTGCCGACGAACTGTTCCTGTACATCGAGACGCCGTACGAGAACGGTGATGCGGGCGACACCACGGACTTCTACGTGGATGACATCTCGCTTGTGGTTCCGGAGCCTCCCGTGGTTCAGGACCTCACGCCGATCAAGGACACCCTCCCATTCCCGGTGGGTGTCGCGATCGACCAGCGTGAGACGGTGGGAGCGCCCTCGCAGGTGCTGTTGAAGCACTTCAACCAGATCACTCCTGAGAACTTCATGAAGCCAGAGGGCTGGTACGACACGAACGGCAACTGGTCGCCGAACCAGAACGAGATCGACTCGCTCATGGACTTCGCGAAGGCCAATGACGTTCGGCTGTACGGGCACGTGCTGGTGTGGCACAGCCAGACCCCGGCGTGGTTCTTCCAGGACGAGAACGGCAATCCGCTCACGACGTCCGAGCACGACAAGCAGTTCCTGCGCGACCGTCTGCGCACGCACATCAACAACGTCGTCGACTACCTCGCCCAGTGGGGTGAGTACGGCGGTGACAACCCCGTGGTCGCATTCGATGTCGTGAATGAGGTCATTGACGACTCGGCGAGCTACGCGGACGGCATGCGCCGCTCTGAGTGGTACCGCATCTTGGGTGAGGAGTTCGTCTCTCTCGCATTCCAGTACGCGGAAGAGGCGTTCAACCAGGGTGACCACGTCGCGGAGGGTGCCGACCGTCCCGTCAAGCTCTTCATCAACGACTACAACACGGAGATGTCGGGCAAGCGTGCACGGTACCTGGCACTGATCGACCGACTGCTCGCGGCCGACGTTCCTGTCGACGGCATCGGACACCAGTTCCACGTGAGCCTGTCCATGCCCATCTCGGCGCTGGAAGACGCGCTGTCCGACGCCAGTTCGCGCAATCTGCTGCAGGCCGTCACGGAGTTTGACGTGACCACCGGCACGCCGGAGTCGCAGGCGAAGTTCATCGACCAGGGCTACTACTACCGTGACGCCTTCGAGGTCTTCCGCTCCTACGAAGAGCAGATGTTCTCTGTCACGGTGTGGGGTCTCAACGACGCTCGCTCGTGGCGCGACTCCAGTGGTGGCCCGCTCATCTTCGATGACGGCTTCCAGGCCAAGCCCGCCTACTACGGCATCGTCGAGCCTTCAGGTGAGGAGGACCCACTCCCAGCGCGACTGCGCACGGCGAACTCCTTCGCTGGCGATGTCCCGGCCACAGCGGAGGGCATCGACTCTCCGCAGTGGGATCGCCTGCCGCTTCTTCCTGCTGGCAGCTCGGCCGGATTCCAGACGCGCTGGACGTCCGACGGCCTGACGGTCTACGTCGAGGTTGAGGACGCTACGACCACCGCAGACGACGCCGTCACGGTGCAGCTGGGCGACGATGAGTACACGCTCACCCGCGCCGGCGCTGGCGACGGTGCGATTGTTGAAGGGGACGCCGGTTACCAGGCGATTCTCCAGGTGCCGCTGTCCGGCGCCGCGATCGGCAACACGCTCCAGCTCGACGTCCGCGTGAGCAACGACGGCAGCGTCGACGGGTGGAACACGCCTGGCGTGCTCGGCACGGTGACGCTTGTCGAAGAGCTCTCGCACGTGAACGTTCCTGAGGCCGCGATCGCGCCGGTCATCGACGGAACGCTCGACGACGTGTGGAGCACCTCGTCGCAGATCCAGACCCTCAAGGAGATATCGGGCACCAACGGCGCCATCGGCACCTTCCACCTGCTGTGGAAGGACCAGACGCTGTACGTGTACGCCGAAGTCGCGGACCCAACCGTCGACGTCTCGGGTTCCGACCCGTGGATCCAGGACTCCGTCGAGATCTACGTGGACGCCGCGAACTCGAAGAACGGCTCGTACCGCTACGACGACACGCAGATCCGCATCAACGCGGACAACGTGGCGTCGTTCGGCACCGGCGACGAGGGCTTCCAGGCCGCTCGACTGCAGTCGCAGACGAAGCGCGTCACTGGCGGCTATGTCGTCGAGGCGGCGATCAGCCTCCTCGAGTACGGCGGCCTCGGCACCGTTCAGGGCCTCGACGTCCAGGTCAATGACGCCACGGGCGGCACCCGCACGGCGATCCGCAACTGGGCGGACCCGACGGGAGCTGGCTACCAGTCAAGCGCCCGCTGGGGCGTGGCAACGCTCGTCGAGGGCAGCCTCATCGAGCAGACCTTCACTCCCAAGGTGTCCGGTTCGGCGGTGGTCGGCACGACGCTGTCGGTCACAGGCCTGCCGACGGGAGCGACCCTCAGCTACCAGTGGCTGCGCAACGGAGTTGCCATCTCCGGCGCCACCAACGCCACGTACAAGCTGACTGCGGCCGACGCTGGAAAGCAGATCAGCGTGCGAGTCACCAGTGTTCGCGACGGCTACCTAGACGCCACCAAGACGTCTGCGCAGACCGCCAAGGTGCTGAAGACCTTCACCAAGACCTCGGCGCCGAAGATCACTGGTTCCGTCAAGGTGGGCAAGAAGCTCACGGCGAAGGTCTCCGCGTGGTCGCCCGCCGCGAAGTTCACCTACCAGTGGTACAGCAACGGCAAGAAGATCAAGGGAGCCACCAAGTCCACCTTCACGGTGAAGAAGGCCCAGGCAGGCACCAAGATCACCGTCATGGTGACGGGCTCTAGGAGCGGCTACCAGTCGGTCTCGAAGCTGTCCGCTGCCAAGAAGGTCCCGCTGCTGAAGTTCACGGTCAAGAAGTCCAAACTGAGCGGTCCCACCAAGGTGGGCGGAACGCTCAAGGTCACCGCGGGCACGTCCTCGGTGAAGACGACCAAGAGCTATCAGTGGTACGTCAACGGCAAGAAGATCAAGGGTGCGACGAAGTCGACCTACACGGTCAAGGCTGCTGACAAGGGCAAGAGGATCACCGTCAAGGTCACGTACAAGGCGAAGTACTACGCGACCAAGACAGCAACGGTGGGCCCGACGTTCCAGATCAGGGCTCGCTAGGCCCGCGTGGCCCACGGCGGTGGGGATGACGCATCACGCGTCGTCCCCACCGCTTGGCCGTTGTCGAGGGCGCGAGCGATCACCCAGCGCTCGTGACGGCCAGCGCTGTTGACGGGCATGGACCACTCGCCGTCCACATACAGTAGCCGGGTGCCCTTGGCATCGAGCCAGCGCGAGACCAGTTCGCGTTCCTCGATGAGAACCTCGGAACCCACGTCCAGCGCCTGGGTCTTCTCTCGCAGACTGTCGGCGGCCGCCCACACGCCAGACTCGACCCGCGCAGAGCCGACAAGCGCACCGGCCCTGAACGCCGCAAGATCCCACGCGTCGCCGACTCGTCGCACGGCGACGATGTCGCACCGAGACAGCGCCTCCAGTCGCTGTGCGCGCATCGCACCGTCAACGAGCGCACTGATGCCGTTGCGCAGTTGGGCCGCTCGCTCGAAGTCCAGCGCCTCCGCGCGCTCGGCGATCACGCCCTCCAGGGCGGAGACGATCGCTGACGGATCCTCCTGCAGTGCCCTGCGCGCATGCTCGGCCACGTCTTCGTAGCCGGATTCGGCGCCTTTGACGCAGGGAGCGCAGCATGCCCCCAGGTCCTTGAGGAGGCATGCCCGCGCATTGGCGCGAGGTGTGATCGGAAGGCGAGTCGTGCATGTTCTGATCCCCAGCGCGGCCTGCGCCACCTCGATGGCGAGGGCAGCGTCGGACCCATTGCGCATGGGCCCAAGGACGGCGTTGCCGCGACCGGCGGATCGCGCCAGGCTCAGTCGCGGATAGCGCTCATCGGTGAGCTTGACCCACGCGGTGCGCTCTGGCCGCGCGGAACGGCGGTTGTAGCGAGGGCGGTACTCCGCGATGAGCCGCACCTCCCTGATGTTCGCCTCGAGTTCCGTGGCGCACACGATGGTGTCGACGCTGGTGGCAAGTTCGAGCATGTCGCGCACCCCGCGGCGCTGCTCGGCGTTCGTGAAGTACGACTTCACGCGAGAGCGCAGGTTCTTCGAGGTGCCCACGTAGAGCCGCTCACCGCGAGGACCGCGGAAGATGTAGACGCCGGGCTTCGCAGGCGCCGCGTCTGCCATGCGCGCCTTCTTGCGGACTCGCTCAGGCATGGGGTTGCGCAGCGCCCCAAGGTCTTCTCGGTGAGTGATGCCGAACGCCGCGAGGCGCTCAAGCATGCGGTGCATGATCTCCGCGGTTGCTCTCGCGTCCTGGAGCGCGCGGTGGTTGGGCGTGACCTCGGTGCCGAAGACGCGAGCCAGAGTCGACAGCTTCTTGTTCGGCGCCTCCTCCTTGGTGGTCGCGCGGCGGGCGAGCACAACCGTGTCGACCACCTCGTTGCCGGGCCACTTGTAGCCATGTGTACGGCACGCGGCCCTGAGGAAGCCCGTATCGAAGGGAGCGTTGTGGGCGACGAGCACCGCGTCGCCAAGGAACTCAAGGAAGGTGGGAAGCACCTGCTCGATGCGCGGTGCCCCCACGACCATGGCGTCGGTGATGCCCGTGAGCGCGACGATCATGGGCGGGATGGGAGAACCAGGGTCAACAAGAGTCTGGAACTCGCCGATCACCTCTCCGCCGCGAGTCTTGACGGCGCCGATCTCCGTGATGGCGCTGGAGAGGGGGCTGCCGCCCGTGGTCTCGAGGTCGACAGTGACGAAGGTGGTCTGCGACAGCGGCTCGCCGAAGTCCTCAAGAGCGCGCTGCAGATGCAGCAGCTCCTCGACGGTGGAGGACGGCGTGGGGCTCATGCCTCGAAACTACGTCAGGGGCCTGACATGCTCCATGTCAGACCCCCTCCGTAGCCTCGGCCACATGATCATTGATTGCGATACCTGTGAGGTTCGCGGCAAGGAATGCGCGGACTGTGTTGTCACGTTCCTGACGATCGGCGTCCGTCCGGTCGACGAGGTCGTTGAGCTCGACTCCGAGGTCACCGCGGCCGTCCAGGCGCTGTCAGACGGCGGGCTCGTGCCGCCGCTGCGACTCGTGGAGAGGAAGGCCGTCTAGTGGTTGCCTGAGTCTCTCGTGTCCGTGTACAGGTCCTCAATCGCGTCGGCGAAGTCGCGCAGCACCAGGTCGCGCTTGACCTTGAGCGACGGCGTGAGGTAGCCGTTCGCGATCGTGAAGTCGTTCCTGAGCAGCTTGTATTTGCGGATGGACTCGGCGCGAGACACCGCCTTATTCGTGCGCGCGACGGCCTTATCGAGGTGCTCGAGCACAGTGGGGTGCTTGATCGCGTCCTCAACCGTCAGCGCTGGCAGTCCATGGCTCTTGAGCCAGCCGGGAAGCGCCTCCTCGTCAAGGGTGATGAGCGCACCGATGAACGGCTTCGCGTCGCCAACTACCACCACCTGACTTACGAGGGCATAGGCGCGCAGGCGATCCTCGAGCACAGCGGGAGCGACGTTCTTGCCGCCAGCGGTGACAATGATCTCCTTCTTGCGACCGGTGAGGAACAGGTACCCGTCCTCGTCCAAGTGGCCGATGTCGCCCGTCTTGAACCAGCCGTCCTCGAAGGTCTCTGCGGTCGCCTCCGGATTGCGGTTGTAGCCGTCGTAGATGATGGGGCCGCGCAGGAGCACCTCGCCGCCATCGGCGATCTTGATCTCGAGGCCAGACAGCGCCTTTCCCACGGAGCCGATCTTGGACAGCGTGGGGCGGTTGACCGTTGCCGCCGCCGTCGTCTCCGTGAGTCCATAGCCCTCAAGCACCGTGAGCCCAAGCCCGCGGTAGAAGTGGCCAAGGCGCGCTCCAAGCGGCGCTGAGCCGGAGACCGCCCAGTGGGCGCGACCGCCGACGAGCTCCACGATCTTGCTCAGCACGAGCTTGTGGGCCAGCTTGTGACGCATCTTCAGCGCCATCGACGGTCCCTGTGGAGTGTCGAGGGCCTGCGAGTACTCGATCGAGGCATTCGCGGCCCAGCGGAAGATCTTCACCTTGCCGCCTGCTGCGGCCTTCTGCTCGGCGCCGTTGTAGACCTTCTCGAACACGCGAGGCACCGCAACCAGCAGCGTCGGCTTGAACGTGCCCAGCAGGGGAACGAGGTTCTTGGAATCGGGGCAGAAGCCGATCACCACTCCCGAGGAGAACAGCACGATCTCGATGAGTCGTGCGAACACGTGCGCGAGGGTCATGAACAGGACCGTCGACGCACCCTTCTCGAACAGCACCTCCGGCAAGGCCTCCTGGATGCCCTTCGTGTGGTGCACAAAGTGGAAGTGGTTGAGACGCACGCCCTTGGGACGGCCGGTGGTGCCGGACGTGTAGATGATGGTGGCGAGGTCATCGAGCTTGATTGCGTCCGTGCGGCGGGTGACCTCGGCGAAATCGCCGCCCTCGCCGAGTTTGTAGAGCTCATCGAGGATGCCGTCGTCGATGACGTGCACGTGCTCAAGCGGCGACTCCGACTGCTTGGCGACCTTGCGCGCGAGCGCCGCGTTCTCCGCGGTCTCGACAAAGACGCGGTTCACATTGGCATCCGACGTGATCCAGTCGATCTGGTCCTGCGACGACGTGTCGTAGATCGGCACGGGGATCGCACCAACTGACCACAGCGCGAGGTCGAGGATGGTCCATTCGTAGCGAGTCTTCGCCATGATCGCGACGCGGTCGCCGGCGTTCACGCCAAGGGCGATTATTCCGAGCGCGGCGCGACGCACCATGAGCATCGCCTCGTTGCCGCTGACGTCGTGCCACTGCAAGTTCTCGTCATGCCACCTGAACACGACGTCATCGCCGCGTGCAGCCCATCCCCCCTGAATAAGCGCCACAATGTTCTGGGCGTCGTAGTGCTGGGTCTGGGTAAACGTCATTGTCTCTCCCGTGGCTTGGCGTCCGTTTGGGAAACGATACCCTCGTAGGACGTCCCAAGAGTCCCAGAAGGCGAGGAACATGCACGCGGTCGGTGTGGACATTGGCGGTACCAAAATCGCCGTAGGCGTTGTCGACGACTCAGGCAGGATTCTCGCGAAGACAAAGCGCAAGACGCAGCCCCAGGACGTCTCGAGCATCAACGAGGCAATCGCCGACGCTGTGGCTGAGCTCGCGCAGGACTACCAGTTCAATGCGGTGGGCCTCGCAGCGGCTGGTTTTGCGTCGTCGGACCGCCACACGATGCTGTTCGCCCCCAACCTGGCATGGCGCGACTATCCGCTCGCCGAAAAGGTGCGCGAGGCCATCGGCCGCGACGACATCACGGTGGTGGTCGAGAACGACGCCAATGCCGCAGGCTGGGCGGAGTTCGCGTACGGCGTGGCCACCGACGTCAGCCACATGGTGATGCTCACGATCGGCACCGGACTCGGCGCCGCGATCGTCACCGATGGCCACATGCTGCGCGGTGCCTTCGGTGTCGCCGCGGAGCTTGGCCACCTGCGCGTTGTTCCTGATGGCGAGCCGTGCGGCTGCGGACAGAAGGGCTGCTGGGAGCAGTACGCCTCCGGCTCCGCGCTCACGCGCGAGGCACGCAAGCAGGCGGCGGAGCGCCCTGCAGAGGCCGCCGCGCTTATCGAAGCCGCCGGGGGAGACCCGGCTGCCATCACCGGCCCACTCGTGACCAAGGTGGCGTTCACGGGCGACCCCTTCAGCGTCGGGCTGCTTGCCGACCTTGGCCGCTGGATTGGTGAGGGCTGCGCAACGCTCGCTGCCGTGCTGGATCCCGAGCTGTTCGTCATTGGCGGCGGCGTGGTCGAGGCGGGCGATCTGGTGCTTGAGCCCGCTCGCGAGGCGTTCGAATCGCACCTCTCGGCTAAGGGTCACCGCCCAGTTGTGCCTATCGTGGCAGCAGCAATGGGTAACGATTCTGGAATGGTTGGTGCGGCGGCGCTGGCCAGAGCGGAGGACTGATGTACTACCGCCTGTTCAAGCACGTTCTGCTGGGGCCGGGACTCAAGGTCTATTACGACCCCTGGCACGAAGGCACGGAGAACATTCCCGATGAGGGAGGGGCGATCCTCGCCTCCAATCACCTGTCGTTCTCTGACTCCGTCTTCCTTCCGCTCGTCATCAAGCGCAAGGTCGTCTTCCTCGGCAAGGCCGAGTACTTCAATGGCAAAGGCGTGAAGGGCTGGGCAACGAAGGCGTTCATGGAGGGAATCGGCACGATTCCCGTGCAGCGTGGTGGAGGTCGCGGCTCCGAGGCCGCGATTCGCGCGGGCGTCGAGGTTCTCAAGGACGGCGAACTGCTCGGCATCTACCCGGAAGGCACGCGCAGCCCGGACGGCAAGCTGTATCGGGGCAAGACCGGCGCCGTGCGCATGGCGATCGAGGCGGACGTGCCGATCATCCCCGTCGCGATGATCGACACCGACAAGGCCCAGCCCATCGGCCAGCGCGTCCCCGCGCGTGCGGTGAAGGTTGGAGTGCGCATCGGCAAGCCCATTGACGTCAAAGCACTGGGCGCGCAGCTCGATGACAGGGAGAAACTGCGTGAGGCGACCAACTACGTGATGAAGGCCATCCAGGAGCTCTCCGGACAGGAGTATGTAGACAGGGATGCGGCCATCGTGAAGCGTCAGATGGCCCGCGAAGGCCGCGAGGCTGGCGGGGACTCTGCCGCCGCCGAAAGCTGAGACCCAAGTCCCTGCATCGCTAGACCCGCCCCACCCCTAGAATGGGCGGGAATTCTCACAACTTCGAAAGGTTCGTCATGTCGGTTCGCCGTGTCGCCCTGCTCACCGCCGGAGGTTTCGCCCCCTGCCTGTCGTCCGCCGTCGGCGGCCTCATCGAGCGCTACACGGAGGTCGCTCCCGAAGTCGAGATCATCGCGTACCAGCACGGATATTGGGGTCTGCTCAAGGGTGAGAGCGTGCAGATCACCGACGAGGTGCGCAAGCACGCGGGCATCCTTCACGAGTTCGGCGGCTCGCCCATCGGCAACTCTCGCGTCAAGCTCACCAATGTCGAGGACTGCGTCAAGCGCGGCCTTGTTCAGGAGGGTCAGGACCCGCTGCACGTTGCTGCCGAGCAGCTGGTGAAGGACGGCGTCGACGTGTTGCACACGATCGGTGGCGATGACACCAACACCACGGCCGCGGACCTTGCCGCGTACCTCGCGCAGAACGACTACGGCCTCACCGTCGTGGGCCTTCCCAAGACAATCGACAACGACGTGGTCCCGATCCGTCAGAGCCTCGGCGCGTGGAGTGCCGCAGAGCAGACGTCGCTGTTCGCGCAGAACGTCATCGGCGAGCACCGCTCGGGTCCCCGCATGCTCATCGTTCACGAGGTCATGGGTCGCGCGTGCGGCTGGCTGACCGCAGCGTCGGCCGTGAAGTACCGCGAGTGGCTCGAGACCCGCAAGTGGGTTCCCGAGATCGGCCTGTCCAAGGAGCGCTGGGACATCCACGCCGTGTACGTGCCTGAGGCCCCCATCGACCTCGACGCTGAGGCCGTGCGCCTCAAGGAGGTCATGGACACGGTGGGCAATGTCAACATCTTCCTGTCCGAGGGTGCGGGCGTCCCCGAGATCATCAAGGAGATCGAGGAGGCAGGCGGCGAGGTGCTGCGCGACGCGTTCGGCCACGTGCGCCTCGACACCATCAACCCCGGCGCCTGGTTCGCGAAGCAGTTCGCGGAGCGACTGGGTGCGGAGAAGGTCATGGTGCAGAAGTCCGGCTACTTCTCGCGTTCTGCGAAGGCCAACCCCGAGGACCTGCGCCTCATCAAGTCGATGACCGACTACGCGGTGGAGTGTGCCCTGCGCGGCGAGTCCGGCGTGGTGGGCCACGACGAGGAGGACGGCGACCGTCTCAAGGCGATCGCGTTCCCGCGCATCGCGGGCCACAAGCCGTTCGACGTCAGCCAGAAGTGGTTCGGCGAGCTGCTCGCGGACATCGGCCAGTCGTCATGAGCGAGATGGGGGACAAGCTCGCTGCGGCCGGCGTCGACTCGTACCTGACCAAAGAGGCCAAGCAGCAGCCGCAATGGCCCGACGCTGAGGCTTTGGCGCGCGTCAAAGCTCGCCTTGAGCGCGTGCCACCGTTGGTTTTCGCGGGTGAGGCGGACGTTCTGCGCGGTCACCTTGCAGCCGCGGGGCGCGGCGAGGCGTTTGTGCTCCAGGGCGGCGACTGCGCGGAGATCTTCGCGGAGGCCACCGCCGACCGGATTCGCAACAAGATCAAGACGATCCTGCAGATGGCGGTCATCCTGACGTACGGCGCGTCCACTCCGGTCATCAAGATCGGGCGTCTCGCGGGTCAGTACGCGAAGCCGCGCTCCTCGGACACCGAGACTCGCGATGGCGTGACCCTTCCCGCGTACCGCGGCGACATCATCAATTCGTCGGCATTCACGCCTGAGGCTCGCATTCCCAACCCCGAGCGCATGATGGACGCGTACAACGTCTCCGCATCGACGCTCAACCTCGTGCGCGCGTTCACGCACGGTGGCTTCGCTGACCTGCGCCGCGTGCATGCATGGAACCGCGGCTTCGCTGCGAACCCCGCCTACGCGCGCTACGAGCGCATGGCAGCGGAGATCGACCGCGCAGTGCGCTTCATGGGCGCCGCCGGCGGCGACTTCGATGCCCTCAAGACGGTTGACCTGTTCGCCTCTCACGAGGCGCTGCTGCTCGATTACGAGCGGGCCCTGACGCGCATCGACTCTCGCTCTGACCTGCCGTACGACTGCAGCGCGCACTTCATCTGGATCGGTGAGCGCACTCGCGACCTCGATGGCGCGCACGTGGAGTTCATGTCGAAGATTCACAACCCCATCGGTGTGAAGCTTGGCCCCACCGCCACGCCTGCTGAGGCGCTCGCGCTCGCGGAGAAGCTCAACCCGGACAACATTGAGGGCCGTCTGACCCTCATCGCTCGCATGGGCGCCGACAAGATCCGCGACAATCTGCCGCCGCTCGTCGAGGCGGTGCGCGACGCTGGCGTGAACGTCACGTGGCTTTCCGACCCGATGCACGGCAACACCTTCACCTCTGAGTCCGGCTACAAGACCCGCAGGTTCGAGACGATCCTCGACGAGGTCACGGGCTTCTTCGAGGTGCACGAGGCCGCTGGCACCGTGCCAGGTGGTCTGCTCGTGGAGCTCACGGGTGACGATGTCACGGAGATCCTTGGCGGCACCGAGGAGATCGACGACGCATCGCTCGCGCTGCGCTACGAGACCAAGGTGGATCCGCGACTCAACCACCAGCAGTCGCTCGAGCTCGCGTTCCTGGTCTCGGAGCTGCTTGCCAAGCGCTCGCCGCGCGTGGAGCCCATCTAGCCGCTAGTTGTAGCGCAGCGTGATGGTGGTGCCCTTCTCCACCTGCTGATTGGGTTCGATGCTCTGACCGACGATCGTGTTCTTGCTTGACCACGGCCAGTAGCCGTAGGTGTTCACCTTGAGACCGTCTGCCTTGGCTGCGGCGACGCCGTCGTCGTAGCTCATGCCCACATAGTCATCGACGGTCACGAGGGGAGGACCCTCGGAGACCCAGATGGTGATCTTGCCCAGCCGGAACCCCTCGGCACCGGCCTTGGGGTCCTGCTTGAACACGACGCCCTTGGGTGCATCGTCTGTGCGCTCGCGCTCGATCGTGACCTTGAGCGCGTCCTCGTCGAGGATCGCCAAGGCGTCTTCCTCGGTCTCACCAATGACCTTGGGGTACTTGATGGGCGCGGGGCCATCGGACACCGTGAGGATGATGACGGTGTCGTGACGCACCGTCTCTCCCGCCTCCGGCGACGAGGCGAGCACCTCACCCTTGGGATCGAGGTCGCGATGCTCGAGCACGGGATCACCCACGGTGAATCCCGCATCCTTGAGAATCTTGGTCGCTTCGTCCTGCTGCTTTCCCAGCACCGAGGGCACGTCGAGCATGAGCGGACCCAGCGAGACGATGAGTTTGACCTCGGAGTCCTTGAGCACGCGAGCCTGCGCCTTGGGGTCTGTGCCGATCGCCCAGCCCTCCGGAACGTCGTCATCGTTGACCTTGTCGATCGTGACGGTGAAGCCAGCGGCGTCGAGCACCCGCTCGGCATCCTGCTGGGTCTGTCCCGCTACAGAGGGCACAGTCGTGTAGGCGCCAGGTCCGATCGCGTTGTACCACCACAGCGCGGCGCCGCCGAGCACCACGAGGACGGCGAGGATCGAGACCACCCACCAGGCGGCCCGACGCTGGTGCGGCTGGGGCGGCTTCGCGTCCGGATCCTCGTCAATCAGCTCGGCGTCGATGACGCCGGTGCTCGCGAACGGCCGGCCGATTCCGACCGGCAGGGCCACGGTGGCGCCGGCCGCCGGGGTGTCGAGCACCATCGTGGCGTCAGGGTCACGAGTGATCGCGAAGGCGCCAGACGGGGGATCGGCGCGACGGTCGAGGGTGGGGTCGTCCATCACCGCACGAGTGGAGCGCACCAAGACCAAGGCGGCCGCAGCGTCGGCCGGGCGCTCTGCAGGATCGCGAGAGGCGAGGACGCCTACGAGGTCGTCGAACTCGGTGGGAAGCCATGGGGCGAAGGTGGATGGTGTGGGGACGTCCTCGTGAACGTGCTTGGAGGCGATCTCGATCGACGACTCGCCCGTGAAGGGGTGGCGGCCCGTGACCATCTCGAAGAGCATCACGCCAACCGCGTAGACGTCGATCGATGGCCCTGCGGAACCCATCGAGAGCAGTTCGGGAGCGAGGTAGCCGGGGCTGCCCATGATGACGGTGTCCGCTCGCGATCCCACCTCGGTGACGGCGCGAGCGAGTCCGAAGTCGCTGATCCGAGCGCGTCCGTCCGTGTCGATGAGCACGTTCTCTGGCTTCACATCGCGGTGGACAAGGCCCAACCGGTGCGCGGCCGCGAGGGCATCGAGGATGGCGTCGGCGAGAGCGAGCGCTTCGCCAACGGGAAGAGTGCCTTCGTGGGCGATGCGGGAGCGCAGATTCTCTCCGCGCACGTACTCCATGGTCAGGTACGACAGTTCGCCGTCGATGCCCTGGTCGTAGACGTGGACGATGCCCGGATGGGTGAGGCGTGCCGCGGACTTGGCTTCACGGCGGAAGCGCGCGACGAACTCTCGGGACGCGTCGTCTTCGACGAGCGGCTGATGCATGGCCTTGAGCGCCACCTCACGCTCGAGCCTGCGGTCGAACGCCAGGTACACGGTGGCCATGCCGCCGGTCGCGACGTGCTCGCGGATCTCGTATCGCCCGTCGACGACGCGCCCGAGCAGAGGGTCGGTCAACGTCTCGGACACGGTCTCATTCTAGGTCTGCGGACGTGATGGCTTGGGGGAGCGCTCGCGGGCGCGGCGAACTCAGCCGAACTTCTTCATATGCGCGCGAACAGCCGCGACGTAGTTCTTGGTGTCGGGGTTCATGCCGTTGCTGCGCACGCCGGCAAGGCCCTGGTAGTACCCGGCGATGGCCTCGTCGAGGTTCTTGGCGTTAGTCGTGAGGTACTTGAGGAGCATGACGCCAGCGGTGACGTTGTCGTTGGGGTCCAGCAGGTCGAGCTCGCGGCCCGCGACCGCCGACATCCATGCGCCGGTCGAGGGGATCACCTGCATCACACCCACCGCGTTGGCGGGGGAGACGGCGCGCGCGTCGAAGCCGGACTCCTGGTAAGCGATCGCCAATGCGAGCTTGGGGTCGACTCCGTGCTTGCGAGCGGTCTTCTCGACGAGGGCGCGCATTTGCGACCGGTTAGGCACGTTCATGCCGTTGAGGGTGTGCTTGTTGCGGTTCGCCGCGTTCACCACGTCCTTGGGGTACGTGCGGCCAAGGAAGGTGTCGCCGACGAGTCCCGTGGGCACGGAGCCGGGCACGGTGAGGACCTGGCCTACGCGGATGAGGCTGGGGTTGGAGATGCCGTTGACCTTCGCGAGCTTGGAGACGGTGGTGCCGTATTTCGTCGCAATGCGGCTGAGCGTGTCGCCGGACTTCACGGTGTAGCGGGCCGACGCTGTGGTCGCCTTGGTGGTCTTGGTCGCCTTGGTCTTCGCGACGGTGGTTGAGGAGGCCTTCGCGCCGGGGATGGTGAGTGTGTCGCCCACATGGATGATCGCGGCAGATCCCAGGTCGTTGGCCTTGACGATGGCGTCGACGGTGCTGCCGTACTTCTTGGCGAGGTCCCACACTGTGTCGCCGCTGCGAACGGTGTGCGTGGCGGTTGACGCCTTCTTGGTGGACGACTTCGAGGTCTGGCTGGAGGCCACCTTGGCCCCGGGGATGGTGATCTTGTCGCCCACGTGAATGGTGGCGCGCTTGTCGAGGCCGTTGGCGTCGATGATCGCCGTCACTGTGGAGCCGTAGTGACGGGCGAGGTCCCAGACGGTGTCTCCACGCACCACGGTGTGGGTCACGGACTTCTTGGCCTGCGCGGCCGTGGGAACGGCGGCGGGAGCCGTTGCGAGAACGACGGGGGCGGCCGTGGGCGCTAGGGCTCGCTCAACGGCGTGGGCAGACACGGTCAGGGCGGGGAGTGTGGTCGTCATGGGCGCGGCCTGGGGCGTGTCCTGAACGGGAGCCTGGGCGTGCGCCGGAGCGGCGATCAGTCCGGTTGCGGATACGACGGCTGCGGCGCTGATGGCGCCGGTTCGCGCGCCGGCGGGCGTGGTGATGAACGATGCCACGATGCTCTCCTCCGGGGTCTGCGTGTTACAGATGTGACAGATGTGACTCATGTGACTGTAACCCCGGAGGTGGAGGAGGGCAACCCCTCGTCGCGTCCGGGCACCGCGCGCCGCCCCACGCCCCGCCCCGCCCCGCCCTCACCCGTTGCGGTACGTGAGTGTCGCGAAACGGCCGTTTCGCGACACTCAGATACCGCAACTGGGGTGGGGTGGGGGTGGATACGCTTGATCCATGACCGATTCCGTCGACTGGCTCACTGTTCCCGACTTCGCTGATCGGCTTGGTGTCACCGCTTCCCAGGTGCGCGAGCTCCTTCGCGAAGGGGCGCTCGCGTCGACCCGCAGGGGAGAGCGCAACACCGTGCAACTGCCTGCGGCCTTCATCGTCGACGGGGAGAACGGTCCGGAGGTGCTGCCCACACTCAAGGGCACGCTCACGCTGCTGCGTGACGCCGGCTTCGGAGACGATGCCGCGCTCGAGTGGCTCCTTGAGGAGTCCGATGAGTTGGGAACGACACCTCTCGAGGCGCTCAGGTCGGGCCAGCGGGCCCACGTGCGCAGGCTCGCGCAGGCGCTGCTCTAGTAGCTGCGCTCTCCCCAGTTGGCGAGCAGCTGAGCAAGAGTAGTGCGTCGCTCTTGCGGCAGGTCTAGGTCCGCAACCAGAGCTGACGCCTTGTCGCTGAGGCCCGCGATCTCCGACTCAACGGCGCTGATCGCGCCGGATTCCTCGATCACAGCAATCGCGTCGCGCACGAGCGAATCATCAGCGTCGCCGTTGCCCACCGCTGCCCTCAAGACCGCGCGACCCGCATCGTCGGTGTGCGTCCAGGCGTGCCACAGGGGGATGGTGCGCTTGCCTTCCCTGATGTCGCCGCCAACCGGCTTGCCGGTGACTTCCGCCTCGCCCACGATGCCGAGCAGGTCATCGCGCAGCTGGAACGCGATGCCTGCCGGCACGCCGGCTTCGCGAGCCGAGTCGATGTGCGCGCCCTCGCCACGGGCGGCTGCCGCGCCGAGCGCTAGCGGGAACTCCGCGGTATAGGACGCGGTCTTCGAGCGCATCGTCGCCCGAATGTCCTGCTCCTGATCGGGCAGCGCGGACAGCGGCGCTGAGGCGATGCGCATGTCGAGGTACTGGCCGGCCGTCACGAGCTCCGCCATATCAGTGAACAGTCGCATCGTGACTGCCCCCGCGTGCCCAAGCGGAGCGCTCGCTACCGCGCGCATCGCCGCGACGAGCGCGAGATCCCCAGCGAGCACCGCTCCGGCGAGGCCGAAGCGCTCGGGATCCCCAGCGTCGGCCCGGCGGCGGTGAGACGCGGCGAAGGTGAGATGCGTCGTTGGTCTGCCGCGACGCGTGTGGGAATCGTCGAGGACGTCGTCGTGGACCAGCGCAGCAGCCTGGAACAGCTCGACCGCGGCGGCGACGGGGGCAACGGCCTCGAGATCGGTGCCCCCGTGGGCGAAGTAGCTCGTCACGAGCGCCGCGGCGCGCATGCGCTTGCCGCCCGAGACGGCCTGCGAAGCGGCATCGACAATTTCGGTGCCGCGATCACCGGTGGGCGCGACGGAAGCGGAGGTTTGGGCGATCGTCGCCGCGATCGCCGCCTCGATGGCGGCTTTGACTGCTGACTGATCTGCCACGGAACAAGCCTAGAGCCGCGTCCACAGGTAGGAGTGCACGGGTCGTTTTCCACCATTGAGCGCAAGGGCCGAGCGAGCATGGGCGCTTGCCGCAAGCGTTGGCGCATGGAACTCATGCGCGTGACACTGCCCCAACTCATTGCCAGCGTGCCCCACGTCATCGACAGCGAGCCACGCGAGGCGGTCGTGGCGATGGGCCTCAACTCGGCTGGCCTGCCGACCGTGGCGCTGCTCATCGACAGGACGGTGCTCATCGATGAATCGAGCGGTCCAGGGACGGCGGCCGCCATCGCGGAGGAGTTGGCAGCGTGCGGTGGGGACGTCGCCGTGCTGGTCAGCTACACGTCCGAGCACATCCGCGACGGGTGCGCGGCGCTCGAGCGGCTGCGGCTTGAGGTGGAGTTCACGGTGCCCGCAGTCGAGCTCGCTGCGGTGGTTGACGGCAGGTGGTTTCGGCCGGGCTGCCACAATCCCGAGTGCTGTCCCGAGGAGGGTAGGGAGCTCCCTGCCGTGCCAGAGGGCCTGCCTCGCCTCTTCGCCGCCGCGCGTGAGCAGTGGCGGCGAGCAGACAATGCACTCCACGAACGGGTCCGAGCGCGCTTCGAGGCTGCGGAAGAGTGGGACGAGGCGCTGCGTCATGGAGCAGTGACGGACGCGGCGACAGCACGCAGGCTCGCCGCCGCACTCGACGACCTGTGCCTTCGCGACTGGGTGGTGCTGACGATCCTGGGAGCGGACGACTGCGCCGCCGAGGACGCCCTCGAGGGCGTGGGTTCCGAGGCCATCGCCCATGCGCTCGACGCCGCCATGTACGGCGACGCCGTGCCGGAGCCGCTGTCCGTGGAGCGATCCCGTGCCGTCATCGAGAGGGTCGCGCGGGCGGCGAGGGGCCGTCGGCGCCAAGCCGCAGTGCACACCCTCGCCGCGGTTCTCGACTGGTGGGAGGGGAACCTCTCCGATGCCTTCGAGCGTTCACAGCGTGCATTGGAGCACGACCGTGACTACCGACTTGCCGAACTCGTCAACGTGGCCGCCGCTCGCGGGATCGGTCCGGGCTGGCTCGGAACCGCGGGACAAAGGGCCAATAGAGCACCAAACTGAGCGCAATCTTGGAGAAGTTGGCGCGTTTCGGGAACGCAAATGCGGCTGCTCGCGTTACAATTTAATGGATTTGCGCGAGGGCAAGACGAAAAGGATGTCGGCCAAAACGCTCAGGTCCACTAACGCCGCCCATCTACAGCACAGTGCCTGCTTGCCTTGCGCCAGCAGCATCAGTGAGAAGTCATAAGGAGCCTGCCACGACCCCCGCGAAGGCATCAGCCGCACCCCGCTCCCGCGCCAAGAAGGCCGCGGCCAAAGACGTCGACCCCGCCGAGGTGGCAGAGGTCGAGGTCGAGGACGTCGACCTCCCTGACGAGGAGATCGAGGCCGACCTCGAGGAAGTCGAGCCCACCGAGGAGGCAGTCGCCGGCGAGGCGGACGTCGAAGCTGAAGCCGCCTCCGATGACGACGAGGAAGAGGCCGCTGAAGAAGACGCCGCCGGCTTCGTCGTGAGCACCGCAGACGACGACGCTCCCACCCAGCAGGTCATGACCGCTGGCGCCACCGCCGACCCCGTCAAGGACTACCTCAAGCAGATCGGCAAGGTCGCGCTTCTCAACGCCGAGCAGGAGGTGGACCTCGCCAAGCGCATTGAGGCCGGCCTGTTCGCAGAGGAGAAGCTCGCTTCCGGCGAGAAGATCCCGCCGAAGCTGCGTCGCGAGCTCGAGTGGATCGCCAACGACGGGCGCCACGCCAAGAACCACCTGCTTGAGGCCAACCTGCGACTCGTGGTGTCGCTCGCCAAGCGCTACACGGGCCGCGGAATGCTCTTCCTTGACCTCATTCAGGAAGGCAACCTGGGCCTCATCCGTGCGGTCGAGAAGTTCGACTACACCAAGGGCTACAAGTTCTCGACCTATGCCACGTGGTGGATTCGCCAGGCGATCACCCGCGCGATGGCCGACCAGGCCCGCACCATCCGCATTCCCGTTCACATGGTCGAGGTCATCAACAAGCTTGCCCGCGTTCAGCGTCAGATGCTCCAGGACCTGGGCCGCGAACCCACGCCGGAGGAGCTGGCAGCCGAGCTCGACATGACGCCTGAAAAGGTTGTCGAGGTGCAGAAGTACGGTCGCGAGCCCATCTCGCTGCACACCCCGCTGGGTGAGGATGGCGACAGCGAGTTCGGTGACCTCATCGAGGACTCTGAAGCAGTCGTTCCCGCGGACGCCGTGGGCTTCACGCTCCTCCAGGAGGAGCTCAGCAAGGTCATGGACACCCTGAGCGACCGCGAGGCGGGAGTCGTGGGCATGCGCTTCGGTCTGACCGACGGCCAGCCCAAGACCCTCGACGAGATTGGCCGCGTGTTTGGCGTGACGCGAGAGCGCATCCGCCAGATCGAGTCCAAGACCATGTCGAAGCTGCGCCACCCGTCGCGTTCGCAGGTGCTGCGCGACTACCTCGACTGATGCACTACCTGCTGCGGTACCAGTACGTCGAGAACATCGACTCTCTGCGCGAGCCTTATCGCAACCAGCACCTTGGCGACCTCTGGAAAGAGGCCGACGCTGGCCGCGTCGTGCTCGCAGGCGGCGCCGGGGATCCGGTGTCAGAGGGAATCATCGTGTGGGACGTCGAGGACCCGCAGGTCATTCACGACTTTGCTCAGCGAGACGCCTACATGACGGCTGGTCTCATCACCTCGTACGACGTGGTGCCGTGGCGCACGGTCGTGGGCGACTCCGCCGCGACGCCGCTGCGCCCGTAGCTCATTCGGAAGCGAGCGGCTAAGGGACCTCTGCCGGGTCAGCTGCGGACTCGACCGTCGCGTGCTTCGTGTCGCGAGCGGTCTGCGCGATGACGATCCCCGCGAGCACCAGACCAGCCCCGGCAATCTGAATCGCCGCAAGGGTCTCGCCGAGCCACAGCCACGCGACCACAAACGCGAACAGCACCTCCGCGGAGGCCAAGATCCCCACTGCGGTCGCTGACAGGTGCCGCAGCGCGGCGAACGACAGCACAAACGGAGCGAACGAACCCAGCGTCAAGACCCAGGCGAGCGGGACCCACACGGGGACCACAGCGTCGGACAGTGCGCCGGTGAGCGACACCCTGGTGACCAACAGCGACGGATCGATGTTCCACCACTGCGAGAACAGTGCCCACGTCAGCGCGGCGAAGAGAGTCGACCAGAATGCGACGGCCATCGCGGGGCGGCGCGCGACCCCCCGCTCACCGGCGAGGAAGTAGAACGCGTAGGCGATCGCCGCGCCGAAGGCCGCGATCACGCCCAGGGCGTTGAGCTGGCTGTCCCACACCTGCGCCACGACGGCGAGACCCACGATGACGGCGGCGATCGCGATCCGCAGGCGCTGATGCACTCGCTCCTTGAAGATCAGCCACGCCGCGAGCGCCACGAGCACGACGGCCGTGTATTCGATGAGCAGCGCGACCCCAACGGGAAGGCGGGCGATCGCCACGGCGTAGAGCCACTGAATGATCGCGACGCCAAGGACGCCGAGCAGTGCGAAGTAGCCGATCTCGCGCGCGCTTAGCCGGAAGTGGACGCGAGCCGTGAACAGCAGCACCGCGCCGGAGATGAGCGCGGCGGACAGCGATCGCAGGAACGTGATCTGCTCGGGAGTGATGCCTGCGCCGATGACGACCTTCGCCACCGAGCCGTTGATGCCGAACAGCAGCGCGCCGGTCAGCGCAAACACGGCTCCGCGAACGGGGGAGCGGGAGTGCGCGGCAGTCACCGCGCCAGCCTATGGCCCACGCCGTGGCGCCACGAGCAGCGGCCCGTGTAGCGCTACGATCGGGATGACCCGACGATTGGACTCGCGATGACCTTCCTGCGTTATGCACTCATTGTTCTGCACCTGGTAGGTGCCGCCGCGATCATCGGCCCTGCCCTTGACCAGCTGCGTGCGGAAGCCAAGCGCATCACCACCGCCATGCTGTGGGGCGCTCGTGCCCAGATCCTCACCGGCGTGGCACTCGTTGGCGTCGCGTACGCCAATGATGTGGACGTCGACAACTTCAAGATCACTGTGAAGCTGCTGCTCGCTCTCGTGATCGTGGGACTTGCCGAGTCACAGCGCAAGAAGCCGGTCACGTGGGCCTACTGGGCAATCCTCGGCCTCACGCTCGTGAACGTCATTGTTGCGGTGTTCTGGCACTAGTGGTGGTGAAGGTCCGGGAGGCGGTCGAATCTGACGCCGCCGAGATCGTGCACCTCGGTGCGCTCATGTATAAGTCGGTTGGCGCCAAGCCCACGCCGCAGTGGGCGCTGGAGTCGACGCGCATCGTCAAAGAGCGCCTTGGCCGCGATCTCATCGGCTACGTGATCGACGCCCCGGAAGGCGGGCTTGCGTCGTGTGGGCTCGTGAACATCGTTCCGCGCTTGCCGCGACCGGGTCGCCACTCGCCCCTTGCTGCGTACGTGCAATGGGTCTCGACGGCGCCGCAGCACTATCGCAAGGGATATGCCCGCGCGATTATGGAGGCGCTGCTCGAAGAGACCGATCGCCGCGGAATCGAGGTGGTGGAGCTGCACGCGACGGATCGTGGCCGCCACCTCTATGACGAGTTGGGCTTCTTCGTGAAGACGGACAATATCGCCATGCAGGCACTCAGGGGTCAGGCCGCTAAAGAGCGGCATTGACCTTCTTGCGGGCCGACGCTGCGGTTGCCCTGATGCCCGATGACGAGCGGTCTCGGGTGAAGCGCCAGACGGCGGCGGCAGCGGCGAGCGCGGCGGCAACGAAAGCGGTCACTGCGACGGGGGTGCTGTGCGGGTCGTCGAGGCGGCCGAAGCCGATCCACATGACTCCCCACGCGACGGCAAGGGCGACGCTCACGGCGGCCGGTCGGCTCGCGAGGCGGAAGACAAGGGTCATCGCGACGGCGACGACAGCGGCAATCAAGAGAATCGCTACGCCGCGCTGCTGAACATCGAGGACGGCCGCAAGGTTCGCGGCGCTCGCCACTATCGACCAGCCCAGGTAGAGGCCAACGGTCACGTCAGTGGCGGCGAGGTCGAGCAGGTTGCGGTCCTGCGCCGCTCCCAGCCGCCGTGCTGCACCTACAAGCACGGCGACGATGGCGAGCAGCACCAGGACGGACAGCCACAGCCCGCCGGCCTGCACCACGGCGATCCACGCGACGTTGAGGATCATCGATGCGAGCACCCACCAGGCGACAGAGCGATAGTGCGGCGATGAGGCGCGCGACGGAAGCGCCTGGACGATGGCGAGCAGCGCGAGACCCGTGTAGATCACTGACCAGATGCTGAAGGCGGTGCTGGCGGGCGCGACGAGGGTGGCGTCGGCCGCAAGGGCGCCGTCAGCCGCATCCTCGATGGGAGTTCCCCCGAACGCTCCGGAACCCCAAGCTGCCCCGATGATCGCCGCGGCGGCGCCGATGGCCACCACGACCTGTCGAACCCTGTCACTCATCCGTCGCGTTCTCATGTCTATGTTCTGCCCCGTACGAGGCCGTTTCATGCACACCTCAGCGTGGGTGCCAAGCGACGTCGGTGCGGCGACCTAGACTCGCCAGGTGACCACAGAGACCTATTCCGCGAGACACCTGTCAGTACTCGAAGGCCTCGAGGCGGTGCGCAAGCGCCCCGGAATGTACATCGGCACCACGGACTCCCGTGGCCTCATGCACTGCCTGTGGGAGATCATCGACAACTCCGTTGACGAGGCCCTTGGCGGATTCGGCTCGCAGATCGAGATCGTGCTGCACCCTGACGACTCCGTCGAGGTGCGCGACCATGGTCGCGGCATCCCCGTTGACGTCGAGCCCAAGACGGGGCTCACGGGCGTCGAGGTGGTCATGACGAAGCTCCACGCCGGCGGAAAGTTCGGTGGCGGCTCGTACGCGGCCTCGGGTGGTCTGCACGGCGTTGGCGCCTCGGTGGTCAACGCGCTCAGCGAGCGCCTCGACGTGTGGGTGGACCGCGGGGGAGCGACCCACCACATGGCCTTCCGCCGAGGCGAGCCGGGAAACTTTGCCGACCCAGCGTCGGGCCCTACGCCCGACGCTCCCTTCACTCCCTTTGTCACGGGCAGCGAACTCGCGAAAGTTGGCAAGGTCGCTAAGGGTGTCACCGGTACGCGAGTGCGGTACTGGGCAGACCGGCAGATCTTCTCCAAGAACGCGCAGTTCTCCTACGACGAGCTGTTGACGCGCGCCCGCCAGACCGCGTTCCTGGTGCCCGGGCTGACGCTCGTGGTGCGCGATGAGCGCGGTGCCGAACCGGTGGAGGAGCGCTTCCACTATGAAGGTGGCGCTCGCGATTTCGTCGACTTCATCGCCCGCGACGCCGCGGTGACGGACACGTGGGAACTCACGGGATCTGGGCCGTACACGGAAACCGTTCCCGTGCTCAAGGCCAATGGCCAGCTGGTCTCCGAGGAGGTCGAGCGCGAGTGCATCGTCGACATCGCGCTGCGGTGGGGAACGGGCTACGAGACAGACGTCCGCTCGTTCGTGAACATCATCGCTACGCCCAAGGGCGGAACGCACCTGTCCGGCTTTGAGCAGGGACTCGTGAAGGTCATCCGCAAGACCATTGAAGCGAACGCCCGTCGACTCAAGTTGACGGGCAAGGATGGCTCCGAACGCATCGAGAAGGATGACATCCTCGCTGGTCTCACCGCCGTAGTGACCGTGCGCATCCCTGAGCCGCAGTTCGAGGGCCAGACCAAGGAGGTCTTGGGCACGGGGCCCGTGCGGGCGATTGTGGCCAAGGTGGTTGAGACCCAGCTTGGTGCGCTGCTGAACTCGACCAAGCGCGACACCAAGGCGCAGGCCTCGATCGTGCTCGAGAAGATCGTCAACGAGATGCGTGCGCGAGTGTCCGCTCGCAAGCAGAAGGAGATCTCGCGCCGCAAGAATGCGCTTGAGACATCGTCGCTGCCCGCGAAGCTTGCCGACTGCCGCTCGAATGATGTGGAGCAGTCTGAGCTCTTCATCGTTGAGGGTGATTCGGCGCTCGGCACCGCGAAGCTCGCTCGCCGCAGCGACTTCCAGGCGCTGCTGCCCATCCGCGGCAAGATCCTCAACGTGCAGCGCGCGTCCCTGACGGACATGCTGCACAACGCCGAGTGTGCGTCCATCATTCAGGTCGTTGGTGCGGGGTCGGGGCGCACCTTCGATCTTGAGTCTGCGCGCTACGGCAAGATCATCCTGATGACGGACGCTGACGTCGACGGCGCCCACATCCGCACCCTGCTGCTCACGCTGTTCTTCCGCTACATGCGGCCGCTCGTGGACGCTGGGCGCGTCTACGCGGCGGTTCCGCCGCTGCACCGAGTCGAGGTGATGGGGTCCGCGCGCAAGGAGCGCGAGTACATCTACACCTACTCCGATCGCGAGCTTGAGGAGACGCTGGCCGGGCTCCGACGTGCGGGACGCAAGTACAAGGACGACATCCAGCGCTACAAGGGCCTTGGCGAGATGGACGCGGACCAGCTTGCGGAGACCACGATGGACCCGGAGCGGCGCACTTTGCGGCGAATCACCGCCGCCGACGCTGAGCGCGCCGAGCAGATGTTCGAGCTGCTCATGGGCAACGAAGTCGCACCCCGCCGCGACTTCATCATCGCGGGCGCGGGGAGCCTGGACGTCAACCGCATCGACGCGTAGTTTGTGGTTTACCAGCGACGTTAGGGGGGCACATGTCCGCTCTCAGTGAGTTGGCCCAGGAGGCGGTTGAGCCGCAGTGGATCCGACCCCCACCCCACCTCGACCCTCACCGGCGACGACAACCCGGCAGCTCCGCACGCCTCGCCTAAGGGACCGAGGCGCGCGCAAGCGTGCCGTGATTCGCGCCGACGCTACAGCTGGCGCCGACGCTACAGCGGGCGGCGGCGCGTGGAGCGCGCCAGCGGTGGGAAGGAGCGGGCTAGTAGTGGCGAGAAGCCCGCCGAGCCAGTGCGTTACCCGATACCCAGAATGGGCGCGGACAGCGCTGATCCGGACCCGTCGCGTCGGCCGGGCTCCGCAGGCAGGTCTACCGCCTGGCCAGCGCTCGACGTCGCACGAGCAGGACCCTCACCAACCCACGCGTGAAGCAGCAGGTCCTCACCCTTCAGGAAGCGCTGAGAGCGTACGCCGCCGGTGGCGCGTCCCTTCGAGGGGTACTCGATGAACGGCGTCCACTTGGCTGCCCCAGGCGTCGTGCCTGGAAGGGCGTCGGCAGGGCCGGCAACGGTCGCAACGACGGCCGCCTCGACCTTGTCTGCCGGAACGACACCGAAGAACGCGACCTTCGCCCCCGGAGCCAACTTGATGCCCGCGATGCCGCCACCGGATCGTCCCTGCGGACGAGCGGAGGACTGGGTGGCCTCGAAGTGCAGCAGGCTCGAGTCGTCGGAGATAAACACGACCTCTGAGCCGTCGGGCGCGACGCCTGCACCGACCACGCGGTCGCCATCTTTGAGCGAGATGACGTCCCACGCGTCCTTGTTGGGCACGTCGCCAGGGGTGAGTCGCTTGAGCACGCCCTGCTGGGTGCCGAGCGCGATCGGGTCAGGGGAGTCGAGCGGCACGATCGCGATCGCCTCCTCGCCTCGCTCG
>CALALQ010000158.1 GCA_937925595.1 uncultured Demequina sp. | reverse complement strand
GTCGGCTTCGAGGAGGGCGGCCAGCTCACCGAGAAGGTGCGCCGCAAGCCGTTCTCTGTGGTGCTGTTCGACGAGGTGGAGAAGGCCCACCCGGACATCTTCAACTCGCTGCTGCAGATCCTTGAGGACGGCAAGCTCACGGACGCTCAGGGTCGTGAGGTGAACTTCAAGAACACCATCATCATCATGACCACGAACCTTGGTGCCGACGCGATCTCTCGTCGCCAGGCGACCGGCTTCTCGCTCCAGTCCGAGACCGGCCACACCTACGACGAGATGGTGAAGCTGGTCAACACCAAGCTCAAGGAGCACTTCAAGCCCGAGTTCCTCAACCGCGTCGACAACGTGGTGGTCTTCCCGCAGCTCACGCAGGAGGAGATCGTCCAGATCGTGGACCTCATGGTCGCCCGCCTCGACGAGCGCATGAAGGACAAGGACATGGGCATCGAGCTCACCACGGCCGCCAAGCGCGCGCTCGCGGACAAGGGCTACGACCCCGTGCTCGGTGCGCGACCGCTGCGTCGTGCGCTCCAGCGCGAGATCGAGGACCAGCTCAGCGAGAAGATCCTGTTCGGCGAACTCAACTCCGGCCAGATCGTCCGCGTTGACGTCAAGGGCGAGGGCGAGACCGCGGAGTTCACCTTCGAGGGCGTCGACAAGGACGACGTCGTCGAAGAGCCCATCGCCGCTCCCGCTGGAGCCAAGGCAAGCGCCGACGCTGAGGCGGCAGACGAAGCCAGCTAGCCACAGCGTCGGGCAGTGACCCGACGCTGGAGACAGGGCCTCCGGAACGTTCCGGAGGCCCTTTCTCGTGCCCAGGACGATCCTCCCTACCGACCGGTAGGGATTACCCTGGGATCATGACGAACGATCCCTACGTCGCAGACCCCACTCGCTACGACTCCATGGAGTACCGCCGCCTTGGGCGCAGCGGTCTGCGCCTTCCCGGCGTGAGCCTTGGACTGTGGCAGAACTTCGGCGGCGCCAACCCCCTCGACACCCAGCGGGAGATCATCCTCACCGCGTTCGACCTTGGCGTCACCCACATCGATCTCGCCAACAACTACGGTCCGCCCGCGGGTGCCGCAGAGGAGAATTTCGGCCGCATCATGGCCAAGGACCTCGCGCCCTATCGCGACGAGCTCGTCATCGCGAGTAAGGCTGGCTACTACATGCACCCCGGCCCCTACGGCGAGTGGGGCTCGCGCAAGTACCTGCTGAGCAGCCTCGACAACTCCCTGAAGCGCATGGGGCTCGACTACGTCGACATCTTCTACCACCACCGCCCGGACCCCGACACGCCCATCGAGGAGTCGATGATGGCGCTCGACCAGGCGGTGCGCTCCGGCAAGGCGATGTACGTGGGCATCTCGAACTACAGCCCAGAGGACACCCGCACCGCCGCGACCATCCTGCGCGAACTCGGCACCCCACTGCTCGTGCACCAGTTCCCGTACAACATGTACCAGCGCTCCCCTGAGCAGGGGCTGCTGGATGTGCTCGACGAGTTCGGCGTGGGCTCCACGGTGTTCTCGCCGCTGGCGCAGGGAATGCTGACCGCCCGCTACCTCGATGGGGTGCCGGAGGGCTCTCGCGCCACGCACTCGCCGTTCCTCAACACGAAGCAGATCACCGAAACGTACCTCGAGCGCACTCGCGCCCTCAATGAGATCGCGCTGGGCCGTGGGCAGACCCTCGCCCAGCTCGCGGTGCAGTGGGTGCTGCGCAAGGGCCGCTGCACCTCGGCGATCGTTGGAGCGTCCTCAGCCGCGCAGCTGCGCGACACCGTGGGCGCGCTGTCGTTCCCTGAACTCACCGATGCCGAGCTTGCCGCCATCGAGCCGCATGCGGTCGAGGGCACGCACTGGAACAGTTAGTCGGACAGCGTCAGCGTTGCTGACGGCGTGGGCTGCGGCTCGCGCTCGTCAGCGTCTGGTGTGAGCCACCAGATGATGAGCATGCTGCACGTGATGAGCACCAGCAGGATCAGTCCGCGCGAGACAGCCGAGTTCATGGCCTCAATCCTGCCCTACAGCGAATAGGTGCCGTCCGCGTGCTCGGTGACCAGGCCGTCGGCAAGGAGCGACGCGAGCGCTCGCGAGAACTGCTCTGACTCCACGCGATCGATCCCGGGAACGGGGACCGGTCCGCTTGCCTCGCGCAGCAGCGCCATGATCGTGCCGCGCACTTGGCGATCGGTGCCGTGCCACGGCTGACTCTTCCTGCCCGACGCTGGCGAGGGCGGGTATCCCGCCTTTCGCCAGGCGCAGTGCTGGGAGATGGGGCAGTCGGCGCAGCGAGGGGCGCGGGCCGTGCAGATGAGGGCTCCCAGCTCCATTGAGGCGACCGCCCACTCGGCAGCGGTCTGCGGGGGTTGGGGAAGGATCTGTTCCGCGAGCTGGCGCTCGGCCGCGGTGACCCCCGCGGTGGGCGGATACTCAACACCTCCCCACACGCGAGCGAGCACACGCTTGACGTTGGTGTCGAGCACCGCGGCCCTGCCCCGGTGCGCAAAGGACGTAATTGCGGCCGCCGTGTAGTCGCCGATTCCAGGCAGCGCGAGCAGTGCGTCGCGGTCCGTCGGCACCTCGCCGCCGTGCCGCTCGACGAGCACCCTCGCACACTCCCACAGCCGCGCCGCACGCCGGGGGTAACCGAGCCGTCCCCAGGCGCGCACAGCGTCGGCCTGGCGTGCCGACGCGAGCGCCGCGGGGGTGGGCCAGCGATCCATCCACTCTCGCCAGATGGGCTCAACGCGGGCGACTGGCGTCTGCTGCAGCATCACTTCCGAGACCAGCACACCCCACGCGGAAGCCCTTCCGTCGCGCCATGGCAAGTCCCTGCCAGCGCGCGCGTACCAGGCGAGTACGTCGCCGACGATCTGCGCATCTGGCGACTCGCGGGGCATGTGCCCATTGTTCCAGCGCGTGCGTCGTTACCGTGGAGATGTCCCAGGGAGGTGACCATGGACGGACTCACGCACCCGGTGGGCGACCAGCCCGCGGCCGTGTACTGGAAGCGGCGCGCCTTTGTGGTCGCGGGAATCGTGGTGGTCGCCCTGTTCCTGTGGTGGGCAATCAGCTCCGTCGGCGGCGGCGACCCGCAGACGCCCGGTGCTGGCTCCTCGCCCGATCCGTCCGTCAGCAGCTCTCCCGACGCTTCCGTGGCCGCCGATCCCAGCCGCGCCTGCACCGACACCGACTTCATTGCCGCGGCCTCTGTTCCTAACCAGGTGTCCGGCAGCAAGAAGCTCACCGTGACCGTCACGCTGACGTCCACTGCCGACAGCCCCTGCATCGTCGACGTGTCCAAGAAGTCGAAGCTCATCATCAAGTCCGGCAAGGACACGTGGTTCGACTCGACCACATGCGAGGGCTACGTGACCTTCAAGGCCGAGCCGTTCATGCTCGACGCGGGTGCGGAGCACGAACTCAAGACCACGTGGAACTACGGCCGCGATGCGAAGGGCTGCGAGCCGGACAAGGTCACGGCGAAGAGCGGCTTCTACTGGGCGCACGCGACGGTCGCCGGCGTGAGCGCCGAGAAGAAGCAGTTCCAGGTCACCGGCTAGCAGGCACCAGCGCCTTCTGAACCGCCTCGGCAAGCTGCTCCACCGGATGGATCGTCACGCCCGCAGGAGCTGACACCGGGCGGCCGGTGACCGGCACCACGATGTCTGTGAACCCCAGCCGCGCGGCCTCCGCGACGCGCTGAGACAGCGCGCTGACCGGGCGCACCGCGCCGGACAGCGCCACCTCTCCCACCGCGCACCATCCCTCTCGGACGGGGCGATCGGAGCGCGCAGACGCAAGTGCAAGCGCCAGGGCGACATCCGCCGCGGGCTCAAGCACGCGAGCGCCGCCGATGGTGGACACGTAGACATCGTCCGCGGCAACGGCGACACCTACCCGGCGGTGCAGCACCGCGAGGATCATCGCGACTCTCGACGAGTCGATGCCGGACGTGGCTCGGCGCGGATTGCTCAGCACGGTGGGAGCGACAAGCGCCTGAATCTCCGCTGGCAGGGGCCGCTTTCCGTCCACGGTGATGGTCGCGCAGGTCCCCGCGACGTGGGCTCCCTCTCGCGACAAGAACAGCCCCGACGGATCCGCGACGGATTCGATGCCGGCGTCGATGAGCTGGAAGCAGCCCACCTCATCGACGGAGCCGAAGCGATTCTTGACCGCTCGCAGCAGGCGCAGCTGCGAGTGAGGGTCGCCCTCGAACTGGCACACCACATCTACGAGGTGCTCGACGATGCGCGGACCGGCAACGGAGCCGTCCTTGGTGACGTGACCCACGAGCACCATGGGCACGCCGCGCTTCTTCACGGCCTGGATGAGCGCCTGCGCCACCTCACGCACCTGGCTCACTCCACCGGGAGTGCCGTCCACTTCAGCCGAGGCGATGGTCTGGATCGAGTCCACGATGAGCAGCGCGGGGTCGGCCTCTTCGATATGCGCGAGCACCGCGCCAAGGTCCGTCTCTGCGGCGAGCAGCACCCCCGGCTCAAGCGCTCCGATGCGCTCCGCTCGCAGCCGAATCTGCCCTGCAGACTCCTCGCCCGACACGTAGAGCACCGTGGCCCCCGTGCGCGCCGTGCGCGCCGCCACGTCAAGCAGGAGCGTGGACTTGCCAACGCCCGGCTCGCCAGCGAGAAGCACCGCCGCACCAGCGACGATGCCGCCCCCAAGCACCCTGTCGAACTCATCCACGCCAGTAGACCGCCGGGCCGACGCTGTGGTCGCCACCTCCGGAAGCGGCACCGCCGCAGTGGTCGCCGTCGTCGCCTTGGTCGCGGGGCCGGCGCTCGCGGCAGCCTCGACCACGGTTCCCCAGGCCTGACACTCGCCGCAGCGCCCCACCCACTTCACCGCCGTCCAGCCGCATTCGGTGCAGCGATAGCCGGGTGCGGCGCGACGAGTGGTGGTGGCCATGCGACAACGGTAACCGCAGCGTCGGACACGCACGCGAAAGCCCGTGGAAAACGGCTGGCGAGGCCCTAGGCTGAGCGCATGGCGCCAGACGAGCCGAAGCCGCGCGTCCCCTGGCTACCAGTGACAGAGGGGGCTCAGCCTCCCGCACCCGCGCAGCCGTGGACTCCCGCGGCGCCTGCGGCATCGACAGGACCCGCCGCACCCGCGGCACCCGCGCATCCCCCCGTGCCGCCGGAGGCCTTCGAAACCACGCAGCCGGATCTCACTCCCGCAAAGCCGCCGCTTCCCGCGTGGATCCGCCGCGACGCGACGCCAGAGCCGATTGACCTCGACGAGGGCGAGCTCGTCCCCGCCGTCCAGCTCCCACCCGCAGAAGAGGTGCTGCCGAGTCCGGTCGACGGCATCGCGATTCCCGAGGACACGGCCCCGCCCGCAGCCCCGCAGCGCAGCGCGGATCCGCTGCACCTGCTGGGCGAGGCCGCCGCGACCAATGCGTACCTCAACGCTTCCGGCGCACCCACGCCGCTCGGCGGGGTGCCCGTCGTCGAGCCGATCGCGGGCGTGGAGACTCCGGACTTCGGTGACGACGCTCCACGATTCACTCCGCGCTTCGCACCCGCGTCCATGCCGGCCGAGCCGACGCCTGCCACACCGGTCTCGCCGCCCACGGCCACACCGCAGACCGCTGACTCCATTGCGGCAGGTCTCGTCGCACACGAGCAGGCAGAGCTTGTGGCCCAGGCCCCTGCCTTCGATGCGGTGTCGATCTACTCGCCCGTGTCCTTCGCCGAACGCCCCACGACGGTGACCCCGCCGATTGCCGACACGGCGGCCACGACGGTCATGCCGACGACAGCCCCGGCGACCGCGCCGCTGCCCACCGCGCCGCTGCCCACCGCACCGATGCCTGGGGCGACGTCCCCTGCCGACCCCGCCACAGCGTCGGACCAGGAGCCGCTCGCGAAGAAGCGCCGGTGGTGGCTGTGGGTGCTCATCGCGCTCGTGGTCATTGGCGGAGGCGCCACCGCATATGCGTACTTCAACAAGCCGGACCCGATCGTGGAGCCGGGCACGGTCGTGACCATGTCACCTCCCGCCGCGACCATCGAGCCGATCGCGGCGCCCACCGCGAGCGCGTTCCAGAGCGCCATGCCCACCATTGTGGGAACGTTCTCCCTGGTAGAGGCGCAGGCAGTGGATGTCGAGGAGCTCGTGGACACCGCGGGTCGCGTCGCCGACGCTGTGGACCTGGCCTACCGCTCCGGCGAGAACACCATGAAGGTTCGCGCCCTGCAGTACTACAACGAGGAGGAGGCGACGGCCTACTTCGAGGCGCTCGTGGGTGAGACCGCGCAGGTCTCGCCCGTCGAGGTGGGCGGCACGCAGGTTGGCGACAGCGCCGTGGTGCTCCAGCCCAAGCCAGGGATCGTGTGGCGCAACGGCACCAGCCTGTTCATCCTGACGGGACCGCCGCTGGAGCTGACAGGCTTCTTCGAGTCGTTCGGGCTGTAGCCTGAGCGCATGACCAACGCTCCTACCCCGCTTCCCGACGCCCCGCGCGTCTCCGTCATCGGCGCTGGTGTGATGGGCGCAACGCTCATTACGGCACTGCGGGTCGCGGGCTGGCCACAGGACCGCATCACCGTCGCGTCGCGCAGCGAGGGCCGCGCCAAGTCGGTCCGCGAGGACCACGGCGTGGTCGTCGAGCTCGATGCGTCGCTCGTGGTGGGGGACGCCGAGGCGATCATCCTCGCCGTGAAGCCCCAGGACATGGGAGCGCTGCTCGACCAGATCGGCGACAAGGTCAAGCCGAGCACGCTCGTCGTGACCGTTGCCGCAGCCCTGCCGACCTCCTTCTACGAGGCGCGGCTGCCCGAAGGCACCCCTGTGGTGCGCGCGATGCCGAACACGCCGTCGGTCATCGCTCGCGGCGCCACCGGAATCGCTGCCGGCAAGAACGCCGACGCGAGCCACCTCCAGCTCGCCGTGGGCATGCTTCGCGCCACGGGCCTTGTGGTTGCCGTCGAGGAATCGCAGATCGACGCGGTCGCCGCGCTGTCTGGCTCCGGTCCCGCCTACTTCTACGCGTTCGTCGAGGCGCTCACCGAGGCGGGTGTGGCGCAGGGACTCGACCGCATTCTCGCGACGCAGCTCGCCGCTCAGACGCTCGTGGGCGCTGCGGCGCTGCTGCAGAGTTCGGGCGAGTCGCCGCAGACGCTGCGCCAGAACGTCAGCTCCAAGGGCGGCACCACCCTGGCTGCTCTTGGCTCCATGGAGAATGCCGGCCTGCAGGGCGTTGTGGCCGCCGGAGTCAATGCCGCGGTGACCCGAGCCAAGGAGCTCAGCGCGGAGCTCACGGGCGCGGACGACTGAGTCACCTGCCCACAGCCATTAGGCTGGTGGAGAGTTTGAGGGCCGGTAAGGCCGGTGCCGAAAGGACTTTTCCGTGCGTGATGAGGGCAATGGGGCGGTGACGCGACCATGAGCAAGCCATCGCGCGACGCCGAGGCCCCACCGTCCGAATACGCCCTCCTCGCGCAAGAGCACGGGCTCCCGCTGCAGAAGGGCCGCCCGCCGTTCATCCAGTACATGCGGGACCTGTGGCGCAGCCGCAACTTCATCTGGACTCTTGCCAAGACTCGCACGTATGCGCGCAACGAGAACACGTACCTGGGCCAGGTGTGGTCCGTGCTCACGCCGCTGCTGTATGCGGTCGTGTACTACATCATCTTCAAGGTGATCCTGAGCACCGACAGGGGCATCGACAACTTCATCGGCTACCTGGTCGCGGGACTGTTCGTGTATCAGTTCACCTCGGGCACCCTGAGCAAGGGCGCCACCGCCGTCATCTCCAATCTGTCGATGATCCGCTCCCTGCGCTTCCCTCGAGCGGCGCTCCCGATCTCCGTCGCGATCACCGAGCTGCTCACCGTGCTTCCCGCCATCGCCGTGATGTTCGCGATCGTGTGGGGCAGCGGCGAGACACCGCAGTGGACCTGGCTGCTCGCGATCCCCGCCTTCGCGATCATCACGGTGTTCAACGTGGGCATCGCGCTGCTCGTCTCGCGGCTGGTCTCCCAGTACCGCGACGTGAAGAACCTCATCCCCTTCGTGGTGCAGCTGCTGCGCTACCTGTCAGGACTGTTCTTCTCGATCGCCGCCTACACGGAGGCGCACCCCACGCTAGGAGTGGTGCTCCAGTACCAGCCGTACGCGCTCTCCCTTGACCTGGTGCGCGGCGCCATGCTCGCCGAGATCACCACCACCGCGATCGACGTGCTCGTGATGTGCGGCTGGGCCACGCTCGCGCTCGTGGCAGGCATCATCTACTTCTGGCGGAGGGAGGGCAAGTATGGCGTCGAATGATGACCTCCAGGGCAAGCCCATCCTCATCGCCGACAACGTCGAGGTGACCTACCACATCCAAGGCGGCAAGCGGCTGGCCAGGGACCCCTCCAAGAACACGCTCAAGGGGATGCTGAGCGCCGGACGGATCGCAGCGTCGGGCAAGCGCACCCTGGTGGCCGTGAAGGGCGTGAGCTTTGTCGCCAACCGCGGCGAGCGCATCGGCCTCATCGGCCACAACGGAGCCGGCAAGTCAACGCTGCTGCGGGCGCTTGCGGGAATGCTGCCGCTGTCCGGTGGCGCCGTGTACACCGGTGGCACCACGTCGCTGCTGGGCGTGAACGCCGCGTTGTCGACATCGCTCACCGGCGCGCAGAACATCGAACTGGGCTGCCTCGCCATGGGCATGAGCTACAAGCAGATGCGAGAGAAGTACGACGAGATCGTCGAGTTCGCGGGCCTTGGTCCGTCGATCGACCTGCCTATGCGCGCCTACTCCTCCGGAATGGCCGCGCGACTGCGCTTCGCGATCTCCACGGCGGTGGTCCCCGACATCCTCATGATCGACGAGGCGCTCGCAACGGGCGATGCCAAGTTCCGCGCCAAGTCGCTCAAGAAGATGGAAGAGGTGCGCGAACACGCCGGCACCGTCTTCCTCGTGAGCCACAACGCCAAGACCATCACCTCCTTCTGCAACCGCGCCATCTGGCTTGACCAAGGCCGCATCGTCGACGACGGACCGGCGGACGAGGTCATGGCGAGGGACATGGAGACGCAGCAGGTCTAGCGGCCGCGAAACGTTTCGCGGCGGTTCTCCGGATCGGTAGTCTGTAGCTCTCAGCTGAGAGGACGTCCAATGCAGTACGGCCACTTCGACGACGAAGCGCGCGAATACGTAATCACCCGCCCCGACACGCCACGTTCGTGGTCCAACTACCTCGGATCGCGACTGTACGGCGGCATCATCACCCAGGGCGCCGGCGGCTACTCGTTCTACAAGTCCGGCGGCACGGGCCGCGTGCTGCGCTTCCGCTTCAACGGCGTCCCCCAGGACGAGCCCGGACGCTTCATCTACCTGCGCGACGACGCCGATGGCGACTATTGGAGCGCAAGCTGGCAGCCCGTCGGCAAGCCGCTGCGCGGCCGCGACGGCGACGGCGAAGGCACCCAGGCGTCGACCGTGCGCCACGGCCTTGGCTACTCGATCTTCGAAAGCGAGTACCGCGGCATTCGCTCGGAGGCGAGCTTCTTTGTGCCCAAGGACCAGGCATTCGAGTACTGGTCCGTCAAGGTCACCAATGAGACCGACGCTCCGCGCACCATTTCGCTGTTTTCTTACGCCGAGCTCGCGAACGAGTGGAACTACCGCCAGGACCTGGAGAACCTCCAGTACTCGCAGTACGTGGTGGTGTGCCAGTACAAGGACGGCATGATCCGTCGCGCGAACTCGACGCGCACCGCGTGGAAGGAACTGTGGTTCGGGATGGCTGGAGCGGAGGTCGCTGGCTTTGACACCGACCGCGACCAGTTCCTTGGCGCGTACCGCACGCAGTCCGCGCCGCTCGCTGTGGAGCGCGGAGAGTGCTCTGGCACTGAGACGGTTGGCGACAACGCGTGCGCCTCGCTGCAGGCCCGCCTAGAGCTCGCACCCGGCGAGACGCGCCACGTCATCTACATGCTGGGCATTGGCGCGCCGGACTCCGAGTGGGACGACGGCGATGGTGTGGTCCACCGCGCCGGCCGCGAGATCCTCGCCGAGTACGGCACTCCCGAGCGTGTCGACGCGGAACTTGCCGCGATTCGCGACGAGTGGCGCGACTACCTTGCCCCGCTTCAGGTGGCAACGCCTGACGGCGAACTCAACTCGATGATCAACGTGTGGCACGCGTACCAGACGCACATGACCTTCAACTGGTCTCGCGGCGTCTCGCTCATCGAGGCCGGCGACCGCGACGGCCTTGGGTACCGCGACACGGTGCAGGACATGCTCGCCGTGACACACGCGATTCCCGACGCTGTGCGCGAGCGACTGTCGATGATCCTCACCGGCCAGACGGCAGAAGGCGGCGCGATGCCGCTCGTGAAGCCGCTCACCCACAACCCCGGTCACGAGGAGACGCCGTCGATTGAGAAGTACCGCTCCGACGACCCCCTGTGGCTGCCCATCACCGTGGCGAACTTCGTGTACGAGACCGGCGACGTCGCCTACCTCGACGAGGTGCTCCCGTACGCCGACCGCGGCGAGGCCACCGTGTTCGAGCACCTGCGCCAGGCGATCCAGTTCTCGCTCGACCACCTTGGCGCGAACGGACTGGTCCAGGGCCTGCAGGCCGACTGGAACGACTGCATCCAGTTCGGCACCACGGGCGAGTCGATGTTCTCGACCTTCCTCATGGCGAACGGCGCGCGCATCGTCGCCGAGCTCGCGGAGCAGACCGGCCGTGACGAGGACGCCGCGTGGGCGCGTGGAGTGCTTGAGTCGTTGCAGCCGGTGCTCGAGGGCGCGTGGGACGGCGGCTGGTACATCCGCGGCATCTCCGCGACCGGCGCCAAGCTCGGCTCCGATGAACTCGACGAGGGCAAGATCTACCTCGAGCCCAACGTGTGGGCCGCGATCTCCGGCGTGGTGCCGGAGGACCGAGCCGTGGGAGCGATGGACGCTGTGCATGAGCGCCTGTTCTCCGAGCATGGAGTGGCACTGTGCGCCCCCGCGCACACCAAGGAGGTCCCTGGCGTTGGCCTGTCCCTGCTGGTCTTCCCCGTGGGCCACAAGGAGAACGGCGGCATCTTCTGCCACGCCAACTCCTGGACGATCGTGGCGGAGGGCGTGCTGGGTCGCGGCGACCGTGCGTATGAGTACTACCGCTCCTACCTGCCCGCTCGCTACAACGACTCCGCAGAGATCCACCAGGTGGAGCCGTACGTGTACTGCCAGTTCACCCATGGCCCCGAGTCGCCTCGCTTTGGCCAGGCTCGCAACCCGTGGCTCACGGGCACGGCATCGTGGTCGTACATCGGCGTGACGCAGTACATCCTTGGCATCCGCCCAGAGCTTGAGGGCCTGCGCATCGACCCGTGCCTTCCCGAAGGCTGGGATGGCTTCCAGGTCACCCGCACGTTCCGCGGAAAGTCCATCACCATCAACGTGGTGAACCCGCTGGGCGTCGCGACGGGTGTCGCGTCCGTGATGATCGGCAAGCGCGAGGTGGACCTTGCGAGCGACTCGCGCCGCGGTGCGCTCGTGCCGGTGGAGGAGCTGAGCGACGGCGACGTGCTCACCGTCACGATGGGCTGACCGACATAGGCACCACGGCCGACACTCTGCGACCGCGCAGCCCCAGCGTCGGACCAGCCCCTGCGTCCGCACGGCAAATCGAACGTGCGGCGAGGTCCGAGTCCGCGTACCAGGCGCTTTGCCGCGCGCGTTCGCGCGCGGAACGGATTTGCCGTGCGGACGCAGGTGGGGGCGGGAGCGTGTTCCAGATCACATACCGATTGGTAAGTGAGTGCCGCTAGGGCGCGGTAGCGTGCCCCCAAGCCCCAGGGAAGGTCCCCGTGCTGAGGGTCTATCTGAGGGATCCCGTCGTGACGCTTGGTCGACTTTCCGCAACCGTTCTTGCCGCCTTTGTTGGCGCCTTCCTCGTGGCACTTCCCGCTCAGGGCGCATCAGTCACGACCGTGATTGACGGCATCATGTATCAGGCTGACGACGCCAACATTGCTGCCGGAGCGACGATCGTCAGTTCGGGAGATGTGGCACCTGATCTCGTCATCCCCGAGACCGTGAACATCGGCGGGAATGACTACGCGGTCACCCAAGTCGCGAACTACGCGTTTCAGTCCAAGAATCTGGACTCCGTTCACCTGCCCAGCACCCTGAGGTACATCCAGCCCTACGCGTTCTCGAACAACTATCTGAACACGATCACCGTGCCCGGCTCAGTCGGCCTCATCAACACGGGTGCGTTCGCGTACAACCAGCTGACATCCGTCACCATCCCCGCAAGCGTCACAGGCATCTCCGGCAGCGCGTTCCTTGGCAATCCACTGGGTGAGGTGACCTTCCTGGGCGACGCTCCCGTCATGGGCACCCCCAACGCCTTGGGCACGTCCGGGCCGGTCGTGAAGTACCACCACGATGTCGCCGGGTTCTCCTCGCCTACGTGGACGGCGGGCGGAGTCGTCTACACGTCCGAGCTGATCCCCGCTGTCACCGTCACGTTCGACGCCAACGGCCACGGCACTTCCCCCATGCCGAGCACAGGGCGTCCTGGCCACTCGGTGGACGCCCCTGCGGCTCCCACCGCATCGGGGAATACGTTCAACGGCTGGTACACCGCTGCCTCAGGCGGCGCCCAGGTCGCGTTCCCCTACAGTGTCACATCGGACACGACGCGGCCCCAGGCGACACCTTCACGGTGACGGGCCAGCACTTCATTCCCGGCGAGACGGTCGAGTTCTGGCTGCACTCTGACCCGGTGCTCCTGGGCACGGCGACGGCCGACGCGGGCGGCACGGTCGCGGCCAGCGTCACCATCCCCGCCAACACCCCGTCGGGCACACACCACATCGAGCTGCGCGGCACGGAAACGGCAAGCATCCAAGTGGAGATCGCTATCGCGGAGGCCCTGTCAACGACGGGCGCCGACGCTGCGCGAACCTCTGCCTTCGCACTCGCCTTGGTGCTCGGCGGCCTCGCGCTGATCGCTTCTCGCCGCCGCCTCGCCTGAGGCGGGGCGCACGGCTCGGGGCTAGTGCGCGGCTGCTAGTGCGCCGCGAGCACATCCACGGCGAACACGAGCGTCGAGTTCGGCGGGATGGGCCCCACGGGACGGTTGCCGTAGCCGGCCTCCGGCGGCACCACGAGCAGCAGCTTGGAGCCGACGGACTGGCCAACGATGCCGTCGACCCAGCCGTCGATGAGCGAGCCGCGAGCGATCACGAAGGAGATCGGCTGGCCGCGGTCCCATGACGAGTCGAAGGTCTGGCCGTTCCACAGCCAGCCGGCGTAGTGGACGGTGATGGACTGACCCTCGACAACGGGAGCGCCGTCGCCCGGCTCGAGCACCTCGACCGCGAGGCCGTCGGGCAGCTCGGCGCCGTCGAAGTCGGGGACGGGAGCGCCGTTGGGCTCGCGGGAGATCGTGGGAAGGGACATAGCGGCTCCTTAGAAACGTTCCTCCGAGCCTAGGCCCACGCGCCCCCGCTACGCCCCCGCCAACACGCCTTCGCGCTCAAGCAGGGACTTCTTGGTCTCCACTCCCCACGCGAAGCCGGTGAGCTTTCCGCTCTTTCCCACTACTCGGTGGCAGGGCACAAACAGGCCCACGGCGTTGGATCCGCATGCCGCGCCAACAGCCCTGCTGGCCGACGCTGACCCCAGTCGCGCGGCGATCTCGCCGTAGGTGCGGGTTTCGCCGGCGGGGATGGAGCGCAGCTCCTTCCACACCTGGGAGCGGAAGTCCGTGCCGTGGGGCCGCACCTCCACGTTGAGCGGAGCTGTGGCGTCGCCTTCGTAGTAGGCGACCACGGCGTCGGCCGCGCGGCAGGTGCCGGCGACCACGGCGTCGGCGGGGATGCTGGCCCGGGCGGCGATGGTGGCGACGTCGGCGTCCCAGCCGGCGCCGACGACCGCGCCGTCGTGTTCGATGATCGTGAAGGGGCCGTCGGGGGTGTCGAGGGTCTGGCTGATGTACATGGCAACTCCTGTCGACCGCGCTACCCAGGCGCGGCCAATGATGAGGGCCTCCTGCTCCCGGCCGACGCTGCGGCGGGCTGCGAGGCGATGCTCGCCTGGGCGAGCGGTGGGAAGCTCGAGCACCCAGGGGTGCGCGGCGAGTGCGGCGGCGAGTGCGGACGGGGTGTCGGCAGCGGCCCAGACGCGGTCGGCGATGGCGTCGAGAAGCTCGCGGCGAGAGGGGACGTGGTTGTACAGGGACATGGCCTCGACGCCGAGGCGTGCTCCGAGGCGACGCATGGTGAGTGCCTCAAGGCCGTCGCTGTCCGCGAGTGCGAAAGCGGCGTCGACAACTGCCTTCTTACTCAGTCCCTTGCGAGCCATACTTACACTGTAAGTATGAACCGCAGAACCGTCTAGTGGTGGGTCACATCTCCGGCGCCCGCGATCGCCTCTAGGGCCTCCGCGACGCCATCGTCGACGCTCGCCGCGACCACCGCGTCCGCGACCGCGCGCACCTCGCTGGGCGCCTGACCCATCGCGACGGACCACCCAGCGAACGCGAGCATCGGGATGTCGTTGAGGTAGTCGCCAACGGCGGCGCACTCGTGCGCCGCGATCCCGCGAGACGCCGCGAGGGACGCGAGCGCCGCCCCCTTGCCAGCGTCGGCGTGGACGATGTCCACGGTGATCCAGCCATCGTGGACGTACGGCACCGAGTGGACTGGGTGGCCGGCGGTGAGCTCTGCAAAGGCCTCGACATCGATCAGGCTGGAAGCGACCGAGAGGAAGGTGACGGCGTCGCTCAGTTCCTCAAGCGCCCCGGCGATCTCCGGTGCCTGATCCTCGTAGGGATCGCCGTCCACGAGGAAGCCGATGCCGGAGGACTCGACAGCGATGGGCGCACGTGGGTCGATCGCGCGCAGCGCCTCGACAATCCCGCGCGGATCAAACGTCACGCGGTCGTGGATCTCGAACTCCCCCTGCGCGATTCGCGCGGTGACAGAGCCGTTGGAGCACAGGGCCCAGAGCTCGTCGAGTCCGAGCTCTTGCGCCACCGGCACCACCTGGGAGACTCCCCTGCCCGTGGCGAGCACCACCTCGACGCCGACAGAGTGGACGGCGCGCACAGCGTCGGCCACTCGCGGCGACAGCGCCCCGCGCCAGGGGATCAGGGTGTCGTCAATATCGAGCGCCACCAGGCGAATGCCGGGTGGCGGGGTCAGCCCGCTCACGCAGCTGAGGTTTCGCGGGCGATCGCGGCGATGAAGGCGTCGATGTCTTCCTCGGTGGTGTCGAAGCTGCACATCCACCGCACCTCATTGCGCGCGGCGTCCCAGTCGTAGAAGCGGAAGGACTCGCGCAGCCGATCCGCGACGCCGTCAGGGAGCGTCGCGAACACGCCGTTGGACTCGGTGCGCTGAGTGAAGCCCACGCCCTTGATAGAGCCGTCGGTGAGTCCGGCCTCGATGCCGGCACGCAGGCGCTGCGCCATCGCATTGGAGTGCGACGCGTTGCGCAGCCACAGGTCGCCCTCGAGCAGCGCGATGAGCTGAGCGGAGACGAACCGCATCTTGGACGCGAGCTGCATGTCGAGCTTGCGCAGGAACTTCAGCCCTTCGGCCGCCTCCGGGTTGAACACCACCACGGCTTCACCAAGCATCGCGCCGTTCTTGGTGCCGCCGTAGCTGAGCACGTCAACGCCCGCGTCGCGAGTGATCTCGCGCAGCGGTACGCCAAGCGAGGCCGCCGCATTGGAGATGCGAGCGCCGTCCATGTGCACGCGCATGCCAAGGCTGTGGGCGTGCTCGGTGATGGCGCGCACCTCATCCGCTGTGTACACGGTGCCCAATTCGGAGGACTGGGTGATCGACACGACCAGCGGCTGTGCGCGATGCTCGTCTCCCCATCCCCACGCTTCGCGGTCGATGAGCTCTGGCGTGAGCTTGCCGTCCTCGGTGGGCACGGTGAGCAGCTTGATGCCTCCCACGCGTTCCGGTGCGCCGCCCTCATCCACATGAATATGGGCGGAACCAGCGGCGACCACCGCACCCCATCGCGGCAGCATCGACTGCAGGCTCACCACGTTCGCACCCGTGCCGTTGAAGACCGGGAATGCCTCGACTCCCTCGCCAAAGTGCTGGGCCATCACCTCTTGCAGTCGCGCCGTGTAGACGTCGTCGCCGTACGCGATCTGGTGGCCGCCATTCGCCGCCTCGATCGCCGCAAGCACCTCCGGGTGAATGCCGGAGTAGTTGTCAGAGGCGAAGCCCCGCAGGCCCTTGTCGTGAATGCTCACGGCTGTCCAATCTCGATGATGGTGTCGTTGATCAGTTCGGCGGGCGCGTCCCACAGCCCCACGAACCGCGTCGCGAGGTCGTCCTCGAGCCCCTCCAGGCTCTTCACCCTGAAGATGACCGACGCTGCGCTCACCTCGCGCTCTGCGTCGCGGGCATCCTTGGCGAAGCCCTGGGCAGCAGCCCGCGCCCACGCCTCCGTCGCCGCCTTGATCGCGGCGTAGTTCGCGCCGCCCGCGAGGGGCCGGCCCACTGCGGTCGAGGAGACCACGGCAAGCCTCCCCGCCTCCGAGGCGCGCAAGTCAGCGTCGAAGGCCCTGCTCACATGCCTCAACGCCGTAAGCGAGCCTTCGAGAATGCGGAAGTCAGCGTCGGACTGACCGGCGAGGCCGCCGCCACCCCTCCAGCCGCCCACCAGGTGAAGGAGCCCGTCGATAGGTCCGGCCGTCTTGTGGACATGAGCCTTCATGTCCGCGACCGCCCGCTCGTCCGTGAGATCGCACACGGCCGGATGAAGCGCGCTCGAACCCACAGTGGACCTCAGCTCACGCAGCTTGGCCGGGTCGCGACCCACCGCGACCACTCGCGCACCCGCGGCGATCAGCGCCCGCGCGGCGGCGAGTCCCGACGCGCTCGTGGCGCCAGCAATCATCACGTGCCTGCCTGCGACGCTCATGCGTCAAGCCTGCCACGTCATGCATCGCGGCCGGTGATGCCTGCCGTGGATTCGACGATGGGGCGAGTCTTCTTGTCGAGCGCCTCGAAGAACATCGACAGCGGGAACTCGTCGTCGAGCACGGCATCGGTGTAGCCCTTGGGGGGACCGGCCAGGATCTCGTCCGGCAGTCCCCGGTTCCACACCGACGCAGGGTTGGGCGTAAGCACCGACCTCACCAGGTCGTAGGCCGCAAGCCAGTGAGCGGTCTTTGGGCGATCGATCGAACGCCAGTACAGATCGTTGATGGCATCGCTCAAGGCGACCACAGCGTCGGGCACATGCTCCCAATCGAAAGAAAGGGCCGTGTCCGTCCAGTGCAGAACGTCTCGCTGGTGGAGCCACGCGAACAGCAGCTGTCCGCCAAGGCCGTCGTAGTTGCGCACGCGAGAGCCGGTGAGCGGGAAGCGGAAGCCACGCTCGAGAATCACGGCGTCCTGCACCAGGCGGGCGCAGTCGAGCATCTCGAATTCGACGTCGTCGAGGGTCTCGCCAGCGTCGAGGCGAGCCTGGAGGCGCTTCTCGATAGCCATGCACTCGCGGTACGCGGTGAGGTCGCAGCGCAGCTCTTCCAGGGAGTACAGGAAGTACGGCATGCGCTGCTTGATCATGAACGGGTCGAACGGGAGGTCGCCGCGCATGTGGCTGCGGTCGTGAATCATGTCCCACATCACGAAGACCTTCTCCGTCAGCTTCTGGTCGTCGAGCATGCGCTGGATGCCGGTGGGAACGTCGAGCTTGGTGGTGTCGGCGACCGCGCGGATGACGCGGCGGAAGCGCGCGGCCTCGCGGTCCTGGAAGATCGCGCCCCACGTGAACGTGGGCACCTCGCGCATCGCGATGGTCTCCGGGAACAGCACTGCCGAGTTGGTGTCGTAGCCGGCCGTGAAGTCCACGAAGCGCAGCGAGAGGAACAGCTTGTTGCCGTAGTCGCTGGCCTCCAGCCGCGCGATGAACTCCGGCCAGATGACCTCGCACAGCAGCGCCTCGACATGACGGTCGCGAGAGCCGTTCTGCGTGTACATGGGGAAGACCACCAGGTGGCGCAGGCCGTCAACGCGGTTGCTCGCGGGCGCGAAGGCGTTGAGGGAGTCGAGGAAGTCGGGGACGCCGAAGCCGCCATCCATCCAGCGTTCGAAGTCCGTGATCGCGGCCTCGAGGTAGGCCGCGTCGTGGGGGAAGGCTGGGGCGAGGGCGCGGATGGCCGCGGTGATCTCGCCGACGAGGTGGCGGGCTTGGTCGTGATCGCTCGCCTCAGGGATGGAGCCGTCTTGGACCTGGAGGCTCTGGATCGCGGTCGCGGCGGCCTTGAGGCGCAGCCACGCGTCGCTCGCCTCGGCCCGGCTCGCGTCGCGGACGGTCTCAGGAGCGCCGACGCTGGCATCAGTGGAGTGGGTACGGACGGACATGGGGGACCTCCTCGAGTCGACCTTGACTCCTTTCGTCAAAGTCTACGGGAAATGTTCCTGCTGCTCATCTTGTTTGCCGGAATCTTTCCTGCCATGACGGAACCGCGCTGATAGGGTCACCCCCATGAACGATGATGTGCGCCTCGAGGATGAGACTGACGCCAGAATCGTGCGCGCGGTGTCCAAGGACGCCCGCGCCACCCTCGCCGACCTGTCCGCTGCGGTGGGGCTGTCCGTGTCTGCGGTGCAGACGCGATTGCGGCGGCTTGAGAAGCGCGGAGTCATCACCGGCTACCGTGCTTTGGTTGACGCAGAGGCCGTGGGCAAGCCGCTTGCCGCGTTCGTGGAGATCACCCCGCTTGACCCGGCCCAGCCGGACAACGCCCCGGAGCTCCTTGAGCACCTCACCGAGATCGAGGCGTGCCACTCCATCGCGGGCGAGGCCAGCTACATCCTGTTCGTGCGCGTCGCCTCACCGAGGCACCTTGAGTCGCTCATTCAGGAGATCCGCGCTGCGGCGTCAGTGAGCACTCGCACCACGGTGGTGCTGCAGACCTTCTACGAGAACCGGCCCATCCTGCCGGCCTAGAAGAGCTCGCGGAGCTCTTGAGGGCAGCGGCACGCGGCCGCGACCTTGGATGCCCAGTACACCGCCTGCTCCCGTGAGTCGACTTCGACTACCGTCACGCCGCCGTTGAAGCCCTCCGTATGCGGGTAGGGCCCGGGCGTCACGGAACCATCGGCCGCCACCAGCTCCACCGGAAGCTCCGGGTTGATGCCGCCCGCGGCGACGTAGACACCAGCCGCCTTCATCTCCTCGACGACGGCGTTCGCATCCACACCTGCTTGCTGGAACTCCTCGTCGCTGAGGATCATCGTGCGAGCGGGGAACGTGATGACGTATTGGGCCATCCCGCCACGCTACCGCCGGACGTCGGGAAGCGGGAGGTGAGAGGTGGCGAGGTCGATGAATGTGGGGCCTACGTTGCCTGCCGCCGCCCCCAGCATCTCTGCCGCGTCGGGATCGGTGGCCACAGCGTCGGGCATGCGCATGGCCATCAGGATGGTGAGGAGCATGCCGCGAGCGAAGAACTGGGTCGCGGCCTCCGTGCCCAGGCCGGCCTCATCGCGAGCGACCTTGTAGACGTCGAGGAAGCAGCCGCGCGCCTGCGGGCCGAACACGGGGTCGTGGCCCTGCGAGAAGAGCTGGAGAAGACTGAGCAGCAGGCCGCGGTCGGCGAGGAGCTTGGCGTAGGCGTCGCCGAGGATGGTCTGGCGCTCGACGGGGCCGGCGCCCTCCGGGAACGTGGTGATGGCTTCGCGGAAGGCGTCCGCCACGCGGCCCGCCGCGTAGTCGCCCACCGCAGAGAAGAGCTGCTCTTTGGAGCCGAACATGCGCACCACGTAGGCCTGGGAGATGCCAGCCTGGCGCGCGATCTGGTCCGTCGTGCCTCCTACATAGCCCCGTTCGCCGAAGACGACGGTAGCCGCCCGGAGGATCTGCTCACGACGCTCTTCGGCGCTCATTCGCTCGGGTGAGGCGTTCATGTTGACAAGGTTATCAATTGATTACTACAGTGTCGAATGTTAAGTAATCAACCGATTACAACTAAGGGGAAGGGACACACCATGTCAGCCACTCACAAGCCGCTCGGGCTGATCATCGCCGCCGCGGCGCTGCCCATGTTCATGGCCACACTCGACAACCTCGTGGTCACCAACGCTCTTCCGGTCATGGCCAGGGACCTTGGCGCAACGCTCGAAGAGCTGCAGTGGATCGTCAACGCCTACTCGCTCGCCTTCGCGAGCCTCATCCTCATGGCGGTCGCGCTGGGCGACCGCTTTGGCCGTCGCCGCGTCTTCGTGACGGGCATCGCGGTCTTCACCGCAGCGTCGGCGCTATGCGCGATGGCGACCACGCCGGGTGTCCTCATCGCCGCGCGGGCCATTCAAGGTGCCGGTGCGGCGGCCGTCATGCCGCTGTCCCTCGCCCTGCTCGCGGGAGCCGTGCCGTCCAGGCTGAGGCCCATGGCGATCGGCGTGTGGGGCGGGGTCGCGGGCCTTGGTGTAGCTGCTGGCCCGCTCATCGGCGGCGCCGTTGTGGAGGGGCTCACGTGGCACGCGATCTTCTGGCTCAACGTGCCAGTTGGGATCGTGGCCGTGGGACTCGTGTTCGCCGCGCTCAGCGAGAGCTTTGGGCGTCGGGTTCGCCTGGACCTGCTGGGACTCGCGCTCGCTGCGACGGGTGTGTTCGGCATCGTGTTCGGCATCATCCGCGGCAACGAATCAGGCTGGACCTCCACCCCGGTGCTGACCGGACTCGTGGGAGGCGGAGTGCTGCTCGTCTCGTTCCTCGCGTGGGAGCGCCGCGTCGCTCAGCCGCTGCTGCCGCTCAATCTGTTCAGGGACCGCAGCTTTGCCGCCGCCAATGGCGTGGGACTGCTGTTCTCGATCGGCATCTTCGGCGCGATCTTCATCCTCATCCAATTCATGCAGGTAGTGCAGGGCAAGAGCCCGCTGCAGGCCGGTGTCATGACGATGCCGTGGACCATGGCACCGCTCGTGGTGGCTCCCCTCGCGGGGTTGATCGCGCCTCGCGTGGGCACCCGCGTGCTGATCGTGACGGGCACGTCGATGCAGGCCGCCGGTCTCGCATGGATCGCTCTCGTCACCGATCCCGCGGTCGCCTACTCGGCGCTCGTTCCAGCCTTCCTGCTCGCGGGGATCGGCATGGGCCTCGTGTTCGCCCCGTCCGCGACGGCGATCCTCGCCAACATGCGTGAGGAGGACCACGCGAAGGCGTCCGGCACCAACTCCACCGTGCGCGAGATCGGCGTCGCACTGGGCATCGCGATTCTCACCGCAGTGTTCACCGGCACCGGCGGCGCGCTCACTCCCACCGAGTACACCGGCTCCGCGATCCCCGCGATCTGGACCGGCGTCGCGTTCCTTGTGGCCGCGTCGCTCGTGGGACTGGCGCTGCCTCGGCACCGGCGCGCTGTGCCGGTCGAGGAGCGTGAGCTCGTCCTCGCGGCGGCGTAGCGACAAGCCGGGAGCCGATCCTCGCGGATCGCGCTCCCGGCTTTGCGCGCTCCCGGCTTGCTGCGTGTCGATTGCGCCCGGATTCGGGCATGCCCCGCGCGCTGCGTGTCGGTTGTGGTCACGCGGTGGGCGCGGCGGTCGCGGAACGCGCTGCTCACACCGCCCAAGCGCAATCGACACGCAGCGCGCTTCACCCCGTGAAAAACGGGCGTCAGCGACACGCAGCGTGCATCACCACGGCATGGGGCGGTCGGGGCCGCGCTCGCCGTCGTCGGGCAGATGCGGGAGCTCATAGCCGCCTGCGCGGATGCACAGCCAGCGAAGCTCCTCGGTGCTGTCTGGGTGTGCGCGCCACGTGCGCCACACCTCCTGGCCCACGCGCACCACGGAGCCGGGGCCCACGTCGACGACCTCGTCGTCGAGGCCCATCTGGCCCTTGCCCTGGAGGAACACGTACAGCTCCTCGACCTTGTGGTGGGTGTGCCAGTACCCGGCCTCTTCTCCCGGCAGCAGCGCGTTCGCCGTCATGCCGATGTACTGCATCGTGAGCTCGTGGTCCACGACGCGGCGCCCGTCGCGGCTGCTATCGGGGCGGAAGCCACCGTAGAACTCTCGCCATTCGTCAAGGGCACCAATCTGGGTGATCTCGAAACTGCTCATAGCGCCACGGTAGCGTCGCAGTGTGGACCTTGTTGACCGGCTGCGCGAGGCCGGCTGCGTGTTCGCCGAGGAGGAGGCGGAACTCCTGCTCGCGAACATCCCGCGGGACGCTCTGGACGACGCCGTCGCGCGCCGCGTCGCCGGCGAGCCACTCGAGCACATTCTGGGCTTCGCGGAGTTCGCTGGGCTGCGCATCCTCCTTGGCCCTGGGGTCTTCGTGCCCCGCCGCCGCACCGAGCGCGTGGTTCGCCTCGCCGTCTCTCGGATTCCCGACGGCGGCAGCCTGCTCGACCTGTGCTGCGGCTCCGGCGCCATCGCCGCGGCAGTCGCATCTCAGCGGCCCGACGCTGTGGTCACCGCCGCGGACATCTCGCCCCTGGCGGTGGCATGGGCCGAGCGGAATCTAGCGCCCTTCGGCGGTCAGGTGGTGGTGAGCGATATGGGCGCGGAGCTCGCTGGCCCGTTCGACGTGATCGTCGCGTGCCCGCCGTATGTGCCTACCGACGAGATCGCGATGATGCCCAGCGAAGCCCGCGATCACGACCCGCGTCTCGCCCTCGATGGCGGCCCGGACGGCACCGACTTGCAGGCCGCGGTCTTCTCGGCGGCCGCCCGCCTGCTCGCGCCTTCCGGGATCGTGATCGTCGAAACCAGCGAGCACCAGGCGGAACGCACGCTCCAGCGAGCGGCTGAAGCGGGACTGCTGGGCAGCGTCGGCCGGGATGCCGAGTATGGCGAGACCGCGATGATCGCTACGAGGCCCTAACCCCGCCCTGGAAATGGTGGATGCTGCCCGGTTCGCAAGCGAACACCGGGCAGCATCCACCATCTTGGCGCTGGGGGCGCTAGACGAGCACCTCGCGCTCGAGGCGGGCGTACGAGGCCTCCATGCCGTCGGTCATGCCGGTCGCGAGGACCGCGTCGCGAGCTTCCGCGTTCGCGTAGGTGATGACGAGGGTCAAGAGCGTGCCGCCCTCCACGGGGGTGAGCGTCATCTCGTTGAGCGTCAACGGGTAGTCGGTGCCGATCATGTGCTCTGTCGACACCTCGCGCACGTTCTCGACGCGCTCGAGCAGTTCGCCCTCGAAGCCAAAGCCCTCTTCGAAGCCCGCGGGCACGTCTGCGGTGGTGGGCTTCCACCACTGGCGGAAGCTGTCTCCCACGTTTGCCGGCACCACGGCCTCGGTCATCTCCCAGCCGTCGGGGCCGAGCAGCCAGCGCTTTACGAGTTCGGGCTCGTGATGGGCTCGCCACACGTCCTCGACGGATCCGTGGATGACGCGCGTGACGCGCACTTGGGTGTCGCTCAGGATCTGCGCATTGGTGGCGAGGTCGTGCGCGAAGTTCTTGAGGTCGCCGATGACCGCGTCCATCTGGCTCATGGCGGACTTCATTCCCTCTTCCATTCCCATGCCAACGAGCTGCTCGAGCACCTCGAGCGACGGGAAGTGGGTGGTGGTCGTGACACGGCTGCCACCGTCGATCGACTCGAAGGTGAACACGATGCGCATGGAGGGCAGCTCGGTGTTCTCGCCGCCGTCGTCGGTGGCGAAGCCGTCGCGCACCTCGAAGCTCTTTCCGGGCTCTACCGCGAGGAACTCCCAGAAGCCGCCGGAGCGCTCGCCGTCAGGACCGGTCATGTAGTAGTCGGAGCGACCGCCCACAGCGAAGTCGTGCCGGGTGAAAGTCGCCGGCCACTCGACGGGTCCCCAGAACTTCTCGAGCTGGCGGGGGTCGGCATAGGCGTCCCACAGCCGCTGAACGGTCGCGGGGAACTCGGCGACCACGGTCATCGTGAGCGCCTCGGGGTCCTTGGTGACGGAGGTGATGGGCATGATGGGGACCTTTCAGTTGTCTTCCGCGAGCAGTGCGTCGAGCCGGTCGATCCGGGCCCTCCAGATCTGCTCGTACTGGTCAAGCAGCGCCTGCGCGCGCTGGATCTGCTCGGGGTTTCCGCGAACGATGCGCTCGCGTCCACGCTTCTCTTTGGTCACGAGGCCAGCTCCTTCCAGGACGGCCACGTGCTTCTGCACGGCAGCGAACGACATCACGTAGGCCGCGGCGAGTTCGCTGACGCTCGCCTCAGCGCTGAGCGTGCGGCGCACGATGTCGCGGCGCGTCGCATCGGCAAGAGCGTGGAAGATGCGGTCCACGTCTGCTTCGGAGAGTGTGTTATCTACAACCATTTGGTTGTACGTTACGTCGCATGCCCGACGCTGTCAACAGTTGCGTACGCCCGTCGCCCCCCCCAACCGCCGTTGCGGTATCTGAGTGTCGCGAAACGGCCGTTTCGCGACACTCAGATACCGCAACCGGGCGGACGCGACTCAGTCCTCGCTGTCCCAGTCGAAGAAGGGGCGCACCTCGATGACGCCCTCGCGAGCCATGGGGTGCTTCAGGGCGATCTGAACCGCATCCTCAATCGTGTCGCACTCGAGAATGTCGAAGCCGGCGATTGCTTCATGCGCCTCGGCAAACGGCCCGTCGGTCACGAGCGTGCCGCTCTTGCGGATCCGCACCGTCTTGGACTGAGAGGCCGGTGCCAACCGGTCGCCCCAGAAGCGAGCGCCGCTCGCGTCGTTGGACTGCACCCACTCCTCGATGTCGAGAGTCGTGTCTGGACCCTCCGCGGGGTCGGTGATCTCCTCGACGCCAACCGTCATCAGGTACTTCATGTCAGTCTCCGTTCCGAGCGGGGACCTTCGCCGCGCTCGAATCCACTACGAATGCTGACACGGGCCGCACGACAATTCGCGGTGAACTATTCCGAAAGTGCAGTGCGCAGCACGTGTTCGTACTGCTCCGCGGCCGCGGCGCCGGGGATCGCATACCGTCCGCCGACGACCGTGAACGGCACTCCGCTCACGCCGTAGGCGCGAGCCTGCGCCTGATCCGCGCGCACCGCGTCGGCGAATTCGTCGCTCGCGAGCACCTCGCGCGCTCGCTCCTCACCCAAACCAGCGGCCGACGCTGTGGCCACCAGAGCGTCGTCGTCGCTGAGATCCACCTCGCCAGAGAAGTGGCCACGCTGGAGCGCATTGAGAACTTGCAGACCGATGCCCTGCTCGGCGGCCGCCGCGATGAGACGGTGGGCGTTGAACGTGTTGATGGTGATGCGTTCCGAGGTGTACGGCAGTCCCTCTGCCTTCGCGAGGTCAGCGACGCGCTGCTCCATGGTGCGCACCTGGTCTTCGCTTCCGCCGTACTTGCGAGCGAGCATCTCGAGGACGGGCTCAGGGTGCGAATGGTTGGGGTCGAGCTCGAACGCATGCGGCCTGATGGTGACGGTCGCCTCATCCGCGAGCGCCTTCGCCGCCTTCTCGAGGCGAGCCTCGCCCACGTAGCACCAGGGACACACGATGTCCGCCCACACATCGATCTGCAGTTGAGTCATAGCAGGCAGAACGCTAACGCTGCCCGGCCGATTCCGCGCATCCGTGTGGGCTGCCTCACCCTGCGCTACTGTCATCCCACCTGAGGAGGGGTGACATGCAGGCTGGGCTGTTCTTCGTGGCCGCCGTCGTGTGGCTGCTGGCCATCCTGCTCATCGTTGGCGGGGGCATCTGCCTCTCGCGCGGCGAGAAGGGCCTCGGCACCGGGCTGCTGACTGTTGGCATCGGCGTGACCTTGGCGCCCTTCGCGGTGGTCGCGTGGCTCGCCTCGCCGTTGGCCGACCCCACCGAGATTCGCGTGGAGGGCTTCGACCCGGTCAGCGATCCGCCCCTCGTGATCGAGCTGCGCCACAGGGTCGATTCCGACACCGCCACGGAGTACCGCTTCGGCAAGGCCGGCGACCCCCATCATGTCGTGAGCGTGTTTCAGGAGCAGCACCCCGACGGGGTGGTCACCTTGGAGCCAGGCGCTGAGCCCCGCGTCGGCGACTCGATCTGGCACCTGTCGACGGACAACGTCCGATGGGACCTCACCTACCTCGTCGACAGCGACTGGTACGCACTCGCCCTCCAGGTGGTCGACGTGATTCCCGAGGACGGCGGAGAGCCCCTCCGCATCCCCTTCCCCCGCTCCGCGCTGGGCGCTGAGGTCGTCAAGGAAGGTCAGCCCTACGTCAATGGCTGGACCATGGACGAGTGGCAGAACTTCTACGCGGACATCCCCAGTGCCGAGATCGGCGCCAACTGGATCATCGCGAAGTCCGTCGAGGGCGAAGAGGTCATTATTGGCGTCAATGACGGAATCACCATCGTCAGCGCGAGTGACCTCAACACTCTGATGTTCTACGAGTGACGCCTACTGCGCCGGCACTCCGGTGATGTCCTCCGGCTGCGCCTCAGACAGCGCCAGCACGCTCGAGTAGTAGTCAATCTTGTGGTTGAGGAACTGCATGCGCTCGCGATCGGCCTCCATGCGCTCAGCGAGCTGGACGCGATAGCGCTCGAGCACCTCGACGCGCTCCGCGATCGTGTGATCCCCGGCGAGAGTCAGCTTCACAAAGGACTTCATCTCACGGATGGGCATGCCGGTGCCGCGCAGCAGCTGCAGGAACTTCACCCAGCCAAGGTCGTCTTCGGTGTAGCGACGGTGGCCGTTCGAGGCTTTGGCGATGGGCGGGAGCAGCCCTTCGCGCTCGTAATAGCGCAGGGTGTCCTTGGTGATGCCCATGCGCTGCGCGGCCTCGTCGATCGTCATTCCGTCCATTCGCGAAATATAGGCTTGACTTGGAGTGCGCTTCAACTTTTAGCGTCCAAAGCATGGAACACAACCCCTTCACCTTTGGAACCACTGACACCGCCCTCACGCCCATCGCGCTTGGCGCGATGATCTTCGGCACCTCCACTCCAGAGCCGGAGGCCCGCCGCATCCTTGACCACTTCATCGGCGAGGTGACACCTCGCTACCCCGGTGCGCTCGGCATGGTCGACACCGCCGACTGCTACTGCTGGTGGGAAAGCCCCGGCGAGACCGGTGGGCACAGCGAAGCGCTGCTGGGCCGCTGGTTCGCGGACACGGGAGCGCGCGACAGCGTCTTCCTCGCGACCAAGGCCACCGGCATGCTCACCGACCTCGACGGCGTCTGGAACGCCGACGGCACGGCCAACTGGGACGTCGCCCGCACCAAGTACGTTGGCGCCGCCCCGCAGGTGCTGCGCGACTCGCTCGCCGGCTCACTTGAGCGGCTAGGCGTCGAGAAGATCGACCTGTACTACAACCACGTCGACGATCGCCGCACCCCCCTGGCCGACGCCGTGGGCACCTTCGCCTCCTTCGTCGCCGATGGCCGGATCGGGCACTACGGCTGGTCGAACGTCACCACGTGGCGCCTCGCGGAGATCCGCGCCACCGCTGTCGAGAACGGCTGGCCGACGCCGGCGGCGGTCCAGCAGCAGCACTCCTACCTCGCCCGCAGGGCAGGGCTGCGTCACAACTCGATCGTGAGCGACGAACAGCTCGACTTCCTCGAGCAGTACCCGGACATGCAGCTCGTCGCCTACTCGCCCATCCTCAAGGGCCTGTACTCCGACCCAGCCAAGCGAAGCCGCGACTTCTGGGCGATCGACCCCTACTGGGGGCCGGATGCCGACGCCAAGCTGGCCGCCGTAGACCGAGTCGCCGCAGCGTCGGGCGCCACCGGAAACCAGGTGGTGCTCGCGTGGATGCTGGCCCAGGACGCTCCCCAGGTGCTGCCGCTCATTGGGCCGCGTACGTTTGATCAGTACCTCGAATGCATCGAGGCGCTGGATGTGGAGCTCAGTGCGGACCAGCTCGCCGAGCTCAACGAGGCGGGCGCATAACCCGCGGCGGCTTGGGGCCGGGCGGACGCTGTCAAAGCGCCCGCTCGGTCACCGCCTCGCCGTCCACCTCCCACACACGCGTGGGGGCGATCGCCTCGACGAAGGCGTCGTCGTGGGTGATCACCACGAGCGCCCCCTTATAGGACTCAAGGGCCTGCACCAACTGGGACTGCGACTCGAAGTCGAGGTTGTTGGTCGGCTCATCCAGCACCAGCAGCTGCGGCTCCGGCCGTGCCAGCAGCACCGTCGCGAGGGCGGCCCGGAAGCGCTCACCGCCAGAGAGGGTCCCAGCGCGGGCGTCGGCGAGTGCCCCCCTGAACTGGAACCGGCCCAACTGGTCGCGCACCTCCTGAGCGCTCGCCTGCGGGGCCCGGGCGCGCACGTTGTCCACCACGGACAGCGAGTCGTCGAGCACGTCGAGCCGCTGCGGCAGGTACCCCACCGGCACGTGCACCGTGACCTCGCCCTCGGCGGGTGCGCGCAGCCCCAAGAGCGTCTCGACGAGCGTGGTCTTCCCAGCGCCATTGCGGCCATGAACGCGAATGCGCTCGGCACCAACGATGGCCCCCTCGAATCGCGTGCCCATCCGCGTCACAAGCCCGCGAGCGCTGAGGATCTCCTTGCGGCCGGGCACCTCGGTGCCAGGCAGGTCGATGCGGATCGAGCGGTCGCGCGGGATCGCCGCGCGCGCCTCCGCGAGTGCCTCACGCGCCTCGGCGAGCCGCTCCTCGTGGATGGCCCGCACCCGCGCATCGGTCCGCTCGGCGGCGTTGCGCTTGGTGTTGGCTGCCATGCCCACCACCCGACGCTGGGCCCTGGCTTTGTCCCCAGCCTTCGCCTTGCGAGCGGCGCCCTCACGGTGGGCGGTGAGGTCGCGAGACTGGCGCGCGACGTGGGCGGTCGCGGTCACCACCGCCTGTTCGGCGGCCGCTCGCTCCGCGCGGCGGGCGGCCTCGAACTCGTCGAGTGCGCCGCCAAACCAGCGCAGTTCGGTGGTGCGATCCTCGAGCTCGCGCAGCTCTCCGATGCGGTCAACCAATTGCAGCAGCGTGCGGTCGTGCGTCACCACTGCGGTGGCACCGTCCCGCTCAGCGAGGGCGGCGAGCAGCGCGTCGCGAGCCACCGAGTCGAGGTTGTTGGTCGGCTCATCGAGCAGCAGCACGTCCGGCTCGTCGAGCAGCGCGGCACCGATCGCGAGCAGGGTCGCCTCGCCTCCACTGACCGCCCCCACTGGCCGGTCGAGTTCGAGCGAGGACAGCCCCAGCGACGCGAGCAGCGCGAGCGAGCGGTCCTCGACGAGCCAGTCGTCGCCGAGCACCTCGAAGTGCTCGGCGCTGCCCTCACCGGACTCGATCGCCCGCAGCGCCCGCAGCCTCTGCGCAACGCCCAGCGCATCGGCGACCGTGTCACTGACGGCGAGCGTCACCGACTGGGGGACGAAGCGAAGGCGAGGTGGGATGTCGACTGTGCCACGCGTCGGGCTGAGGTCTCCCGCCATGAGGCGCAGGAGGGTGGACTTGCCGATGCCGTTGCGGCCAACGATCCCGGAGACGCCTTGCGGCAGGGACAACGACAGGTCGTTGAAGACGCGGCGGCCATCGGGCCAGGAAAAGGAAACGTGAGAAAGGGAAAGGGCGTGCATGGTGCTCCAAGGTCTGGTGGTTGCTGAACCGTTGCCAGACACGCGGTCTGGCGACCTAGAGCTCTGTCATGCCGTCCTCCATGCGCCGACGTTCGCGGCGCCCGGCCTCAAGTGTAGGCACAGTTACGCTTGGACGCCATGAGCGCGATGATCGGCCGCATCGAGGCGACGCCCGGCAACAGAGACGCGCTCGCGCGCATGCTCGCGGAGCAGACCCCCGAGATGCCCGGGTGCCTGTTCTACCTGGTCTCCGTGGAGCCGGGCGATGACAGCGGCGTGTGGATCGCCGAGTGCTGGGAAGACGCCGCCGCCCATCGCGACTGGCTTGAGTCCGACGCTGTGACGGCTTTCCGCGAACAGCTGGCTCCGCTCATGGTGGGGTATTCGGAGCGGCATGAGGTCACTCCCGTGGGTCTGGACCTGCTCCAGTGAGCGCGCCCGCCCGCTGGGCCATCGCTGTTGCAGGGTCGCTGCTCGCCGGTGTCGCGATCAGCTTTGGCCAGACCTTCGCTCCGGATTGGCTCAGTTCGCTGTTCAACTCGGCCGCGCCGGTGGTGGCGCTCGCTGCGGCCGCGTCTCTCGCCGCGCGTCGCCTGCCGGGATCCATCGCGCTGGGCGCCATCGCGGGACCGCTCGCGATGGTGGGCTACTACGGCACCGCGCTGCTGCGCGGCTACGGCGTGAGCTCGAGCTTCTTCCTTATGTGGGTTGCCGCGGGCGCGGTGTTCGGCTCGCTCATGGGAGTCGCGACGTGGGCGCTGCGGAACAAGGCACCGGTCGTGGTCAAGGCGGCGGCCGCCGCACTGTGGCCAGGGATCGTCGTTGGCGAGGCAGCCCACGGGCTCACGCGCATCGCCGACACCACGTCCGTCGCGTACTGGTGGGTCGAGGCTGCGCTTGGTGTCGCGGTGCTCGCTTGGCTCGTTGCGCGACG
>CALALQ010000157.1 GCA_937925595.1 uncultured Demequina sp. | reverse complement strand
TCTGGTCCACGCAGACGATGAAGTCCTTGTCCGGGTCGAGGGCGTGATCGGGGCCGATGTAGGCGTCGCGCCAGATCTGATGTGTCCCCGAATACCAGGTGGGGATGAGGATCGCGTTGTCCTTGGCCTCGTTCAGCGTTCCGAAGGTCGCTACGGCGAGATGGCAGTCCGGAATCGAACCGCCTTCTTCGAGGTCGAGGGCTCCGATGCCGATCAGGTCGTAGTCGCCGTGGAACTCGTGGGTGTAGTTAGGGTTGTCGATCATCGAGGTCGCCCTCCTGCGTTGTGGGACAGTGGGAGTGGATCGCGCCGACCGGACGACGGCAAGAGACCGCGCGGTCGGATGCTCGGTCGGTCAGCTCAGCTGGAAGCCCTTGTAGCCGGCAGCGGCGGCCGCGAGGGTCAGCTCACGGTAGGTGCCGACCCCGCCGGTGTAGGACAGCACCCGCCGCGGTTTGCCGGGGACGTTGGCGCCGTTGTACCAGGAGTTGGTCTTCGAGATCAGATTGGCGCCGGCGGTCTCATCGTGGTGGGCGACCCATTCGTCCTCGCCCTCCTGGGTGGGTTCGATGACGGAGTACCCGTGCTCGCGCATGTACCGGACGCAGTCGGTGATCCATTCGGTCTGCTGCTGCAGACAGGTGGTCATGTTGCACAGGGCCGCAGACGGCGCGAGCGGGGCGCCGGTGGTGAGCATGTTCGGGTAGCCGTGCACCATCAGACCCATCGTCGTGCGGATGTCGCGCGCCCAGTCGTTCTCGAGCGATCGGCCGTCGCGTCCCCGGATGTCGATGCGTGTCAGCGCGCCGGATCCTGCATCGAAGCCGGTGGCCAGGATGATGACGTCGACTTCGTGCAGTGTGCCGTCCTCGAGGAGGATTCCTTCCGGGACGATGCGGCTGATCGGGTTGGTGCGTACGCCTACTGCTTCGACGTTCGGGCGGTGGTAGACCTCGAGATAGTTGGTCTCCAGGGGTACCCGGTGGGTGCCGAATCCGTAGTCGGTGGGAATCAGCAACTCGCACAGCTTCGGGTCCTTCAGCCGTGCGCGCATCTTCTCTCGCACGAACTCGGAGACCTCTTCGCTGACTTCTTCGTCGGAGAACACCTCCGCGAACGAGGCGAGCCAGAGTTTGAGTGAACCGTTGTCGTAGATTTCTTCGAGTCGTTCTCGGCGCTGTTCGGGTGTCAGATCGGCCCAGGCGTCTTCGAAGTCGTACTCGAAGCCGCTGAACGTATGCGGCAGCGTCGTGCGCAGTTCTTCGAATCGCTCCTTGTAGGCGGCGACATCGCGGTCGTCGTAGGACGGGTTCTTCATCGGCAGGGCGTACTGCGGTGTCCGGATGAACACCTTCAGGTGGTCGACCTTGTCGGCGATGGTCTGGATGACCTGGATTCCGGTGGCACCGACCCCGATCACGGCGACCTTCTTGCCGGCGACGTCGGCGCCTTCCTTGGGCCAACGGGAGGTGTGGAAGATCGGGCCGGCGAAGCTTTCCCGTCCTTCGAACACCGAGGTCATCGGTGCCGACAGCATGCCGGCGCAGGTGATCAGGAACTGGGTGGAAATCGTGTCACCACGGTCGGTGCGTACGATCCATCGCTTCGAGTCCTCGATGTAGTGCGCGCTGGTGATCGTCGTCGAGAATCGGATGGCGCGACGCAGATCGAGACTGTCGGTCACATAGTGCAGCCACTGCTCGATCTCGGGTTGGCCGGGGAAGCGCTGGCTCCAGCTCCAGTTCTTGTACAGCTCTTCGGAGAACAGGTACTGGTAGATGTAGGCCTCCGAATCGAATCGGGCGCCGGGATAGCGATTCCAGTACCAGGTTCCGCCGACGTCGGAGGCGGTATCGAAGGCACGTACCCGCAGTCCCAGTTCGCGAAGCTGATGCAGCTGGTACAACCCGGCGACACCCGCGCCGATGATCAACGCGTCCAACTCCAGTGACACCTCGGTATCAGCAAGTTCGCCCGCGGAGGAAGAGGAAGGCAACATGTCCTGGCCTTTCTGTAGTGCCGGTCACATGTAAGCCATCATGGTGATTTGCACCTCACCCGGCTGTCCCATCTTCGGACACTTCCACGAGGTGCGTAGATACGCACACACAGAGTCCGACACCAGCCTCTACTGCCGCCACGACAGGACCGACTGCAGACCCGCCGATGATTCGGCAACATGACGGGATCACCTACCGCGCACGGGAGTAACACCTCCGCGAAAACGTACGTCCTATAGTGATTCCGATGACCAGCTGAAACCAGCACTCCATGATTCGTCATACCCCAACACCACCGCGGTACCGATGCGGGGTGCGGCGGAGCCATGGGGCACTATCGGGGAGCGCAGAGGCGACGTCGGATATACCCCACCTTCCCACAAAGCGGCACGACATCTCCACATTCGAATTACGTTCTCGGAAAACCGATTCAAACACCATTGTTCGCCAACATACGCTTCGGTCACCGCCACCGAAGCCGCGCGAACCGCAATGCGTACGACGTCACATCCGAGGGGGCATGCAGCGAATCAGGAGCACGAGACCGAACGGATCCGCTCAACACACTCATGATCGCGCCGGATACGAACACCCCGCACGACACACGCACAGTCTTCGTGCCGGCGATCTCACCACCGGCAAGGAATGCCGACCCGGGCACGACACTACCCACTCAAGG
>CALALQ010000156.1 GCA_937925595.1 uncultured Demequina sp. | reverse complement strand
CCGCGCTGCTGTCGAGCGAGGAGTGGGCCGCCGAGCGCAAGCTGCCCGTGCTCGCCTACCTCGTCGACTCCGAGACCGCGGCGGTCGACTATGTCCACGGCGGCGACGGTCTGCTCATGGCCCCCACCTACGCCATCCCGCGTCTGCTCAAGCGCAACGGTCTGACCCTGCAGGACTTCGACTTCTACGAGATCCACGAGGCGTTCGCGTCGGTCGTGCTCGCGACGCTGCAGGCGTTCGAGTCGGAGGAGTACTGCAAGGGCAAGCTCGGCCTCGACGCGCCGCTCGGCTCGATCGACCGCAGCAAGCTCAACGTCAACGGCTCGTCGCTTGCGGCCGGTCACCCGTTCGCCGCGACCGGCGGCCGCATCGTCGCCTCGCTCGCGAAGATGCTGCACGAGAAGAAGCAGGAGACCGGTAAGCCCGTCCGCGGCCTGATCTCGATCTGCGCCGCCGGTGGCCAGGGCGTGACCGCGATCCTCGAGGCCTGATCGGCTTCTCGCCGTCTCCCCGGAGATGGTTGAGAAAAAAAATTCCGTGCGGTGTGTAACGCTCCGCCACGGACAGCGATGAACCATGTGACCCCGCGCTGCTGCCTGACCCCCGACCTGGTAGCAACGCGGGGTCTTCGCGTTCCCGGCGCAGTCCGTTCCCGGCACAGTCCGTTCCCGGCACAGCCCGTTCCCGCTGGGGCAACTAGGCTGGAGCGAGGTAGTCCGGCGCGCGGAACCCAGGCGCGCCGCAGTCGGGAAGGGACAGTGTGAGCGGCAGCAACGGGACCGAGGACCCGGATCGGGGCGACGAGACGCCGCCGGTCGAGCCCGAGACGCAGCCCGTTCCCGAGCGGGAGGTCTCCGAAGCCGACCGTGAACCCGCACCCGAGGCCGAGACGCCGCAGGAGGAGGACGTCCCGCCTTGGGAGGCCCCCACCGCCGTCATCCCGGTTGCCTCCGGCGCACAGACCGACTCGGTCGTCTCCGGTGCACAGACCGACTCGGTCGTCTCCGGTGCACAGACCGATCCGGGAGGCACCGATCTGCCGCCCCCGGCCTCCCCGCCTCCGGGTGGCGACGAACCGTACGGTGGGGACTCCGGTGACTCCGGCCCGAATCTGCCCAGGCGCGCGATCGCCCTGGTCGTCGGGGGTGTCGTCGCGCTGCTCGCCGTCCTCTACGTCGCCGACCTCGCCACCTCGTCCGGCAAGGTGCCGCGCGGCACGACCGTGGCCGGCATCGAGATCGGCGGCATGTCCCTCGACGCCGCCGAGGCCACCCTCATCGAGGACCTCACCCCGCGCCTGACCGCCCCGGTCACCGTCACCGCGGGCGACACCGGTGGGCAGATCGTGCCCGCCGAGGCGGGCATCGGCATCGACTGGCCCGCGACCCTCGACCGTGTCGGTTCCCAGCCCCTCAATCCCTTCACGCGACTGGCGTCGTTCTTCCGCACCGACGAGATCGGTGTGGTCTCCACCCGTGACGAACCGCTCCTCACCGCGGCCGTCGAGAAGGTGACCGCCTCGGCCGCCCACGAACCCCGTGAGGGCAACATCGTCTTCGAGGACGGTCAGCCCGTCCCGATCACCCCGCAGCCCGGCCAGCAGGTCGACACCGCCGACGCGAGCGACGTGTTCGCCGAGCGCTGGCTCTACGGCGACGTGGCGCTGCCCGTCGAGAGCGTCGACGTCACGGTCACCCGGGAAGGACTCGACCGGGCCCTCGCCGAGATCGCGGTCCCGGCCGTCGCCCAGGACCTGACGGTGCAGGGACGCGAGGGTGTCACCGGTGTGCTGCCCCGCAACGACATCGGTGCGGTGCTGTCGTTCGTGCCCGACGGCTCCGGCGGCCTGCAGCCGCAGTACGACACGGAGGCCGCGACCGGCATCCTCGCGCCGCAGCTCGCCCCGTCCGAGACCGAACCGAAGGACGCGCGGATCGTCCTCGAGAGCGGCCGTCCGTCGGTCGTGCCCAGCGAGACCGGTGAACTCGTCGACTGGCCCGTCACCCTCGAGAAGCTGCCCGACCTGCTGAAACAGGAGGGTGAGCGCCGCGTCGAGGCCGTCTACCGCGAGGCCGAACCGGAGCTGACCACCGAGGGCGCCGAGAAGCTCGGTATCCGCGAGGTGATCGGCGAGTTCACCACCAGCGGCTTCGAGTACGCCTCCGGCGTCAACATCCGGTTGGCCGCGGAGGAGATCGACGGTGCCATCGTGGAGCCCGGCGAGACCTTCTCGTTCAACGACTACACGGGTCCGCGTGGCGCCGCGCAGGGCTACATCGAGTCCGGGATCATCGAGTCCGGCCGGCCCGGGCGGGCCGTGGGCGGCGGCATCAGCCAGCTCGCGACGACCCTCTACAACGCGACGTACTTCGCCGGTATGGAGGATGTCGAGCACACCGAGCACAGCTACTACATCTCGCGTTATCCGGCGGCGCGTGAGGCCACCATCTTCGACGGTGCGATCGACCTGAAGTTCCGCAACCCGTTCGACACCGGCGTGATGATCCAGACGATCGGCACCAGCTCCGACATCACCGTGCGGATCTGGGGCACCAAGACCGTCGACGTGCAGTCGGTCACCGGCAACCGCACGAACTACACCTCGCCCAACACGATCACGCTGCCCGCCGGGTCCGGCTGCGTTCCCTCGGGCGGCGCGCAGGGCTTCACAGTCACCGACACCCGTATCGTCACCGACGCGCAGACCGGGGCGCAGATCTCGAACACCACGCGGACGGTGCGCTACGACCCGGTGCCCGTCGTCCGGTGCGTCAGCCCGGAACCGGCACCGCGCAACGCCCCGGCGCCCGCCGAGGACTCGGATGCGGGTGAGGCCGGCACCGACGCCCCCGCTGCGGAGACACCGGCCGAGGAACCGGCACCGGGCGGGACCGACGAGGAGGAGTGACTTCGGGGATCTCGCCGTCGAGGATGCGCAACTGCTTCTCGCCGTGCCGCTGCAGCCACTGTCTGCCGCCGGGCAAACGGCCGACGACGTGGTGCTCGAGCACGTTCACACCGAAGCGCATCGCCGGATACCGGGGCGGTCGCACCGGCACCTCGAGCACCCGCACCAGTTCGGTGCTGGGTTCGTCGCGTTCGGCGCAGTGCCGCGGCCTCCTCCGGCGTCGCCTCGGGGGGACGG
>CALALQ010000155.1 GCA_937925595.1 uncultured Demequina sp. | reverse complement strand
GCGCCGAGCCCCTCGGCTGGCGACGGACCGAAGCGCTCGACGCGAGCGGCCGACGCGTCTGCGAGGATGTCGTCGCCGAGGAGGAGACCATCCGGCGCGTTCGTGAGCTCCGGTGCCAGGGGCTCCGCATCAAGGACATCGTCGCGACCCTCGAGGCCGAAGGACGACAGACCAAACGCGGCGGCCGCTGGCATCCAACCACCATCCAGCGCATCCTCCGCCGCTCCGACGAGCGCACCGCAACATGACACGCGAGACCGCAGACCTCCTCTGGGGCCACGACGCCGTCGAGCACGCCCTCGCGTTCGACAAGCCCGATCCTCTCACCGACGACCTCGCCGAGGAAGTCGGCCGCCGCGCGAGGGCGCTCCCGCCCGGCGCCTTCCGCGCCTGGGCCCTCACGCAACCCTGGCCGCGCTTCTGCGCCATCGTTCGCCTCGTCTCCGGCGAGGCCCTGAGGAATGAGCTCGATGCCATGGCCCGCAACGAAGAGGACGACGATGACGACCGATGACAGGCTCGCTCGCCAGGTGGCCATCCGCCTCAGCGATGACGACATGGATCGCCTCGACGCCCTCGCCGAGAGCATCCCTATCGCCAGCCGAAACGCCATCGCTCGAGCTGCTCTCCGTATCGGCCTCGCCGCCCTCGAGGCGCGTCCTCGCCCGGGCACGACGAGGCCCCGGCGGGCAACTTCCCGGAACGGGTTTCCCTCACGCTCGAGCCGATCGCCCGTGCTGCGCGGCGTCGAGCGCGGTAGGCCGCGTTGTGGTCCGCGTGATCGAGACGTCCCTCGGGGCTCGCCTGGTGCCGCGCCTTCGACGCGCGAGCGGCGCGCCGGCGGCAGCCGTCGGCGCAGTAGATCTCGCCGCGATAGTCCGCCGGACAGCGGTAGAAGATCCGGGCGCAGCCCTCGCCGGCGCAGCGGATCGCGATCAAGACTTCGACGACGTCCACGAGCGAACGCCACGCTCGGAACTTGTCCCGCGTCGGTCGCTTCGGGCACCTTCAGCCGGTCAGCGTCCACACGCGCGACGGAAGGCTCAGGGGTGCAAGACCTGGGCCTTCGCTCTTTGCGGGCACCGCGATCGTCGCGAACCCAGCCGCCCCCGCGCCACTTCCCGGCGAACGCAGCCGTCTCGCGCTCGGATTTCTACGAATCCTGGCGCTCGTTAACAGCCTCGCACCCATGCGCGCGACACTCGCGGACTCGGTGGCCGCCGGGAAGCCTGCTCGGGGCTTCCATTAGCGGACGGATACATCTCCATCGTCGCCCTGGTGCCGACGCGAATCGTGATCGCCGCACGTGACGCGAGCCCCGGCGGGTCGATCCTCACGACCGCGGGCACGAAGCTCACCGCCGGCGATTTCCTTCCCGCGGGTCGCGGCCGCAGGCCTTCGCGGAACGCGAACGCGCGCATCGACAGCCCGCTCGCCTCGCAAGCAGCGAGCACCTGCCGCGCCTCTACCTCCGTCCAATCACGTTCGTGCGACCACTTCGACCTGCTTGCCATGGCTGCCTCCGAGGACAGCCTGCCGGGCCTTGCCAGCGACTTCAGCCGGCTTCAGGCCCTGCGCTCGGGCGGACGGACACCTGTTCGGAGATCCGCTCCTGGCGAGCGCCGCGATGGACCGGCTGCTCCACGATGCTCACGTCCTCGTCTTCGATGGGGACTCGTACCGCAGCCCGCCTCCCGCCCGCAGGCGCCGAGGCAACGAAGAGAAGAAGGAGGTTCGATCATGAACGCCATCGGATCTGCGGATCCGCTTGGCCGTCCCCGAGCGCTGACCGCGCTCGTCGTTACCATCGTCACCGCGCTCGTCCTGATCACCGGATCCGCTTGGGCGTCCCCAGCCGGATCCGAAAGGCCGTCCGTTGACACACCGCCGATCGCCTCGCACGAGCAACCACGCCCGTCGGCGCGGAACGGCGACGGCGCAGCGCGAGCCTGGTTCGATCACCTCATCACTGCTCGTCGTCACCGAGGAACATGATCTCGAACGCGAGCTCGAGATTGAGAGCAGCGACACGCCGCATCTGTTGCGGCCAGAGAGTTGGTCCACCGTGACCATGCGCCGACCACCAGCTGCAGTGCACATTCATCGTTGCATCCGGAAGCTGTTCGAGCTCCCGGAGCGCCGCTGCTGCTGGTTCGATCTGGTCGAGAAGCCAGTCGAGATGCCGCCGAAGATCTTTGGAGTGGAGGTGGCCCTCTGATGAGAGCAGCCAGAGGTTGAGGGGAAGGACCCGCTCACGCCCGGTCGTGATCGAGATGCGCGTCTTGCCTTTCTCGTTCATCACTGTGGGCTCGATCCCAAGCCGCAGCGACACTTCACGTGGCGACAACTCGCCTGAATAGATCCTCAGCTCTGCGTGTGTCTTGTCACACGTTTCGTAGTCGTCGTTGTACGGGGTTCGATGCATCACGGGATGTAATCGAGGAGATTTCCGATCACGTTTCCAGCCTCATCAGCGTAGTTCCCGTTGTCGAAGATGAGACCATGATGATCTGGCCGAAGGCCGTTGTCCTGCTTAAGTAGCTCGACCGCGCGGCCCCACTCGCGCCTCGAGAGGTCGCTTCCGGCGTACTCGTTGAGCGCTTCAGCTGTTCCTCGACCAATCGTCCGCCCTCCACGCTGTAGGAGCAGTGGAGTACGTTGTCCAGCCCCGGCGCTGCTCGGGCCGAACGAATCCTTCACCGGGCAAGACTGCGGGCGGCCATCGCCACCCGGCTTCAACCGGAGAGGATTTCCGCCAAGCGCGAGGAGCGGCAACTCTCGCTCGCTCGGGACTGCGAGCCCACCGAACAGTACGTACGGGAAGCGCACCGCGAGGAGACCGGCGAGGAAGGTCCCGAGCTCCGTCGAGGCTTCCGATGGACCATAGCCTCCTCCGTCAGCTTGCGCCTTGAGCTCCCAGCCCTCGCGCGGCATGTGACCGGACGGATCCGAGTACCGAATCGGGTTCTGCCGCGGCCAGCTCCAGAGCGTCCCCTTGGGGTCGTGGAAGGCATACTCGTCGATGCTGAGGAAGCTCCCCAGCTCCGGCGCCCAGACGCGCGCCCGCATGTCGTAGAGCTCGACGCCGCCGATGACCTCGTACGGGCGCCCCTTCCACCGGAGCGGCTGGCCCGTCAGGTCGAAGTAGCCTTGCTTGACGGCGTTCTCGTTCGTGACCGTGTTCTCCAGCGTCTGCCCGAACGCCGTGTACCGGTAGCCGCCGAGATCCTCGCCGCCGGGCGCCCGTAGTCGCCGCACGTTCCCCGCGAGGTCAACCTCGTAGTACGCGAGCAGCACTGGCCGCTGCACCCAGAGCGGCGGCGAGTTCGGCCCCCCGTCGTTGACCAGGCTCGTCCCCGCGATCCGCAGCGGGTGGTCGATCCCGTCGTACAGGAAGCTCGCGCGTACGCGCCCGGGAGGAACCGTCGCATCGGCCTCGACCTGCGCGATCCGGTCGGCGCCCTCGTACAGGTAGTACTGGTTCGACCCCGCCGCCCAGACACGCCGGCCGTAGGTATCGATCCCGAACTGGATCGATCCCGCCGTCTTCAGATGACCGGCCTGGCTCCACCCAAACGGCGTCCCCTTCAAGCTCGTGACGCTGCCGCCG
>CALALQ010000154.1 GCA_937925595.1 uncultured Demequina sp. | reverse complement strand
ACCCCAAGCTGACCGCACGGTGTCGAGAAACTCCACCACTCAGCGGGACGTCACCGAGGTAGAAGACCGCGCGGTTCCGGGGCATTGGGAGGGTGATCTGATCCTCGGCGAGAACAGTCGCAGCGCCGTCGGGACTCTTGTCGAACGCAGCACTCGCCTCACGCTCCTGCTGCACCTTCCCGACGGGAAGAGCGCGGACCAGGTGGCGACTGCGATGCGCGAAGCGATCACCGCGCTACCGTCGGCGTTGACGCGGACGATCACGTGGGATCAGGGCGCGGAGATGGCCAAGCATGCCGAGTTCACGACAGCGACCGGGATCCCGATCTACTTCTGCGACCCGCACTCCCCGTGGCAGCGCGGCAGCAACGAGAACACCAACGGGCTCCTACGTCAGTACCTGCCGAAGAGCACCGATCTGAGCGTGGTCAGCCAATCGGAGCTGACCGCGATTCAGGACTCGCTCAACGGCCGGCCCCGCAAGACGCTGGGATATCTGACACCATCGGAGAAGTTCGCGGAACTCGTTGCGACCACCGGTTGAATCCGCCATCTCGTTCGCCCGCCGCAACTCGGCGTTCTCACGCTTGAGCCGCTTGATCTCCACTGTCGCGTCAGTCGTCACACCGGGACGGTCTCCGGCGTCGACCTGCTCCCGGCGGATCCAGGTGCGGATCGTTTCCGGCGACCATACGGACAGCGCGCTCACGAAGCTCGCGCGGATACTTACTGGGACGTCCCATAAGACAGATCCTTCCAAGGAATCCTGTCTCCGGACACACCGGGGCGAGTCAGAGCGACGGCGTCCTGGACGTTGGCTCTTCGGACCATTTGCGAAACCCTGTTGATTGTCAGGCGATCTTGGCGCTGCGAATCAGTCGGAGAGGAGCAGGCTAGGTCGAGACCCGGTTTACGTTGGCGGGGGAAAACAGGTCGTCAATAGCCACCCGGACGAGGCCGATGAGTGCGGCGTCCGCCGCGAGATTGCCGGGGCGGATGTCGAGTTGCCGGGTCGCACGCGGGAGGGAGCCTTCGTAAACCGCGGAGCGGATACTGGCGATGAGTTGCGGGCACACGAGTGTGCCTTCGATCACGATGGTCGCAGGATTCACGATTCCAACGACGGTGGCGAGTACTTGTCCGATGAGAGTGCCCGCCCGGCTGATCTCTGCGATCGCCGCCGGATCGTCTCGCATCACCAGAGTGTTGAGGTCTATGGAAGCCGTGTCGGCACGACCAATATCGGCGAGCCGACGCGTGATCGCCGCACCACTGGCTTCGGCGGCGAGACATCCGTGGCGGCCGCAGCGGCAAAGTGCGTCGCCGCCCACTTGGACGTGGCCGATGGCGCCTGCGCCGCCGTCGAATCCTCGGTAGATGCGCCCGTCGAGCACGAGGCCTGCGCCTAGAAAGTTAGATGCCTTCACCAGTACGAACGGACGGGACGATGCCTCGCCGAGTTCAACGAACTCGCCGTATGCCATCGCGTCCGTGTCGTTCTCGATATAGACCGGTACGTCGAAGCGATCGCGGACGGTCTCGATGATTGGCCACCCGCTCCAGCCGGGCATTGTCGGCGGCTCAAAGAGGCGGTGTGTGATCGGGTCAACGGGCCCCGGAACTGCAATTGCGACGGCGCCAACCTCGGAAACCGGAGTGGCCGACTTGGCGAGTAGGTTTGTGAGTTCGTTCAGGACTGTGTCGAGCACGGTCGCGGGGCCGACGTCCACACGCACGTCCACTGTCATCCGGGCGCGAATTTCGCCGTGAGCATCGATGATGGCGAGGGTAGCTTCTTCGGTGTCAAGCGAGGCTGCTAGCACCAGTGAACGTGCTGGATCGAACACCAATCGCCGGGCTCGACGACCGCCGGTGGCCTCCCCAATGCCTGCTTCACGAATGACTCCCGATTCGAGCAGAGCGTCGATCCGCTGAGCGACGGTTACCCTCGACAACCCAGTGGCCTCGTGCACCTCTGCACGAGTGACGGCCTCACCGCTTCGAATCAGCTGAAGTATGTCGCCTGCGCCTGCTGCCATCTACCTCAGCCTTTGTCCGCGCCGGCCGTCAGGCCGTCGGTGAGCGCGCGCTCGGCGATCCCGTAAAGAATGACGACCGGAATCGTGAGTATGACACTACCTGCCATAAGGATGGTCTTTGATACCTCTTGCCCGTCTGCCAGACGCGTCAACCCGAGCGAGACCGTCCAGAGATCCTTCTTCGCGGAAAGGAACAGAAGCGCAAACAGGAACTCGTTCCACGCGATCATGAACGCGTAGAGCGCGGTTGACATGATTGTCGGAAGGGCGAGCGGAATCGTGACTCTCGTTATGATCTGCCAACGGTTTGCGCCATCCATGAGGGCAGCTTCGTCGATTGAATCAGGGATCCCCGCGAGATAGGAGCGAAGCATGTGCACGGACACTGGAATGGTCAGAGCAATGTAAGCGATCACAAGCCCAAAGAGGTTTGAACCGAGGCCGACCACTTGAAATCCGACGAAAATGGGCACGACGATGATAATCGTCGGGAACATGTAGACAGCCAGGAAGAGCGCCGAAACGCGTTTCCGACCGAAGAATTGCAGCCGCGATACCGCGTAGGAAGCGGGTATTGCCAGGAGCATCGTCAAGATCATCGCAGCGGTTGCGACGAGGGTCGAATTCAGCAGGAAGCGGCCGAATCCGTAACCGCCATCGCTCTCACTTGCGAGCACGCGCTGGTATGTATCCAGGGTGAGTGACGCGAGATCGGGGATGAGGGCGAGAGGATCACGGAGGAGATCCTCGATCCGTACGAAACTCAGCACGACCATGTAGTAGAACGGAAACACGGTGGCAACCACGAGTACCGCAATGATGAGCCATCGGAGTACCGTGATGGTCCGTTCTTGCACGCGAATGGCGCTCATCGGCGACTCCCGTTCTCTGACTTCATGAAGAACCTGCTGTAGACGAGCAAGACGACTCCCAATATGAGTGCGAGTACCACTGCGTTGGCGCTTGCTGCGCCGATGTCGCTCGATCCGACGAGCTGGTCGTAGATCCGCACAGCCGCGACCTGCGTTCCGGCGGCGCCTCCGGTAAGCAGATAGATGTCGTCGAATTTGTTGAACGTCATCACTAGCCGCAGAAGTGACAGCAGCGCGATCGTGGGCAGGAGTTGAGGAAGTACGACATAGAAGAACTTCTGGACCGGCGTCGCTCCGTCGACGACGGCAGCCTCCTCGATTTCGCGGCTCAATCCGGTGATCGCTGCCGTCAGGAACAGGAACGCGAATGGGAAGTAGCGCCAGATCTCAAACACGATGACCGTAGTGAGGGCCTGTGGCGCAGTGCCGAGGAAGTTGATTGGGCTGGGCCAGCCCAGGTACTGGGTGCCGATCGCGTTCACAACGCCGTACTGCGGGTTCAGCATGACTTCCCAGACAAACGCTGCCGCGACTACCGGTGCCACGTACGGGAGCAGCATCACGGCGCGAAGCGGTGCCCTGAACGGGAACTTGGTCCGAAAGGCAAGAGCAGCGACAAGACCAACAACGATGGAGCCGACGGTCGTCCCGACGGAGTAGACGACCGTGGTGCCGAGTGACTTCCAGAAGCCCGGCGAAGTGAAGACGTCGATGTAATTGTCGAGTGTGAACTCGTTGAAGAGCCCGTTTCTTGCGACGTCCGCGTATCGCGCTTCCTGGAAGGACAGAATCACCGTCCAAAGAAGGGGCACGAGGATGACCGCCGTAACGATCAGGAGAATCGGACCGATCATGATCAGACCATCACGATTCTCCCGTCGACGCATCATCGAACGACGTCGAGCTGTCCGTGTAGGCCGCCCTTCATCATTGCCGGCCCTGTGAG
>CALALQ010000153.1 GCA_937925595.1 uncultured Demequina sp. | reverse complement strand
GCTCAGGCCGCGCCTCCGCGAGCATCCGCAACGCCCGCTCACGCATCTCCGGCGAATACTTCCTGTTCATCGAGTTCCATCCTTGCTTGAAGAACGGAACGAAAGTCAGGCCGATTCATTCTTCGATGACGAGTTCCGGGACATCAGCCCCGGCGAAGTCCGCATTCGTACCTTGTACTCCGGTATTTCCGCTGGCACCGAGCTCACCCTCTACCGTGGGACCAACCCGACTCTGACCAAGTCATGGGATCCCGCGGCGGCAACAGCACCAGCTTCGCCGCGAGGGTTCCCATGAACGACGCGACGCCTTCCGCGCGGCGCGGCCCGCGCCCGATGCCGGGCTCGTTGTCCCAGATAAACCGGCGCGGGACCGCGCCGATCTACTGCAGCAGCTCCCAGGTGCCCAGCAGCAGATCCTCCGTCTTCCGTGTCGGGATCATCCGGCCGGCGATGAACCTGGAGTGCGCGGCCGTGATCACCAGCACCGGCAGCAGCTTCGTCGTCCCGTCCTCGAGCGGGATCTTCCGCGGTGGGAACCAAAGATCACACTGCGCCGCATCCCCCGGCTCCCAGACGAGCCGGTCAGCGGGGTCGATGCGGCGCTGCTCAGGGCGCAGACGCTTGACATTGTCCCGGAACCACCGGATCGAGCCAGACCACCCGACCCGCTCCGCCAGCACCGTTGCCGGCATGTCTGGCGTCTGGCGCAGCAGCTCCTTCACACGCGCCTCGAACGGCGTGAACGACGTCGGAGCCGACGTTCGCTCGTACTTCGGTGGCGAATCAGACGCCAGCGCGGCGTAGACGGTCGTGCGCGACACGGCCAGCCGCTTCGCGATCGCGGCCTTCGACACGCCCTCCGCAGCGAGCCTGCGGATCAGAGCCCAGTCCTCCAAAGTGATCACACTCCAATCGTTGAGTGTTCACTTTTCGAGAATCACGCCTCGTTGCGATGACTGCTGGAATGCAAGTCCCCTGGGCTGGTGTAGTTTCCCGGCTCGAGTGTCACGTCGTAGACGTTGGTGAGCCATCGTGCGATGGTCAGTGAGAACTGTCTAGGAATCCCTCCCCCGGTTCCCCGAGTTCTCGCGGGAATGGCGTTCAAGGGGTACCACCCCGTACAGATGGTGCACGTCTCGGCATGTGCTCCTGGGTGCAAGCAGGGCCGCGTGCTCCAGAGAGGCGCCGATAGAGACGAACAGAAATGAGAGCAGCGGACCTAGTAGTGTTGTGGCATGACCCGGGATGCCCCTTCGGACGCGGCGGGGAGTTGTCCCGCACAGCCGACCGTCCTTGCCTTGCGGGACATTGGATGAGTACTTCAGATTCGCAACCCCTGAATGTCGTCGTCGCCCTCGACAGTTTCAAAGGCTCCATCTCCGCCGCGGCGGCTGTGGAGGCCTTCTCGGCCGGGTGGCGTTCGGCAGCAGGTAGCGCGAACCTGATTCCGCACCCTATGGCCGACGGTGGGGAGGGCACGCTGGATGCGTTCGAGGCCTCGGTTGCGGGTGCGCGTCGGATGCCGGTGACCGTTCAAGGGCCGGCGGGATCTGATGTGTCGTCGTACTGGCTCCTCCTGCCCGACTCAACCGGCGTTGTCGAACTCGGGTTGACGAGCGGGATCGAGCTGCTCGGTGAACGCCGCGAACCTTGGAGCGCGGACACGCGGGGTTTGGGTGAGGCGCTCGCCGCAGCGCTCGCCCATGGGGTTGAACGGCTCATCGTCGGCATCGGCTCCTCGGCGTCAACGGACGCTGGAGCCGGGATGCTCCAGGCGCTCGGCGCGCGGATCCTCGACGAGGCAGGAGCACCGATCTCATCTGGTCTCGCAGGGCTGCGTGAGGCAGTCACCGTCGACTTGACGAGCCTCACTCCGCCACCTCGCGGCGGAGTGATCGTGCTCTCCGACGTGACGAATCCACTGTGCGGCGCCCACGGAGCGGCAGCCGTATTCGGCGCGCAGAAAGGACTGAAGCCGGAGGAGGTTGATGAAGCGGACGGAATCCTTCGGCGGTTCGCGGACATGATGCGATTAACGCCTGACACGCCGGGTGCAGGGGCCGCCGGCGGTGCGGGATACGCACTAGCGGCGTGGGGCGCCCAATTGACGCCCGGTGCGTATGAGATCGCCGAACTCGTCGGTCTTCGGCGAGCAATCACGCACGCGGATGTCGTCGTGACCGGCGAGGGCTCGTTCGACGGTCAGTCCGCTGCCGGAAAGGTGCCGTCATATGTGGCAGGAGTCGCGCAGGAGAGGGGCGTTCCGGTCGTGCTGGTGGCGGGCCGGGTCGCGTCAGATGCGCCGACGAGTTCGTTCGCCCGGACGATCTCACTGACGGTCCTTGCCGGCGGGACCGCCGGCGCCCTCGCGGATCCCGCGCACTGGTTGCGCGAGGCCGGTCAACTCGCGGCCGCGCCGTATGTGTGAGGGATGTCAGTCCTCTTTGAGCTGAGTAAGTTCGAGCTCCCGTGCAGCGCCGGACCGTAGCACCGCGAGGTCGTTCATGATCGTGGTGAGGCCGAAGCCTTGTGCGAGTCGTCGGGCCGCCATCGCACCGTCGGCACAGTGGACTCCAGCAGTGATGCCATGGCGCTCGCACGCGCGCCGGATGTGCTCGATCGCCTCGACGTGCTCGGTGTCGGAGCGCTCATAGGACGGCGCCAGCCCTGCGAGCCGGGCTCGACGAGCGCAACGGCGCCCGCCTGGTGGGGTTCAGCCCTCGCAAAGCCCTCGCCGTCAGCGTCTGGGCGCACCAAGCCATCCGCAACCCGGTCGCGGCGACCGGGCTGCAGCCGAGCTTCATCCTCGACGGGCACGTGTGGAGGCACCCGCTGCTGGTGGCCAGCATCACGGTCCGAGACCAGGGCAGCGTCCGCGTCGAGATCACGAACACGGCCGACCACAGCACCACCACCCCGTACAGCGGAGACGACGAAGAGGTCGCGCAGCGCGTCGCCGCCGCCTGGGGCAACCGCCCCGGCTTCACCGCGAGCGTCATCAAGCGGCCCACCAACATCACCACGCTCCCGCAGCGCCACGAGCTCACGCAGGCTCTCGACACCGGATCCCTGGAGAACTGATGCCCACCATGACTTCCACCCCGCGGACCTCTATCCGCCGGCACGCGACCATCCAGGAGCAGCGGACCTCGATCGGCTCCGCGCGCACGATCCTGGCCGAGACCCTCATCGACCTGGCGCGCTCCGCCGACTGCCAGGCCGCCCGCGCCGTCGACGTCGACATCGCAGCGAGCTCGCAGTTGTTCGCCCTCGGCGACGAGCTGCGCACGATGGCCCATCACATCGACCAGCACGACGATCGTGAAGCAGCATTCACGCTGCTCGATGACGCACGGGTCCGCGTGGCCCGCGCCATGGTCCGATTCGACGCCTGCGAACGCATGTCCGCGACGCCGGCACCGGGCTCCGTATATGAAGCAGGAGACTCCGACGACGTCCGATCCTCGAATGCCGCTGTAGCCCCCTGAACATCAGGTCACTACAAAGGAGAAGATCATGTCCACCATCCAGGCACCGGCGCCTACCGAAACCATCGTGTTCGTCGGCAAGGTCAGTTACCCGCCGAGCTGCATCCGGCTGCTGCCCGATCGCCGCGCCCACGTGTCGTTCCATCTCGACACCGGCGACGAGCACGGCGTCAACGTCCACGTCTACGGCGCACTCGCCGAGCTCGCGCGAGTCACCATCCACCGACGCGACCAGGTCACCGTCACCGCAGCGAAGGTGTACCGCCGCCACCCCGACCAGCTCACCCCCGACGTCGACGCCGAAGCGTTCGACCGGGCCTTGACCCTCGATCGTGGACACGGTGTCGGTTCGGTTATGCCGCTTCCGC
>CALALQ010000152.1 GCA_937925595.1 uncultured Demequina sp. | reverse complement strand
ACGAACACCGCCGTCTCGCCCAAAGCCTCGCGATCGGCTGCCCAGGCGGCCACAGCGTCGGGCACCGTGTCGAAGAGGCGACGCGAGCCGATCGTGACCTCGGCGCGCGGCTCGAGTCCCTGCACCGTGGCCGTGACGCCCTGGCCCGGCGACGACCGGAAGCCCTTGATGAGTGGGCGCTCGCCGCCCACCTCGTCTCGCCACGCCGCGATCGCGGCCGCCACGGGATGCTCGGAACGCGCCTCAACGGCACCGGCGGCGTCGAGGAGGGCGGAGTCAGCGTCGGGCGAGGAAGCGGTGACCGCCATGCGGCCCTCGGTCACGGTGCCGGTCTTGTCGAGCACGATCGTTTGAATGCCGCGCGTGTCCTCGAGCACCTGCGGCCCGCGAATGAGGATGCCCAGCTGGGCGCCACGGCCAGTTCCCACGAGGGTCGCGAGCGGCGTCGCGAGGCCCAGCGCGCACGGGCAGCTGATGATGAGCACCGCGACCGCCGCGGTGAAAGCGCGATTGGCGTCACCTGTCACCGCAAGCCACACCACCAGCGTGGCGAGTGCCAGCCCAATGACGGTGGGGACAAAGATCGAGCTGATGCGGTCCGCAAGGCGCTGGATGCGCGCCCGTCCGGACAGGGCCTCGTCGACCATGCGTGCGACCTGCGCGAGCGTCGTCTCCTCGCCCACACGCGTGGCCTCCACCACCAGCGAGCCGTCCACCACGATGGTGCCGCCGATGACCTCCGCGCCCGGTGCGACGTGCACCGGCACGGACTCGCCGGTGACGAGGCTCGTGTCGACGGCGGCCTCGCCTTCGACCACGATGCCGTCCGTCGCGATCGCCTGACCGGGACGCGCGTCGAAGGTCATGCCTGGCTGGAGGTCGGGCCGGTTCACCTGACGCTTGGACAGCGCCCGCACCGCGTCCCCCGCCTTGGCCGTCGAGCGCACCTCGATCCACTTGCCCAGCAGGATGAGCGACACGATCACGGCACCCGTTTCGAAGTAGACGTGCGCGTCAAGACCTGCGAGCAGCACCACCGTTGACCACGTCCACGCGGCGACCGTTCCCATCGACACGAGCGTGTCCATGTTCACCGCCCGGTGCCGCAGCCCCTTGAGCGTGCTGCGGTGGAAAGGCAGGCCGCTGTAGAAGGTGACCGGGGTGGCGAGCGCGAACGCGAGCCACTCCCAACCGCCGAACTGCAGCGCCATCACCATCGAGATCGCAAGCAGCGGGATAGTCAGAATCGCGGCAATGATGAGTCGCCTCAGCAGGTCCGACGCTCGGGCGGCGTCCGCTTGCAGGTGCGCCGCGTGCTCGTCGAAGGGTTGGGAGTCGTCGCTGTCGTGGTCGGAGCGGGCATGGTGGTCGCCGTGGTGGCCGGCATGCTCGGCCTGAAGCTGGCCGTGGTGGCCGGCGTGCTCATCGTGCTCATCGTGCTCGCCGCCGTGCTCCGATCCTGGGCTTGTCAGCGTCCCTGGCGCGGCCTTGGGCGCCATGCCTGGCGCGGTCCCCGGCGCAGTCTTTGGCGTGAGCACCTGGTAGCCGAGACCGGTGATGGTGGCGCGCATCGCCTCTTCCAGCTCGGCGCGGTCGAGAGTCCCGTCGGTCTGCACGGTCGCGCGGCGAGTGGCGAGGTTGACCGTCGCCTCTTCGACACCCTCTAGTCCCGCCAGGCCGCGCTGAATGTTCGAGGCGCAGCCCGCGCAAGTCATACCACCGACGGCAAGGTTGATTGTGCTCATGGCTCCACGCTAAACGTTACTGTGCACTGGAAGGTCAACACTGAGTACCTGGCACCGATTGGGGTCGGTGCACTCATCGGGGTCAAGCAGCTCGGCGCGCCTCGCCAAAGCGGTGAGCTCGGCGCGCGCCGCTAGCAGCGAGTCGATCTGCTTGTCGATGTCCGCGAGATGCTTGTCGAGCAGCGCCTGGGTGTGATGGCACGTGCCCGTGCCCTCGTCCTTCATACGGAGAATCTCGCCCGTCTCCGCGAGCGTCAACCCGGCCGCCTGCGAGTCGCGGATGAAGCGCAGGCGCTCCACGGCGTCGGACCCGTAGTCGCGATAACCGTTGGCTCTGCGCTCAGGTGCGGCTAGCAGACCGCGACCCTCATAGAAGCGGATGGTCTTGGCTGTGACGCCCGCCTGGGCGGCAAGTTCACCGATGCGCATCATTCCACTGTAATGGAATGTTCGCGCCGTCTGTTCCCGCCTGCCTGCCCCCCTCTTCCTTCAGTCGCCACGAACCGCCCTGGGTTAGTGTCGGCAGTATGCGCAGCATTCCCCGCCGACTCAGCCTGCTTGGCGGCATCACCTGGCACTCGTCCATCGACTACGAGCGCGCTCTCAACGAGGGAGTGAACGAGGCACTCGGCGGCAACGCCTCCGCCGACCTCCTCGTGCGCTCCTACAACTTCGAGCAGATCGCCGACGCTCAGGCGGCCGGGGACTGGGAGGGCTTGGGGGCCACTTTCGCCAAGGATGCCCGGGCATTGGAAGCAGCCGGCGCGGAGGGGATCCTCATCTGTGCGAACACGATGCACCTTGTCGCCGACCACGTGAAGGCGGCCGTCTCGATCCCCCTCATTCACATGCTCGACGCGACCGCTGATGCGATTGAGGCGGCGGGCCTCGACACGGTGGCTCTGCTCGGCACCGGATACACGATGCGCAAGCCCTTCTATCGCGACCACATGGCCGGGCGCGGCATCACCACCCTGGTGCCGGACGAGCCGGACCTCACCGCGATCCACGACCTCATCTACGATGAGCTGGCTCGCGGCATCATCAGGGATGAAGGGCGCGACCTCGCCCTGGGTGTGATCTCGCGACTGCTCGACCGCGGCGCCCAGGGCGTCATCGCTGGCTGCACCGAGATTCCGCTCGTCGTCACCGAGCACGATCTCGACGTCCCCTATTTCGACACCGTGAAGATCCACGTGGCCGCTGCACTCGAGTTCGCGCTCGGCGACTGATTCTCGGTGACTGATTCTCGGTGACGGACTCTCGGCGGCTGACTGACGAGTCGCGCGCCGGCCCCACATGCCCCGACATGCAGAGAGGGCCCCTCCGGTTGTGCTGGAGGGGCCCTCGTCTGTTACTGAGCGTTACTTGGTGAGCTCGCCCAGCGTCGGGTCGTTGGCGTAGACCTCGGCAGCGTTGGTCTGCGTCACGATGATCGGCTCGAGAAGGTAAGCCGGAACCACCTTCACACCGTTGTCGTACGACGTGGTGTCGTTGATCGGGATCTCACCGCAGTTCTGCAGCTCCTTGACCGTCGCGATGGACTGCGCAACGAGCTCGCGGGTGTCCTTGTAGATGGTGGAGTACTGCTCGCCAGCCACGATGGACTTGACCGACTCAACCTCGGAGTCCTGACCGGTGATGACCGGGAGGTCCTTGCCGGCCTGCGACACGGAGGTCAGGGCCGCACGGGCGAGGGTGTCGTTGGGGGACAGGATGCCGTGGATCTCCTTGTCACCGGGGTAGGAGCCGGAAAGGACGGTGTCCATGCGCTTCTGCGCGTTCTCGGCCTTCCAACCCTGGGTGGCAACCTGCTCGAACGTCGTCTGGCCGGAGACCACGACGAGCGTGCCGTCGTCGATCTTGGGCTGCAGAACGCTCATGGCGCCCTCGAAGAACGGGGTCGAGTTGGCGTCGTCGGACGAACCGGCGATGAGCTCGATGTTGTAGGGGCCCTCACCCTTGCGCTCGGCAAGACCCTGGAGCAGAGCGGTGCCCTGGAGCACACCCACCTTGTAGTTGTCGAACGCGATGTACGCGTCAACAGCCTCGGTGTTCTTCACCAGACGGTCGTAGGCGAGAACCGTTGCGCCGGCCTCCTTGGCAGCCTCAAGCTGGCCACCGAGCTGGGAGCCGTCGATCGCACCAACGATGATGACCTTGGCGCCGCGCTCCACCATGGAGGAGATCTGGTTCTGCTGCTCGGTCACGCCGTTGTTGGCGAACTGGACGATGGGCTCGAAGCCCGCCTCGGTGAGGCCGTCGTTGAACAGCTGCTCCGCGAGGACCCAGTTCTCAGACGTCTTCTGGGGCAGAGCGACGCCGATTGCTGCGCCGTCCGCGATGCACTGGCCACCCGCGGTTGCGCCGGTCGCACCGGTCGAGGGCGTGTCCGTCGTGCGCTCCGAAGAGCAGCCGCTGAGCGCGAGGGCCCCTGCAGCCGTGATGGCGAACAGCGCCGTCAGTTGCTTCTTCATTCCGTTGTATTCCTTCCATTGGGCGCATCCTTCTTTGGATGCGTCGTGTCTCCAGCCGAGGAGGCCGTCTGCAGGCCGGCCTCCTGGCCTTCGATCTCCGGGTTCGCCGCCACGATGGCGAGCTCCTCCGGAGAAGTCTTGGTGCGCTGCAGTGCAGCGATGAGTGCGCCCGTGATCGAGGGCTTTCCCTGCTGCTTGCTGTAGACGTCGAACGCGACGGCAAGCAGGAGCACGAGGCCCTTGATCATCTGGGTTGCGTCAGAGCCAACACCCATGAGCTGCAGCCCGTTGTTCAGGGTCGCCATGACCAGGCCACCGATGATCGAGCCGGTCACGGTGCCGATGCCGCCGGACACCGCCGCGCCACCGATGAACACGGCGGCAATGGCGTCGAGCTCCCAGTTGGTGCCGTCGAACGGACCGGAGGAGGTCGAGCGACCGATGAACACGATGCCGGCGAGTGCCGCGAGCACCGACATGTTCGCCATGGCGAAGAAGTAGGTCCTGCGGGTCGAGACACCGGACAGTGCCGCCGCGGCCTTGTTGCCACCGACCGCGTAGATGTGGCGGCCGAGCGCCATACGCTGAGTGAGGATGTGGTAGCCGATGATGAGCAGCACGAGCAGCACGCCCGGGACCGGGAACGAGGTGCCGGGGCGGCCGGTGCCGTACAGGTACGTCACGTAGACGATGACGGCCACGAGCACCGTGACGCGCATGCCCACGACGAGAGCGGAGTTGGGCTGGTCGCCAATGCGCTGAGCGCGACGACGCAGCTGGAACTCACGCCAGATGACGTAGGCGATCGCGATGATGCCGAGCAGCAGGGTCGAGTTGTTGAGGCCCGTGTTGGGGCCCCACTCGGGCAGGTAGCCGCCGCCAAGCCACTGGATCTGCTCAGGAACCGGCACCGAGTTGGACTTGCCGATGTACTGGTTGAGGCCGCGGAAGAACATCATTCCCGCAAGCGTCGCGATGAAGCCTGGCACTCCGACGTAGGCGACCCACCACCCTTGCCACAGGCCGATGACGAGGCCGACAGCGATGCCGATGAGGATGCCGAGCCACCACGGGATGCCCCAGTCTCGAATAGTGAGCGCGACGATGATGCCCACCACCGCCGCAACGGAACCGACCGAAAGGTCGATGTGGCCAACGACGATCACCATCACCATGCCGATCGCAAGGATCAGCACGTAGGAGTTGCCGTTGATCAGGTTCATCATGTTGCTCGGTGTCAGCACCTTGCCGCCCGTGGCAACCTGGAAGAACAGCAGCAGCGCGATGAGTGCGAACAGCATGGTGAACTGCCGCACATCGCCGCCGAACAGCGCCTTCAAGGACTTCATCGGAGGAATTCCTGCTTTCTAGTGGTACTTCGGGCCTTAGTGGCTGGTGGTTGTCATGAGGCGCATCAGGGACTCCTGGTCCGCCTGGTCTTTGGTGAGTTCGCCGGTGATTCGGCCTTCGCACACCGTGTAGATGCGGTCGGCAAGACCCAGCAGCTCAGGAAGCTCAGAGGAGACGACGATCACGCCGCGGCCCGAGTCTGCGAGCTGCTGGATCAGCGCGTAGATCTCGTACTTGGCGCCGACGTCGATGCCGCGCGTGGGCTCGTCGAGGATCAGCAGCTCCGGCTCGGTGAACATCCACTTGGCGAGGACGACCTTCTGCTGGTTGCCGCCAGAGAGCTTCACGACACCCTCGTTGACGGAAGGAGTCTTGATGCGCAGGGACTTGCGGTAGCCCTCGGCGGCGGTGAACTCGGCGTCGTCGTCAACCAGCTTGTTGCGCACGATCTTGCCAAGGCGGGCGGAGACCACCGTGCGGCGGATGGTGTCGAGCAGGTTCAGGCCCAGGGTCTTGCGGTCCTCGGGAACGTAGGCGAGGCCATGCTCGATGGCGGACTCCACGGTGGGCAGGTGGATCTCCTCGCCGTTCATGCGAACGGAGCCGGACCGGTACACGCCGTAGGAGCGGCCGAAGATGGAGCGGACCAGCTCGGTGCGACCGGCACCCATGAGGCCCGCGAAGCCGACAATCTCGCCGCGGCGCACGTTGAAGCTCGCGTTCTTGCAGATGAGGCGGCCGGGCAGGGCAGGGTCTTCGACAACCCAGTCGTTGACCTCGAAGAAGACCTCGCCGATGTTCGGCTCGTGGGTGGGGAAGCGTGACTCAAGCGAGCGGCCCACCATGCCGCGGATGATGCGGTCTTCGTCGAGCGGCCCATCGGTGACGTCGATGCGCTCGACGGTCTTGCCGTCGCGGATGATCGTCACCGCGTCGGCGACAGCGGCGATCTCGTTGAGCTTGTGGCTGATCATGATCGAGGTGAGGCCCTTGGCGCGGAAGCCGCGCAGCAGCTCGAGGAGGTTCTCGGAGTCCTCCTCGTTGAGCGCAGAGGTGGGCTCGTCGAGGATGAGGAGCTTCACGTCCTTCGAGAGCGCCTTGGCGATCTCGACAAGCTGCTGCTGACCCACACCGAGTCGCTTGATGGGGGTCGCCGGGTCCACCTCGAGGCCAACGCGCGCGAGCAGGTCGAGGGTGCGCACGCGAGCCTCGTCCCAGTCGATGAGGCCCTTGGAGACGACCTCGTTGCCAAGGAAGATGTTCTCGGTGACGGACAGTTCGGGGATGAGCGCGAGCTCCTGGTGGATGATCACCACGCCCGCGTGCTCGGAGGACTTGAGGTCCTTGAACTCGACAACCTCGCCGTCGAGCACAACGTCACCCTGATAGGTGCCGTGCGGGTACACGCCAGACAGCACCTTCATGAGGGTGGACTTGCCGGCACCGTTCTCGCCACAGATGGCGTGAATCTCGCCGGCGCGCACCGTCAGGGTGACGTCATCAAGCGCCTTGACACCAGGAAACTCCATGGTGATGTTGCGCATCTCTAGCTTCACGTGCGTCGTTGTCACGATTGGTCCCCAACGCTCCTTTGAGTTTCGGGTGGGTAAGCAAATCTCTGCGACGACGCTAAGTCCGCGCCAGCCTTGGCGTCAAATCTCGAACCCATGCGTAACCATTTCGTGACACAAGTCGAAGTTGATGCCCCATTTTGTCCGGTTTAGCGCCCTCAGAGCTGCCCCAAACCGCTGGTCAGAACGTGATCTGGATCACTGTCCACAGTTTGCGTTCATGTCTCGAACTCGGCAAGAACGTTTCGACGCCTTGAATTTGAGCGGCGTAGCCAATCCCGGCGCGCTCCATTAGGCTCTCCGCTGTGGCCCGGTTGAGGATGACGGCAGGCTCGCAGTCTGCATTGCGCGAAGCGAACGCTGCGCGCATCATCGAGGCCATTCAGCGCTTCGGCTCCCTCACCCAGGTCGAGCTGTCTGAAGCCACTCGCCTGTCCCCAGCCACGGTCTCCACAATCGTCAAGCAACTGCTTGAGGCTGGCGCCATCGAGACCCGCACCACCACGCGGTCCGGCCGCCGCGCCCAACTCGTCACGCTCGCTCATTCGCGCGGCCTCGTCGCCGGAGTGCACGTCAGCCCGCGCAGCCTCCGCCTCGCGATCGCGGACACCTCTTTCACGGTGCTTGCTGAGCAGTTCCTTCCGCTGCGCCCAGAGCACCGCTTCGACACGACACTCGATCGCGTAGCGCTCCTGATCGTCGAACAGGTCGAGCAGCTGGGCTCCACCCTCGAAGAGGTGCTCGGCATCGGCGTCGCGCTCCCCGCTCCCGTCCACCCGCAGACCGGCGAGATCGCCGTGCCCGGCATCATGCGCGGCTGGGAAGACGTCGACCTCCAGGAGACCCTTGAGGCGCGGCTCCAGCGACCGGTGCAGTTCGACAACGACGCAAACCTCGCCGCCCTCGCGGAGACCCGGTTCGGCGCGGGACGCGGAACAGACTCCGTCCTCTATATACGCGCGTCGTATGGCGTGGGCGCCGGCCTTGTCGTGGGCGGCGAAATCCTCCGCGGCCCTCGCGGCACCGCGGGCGAGATCGGCCATGTGCTTGCGGATCCCCTTGGCCAGATCTGCATCTGCGGCTCTCGCGGCTGCCTCGACACCGTCGTGGGCGCGCAGGCCCTCGTCGAGGCGCTGCGCGTTTCTCGCGGCTCGATCACCCTCGCGGACCTGCTGCGTCTCGCGAGCGAAGGCGACCCCGGCTCTCGCCAGGTCATCACCGACGCTGGCGGCCTCATCGGCACCCACGTCGCCAACCTCGCGGTCGCCGCCGACCCCTCAATCATCGTGATCGGCGGCGAACTCGCCGCCACAGAGGACCTTCTCCTCGAGCCGATTCGCGCCGCCGTGTCCCGTCGCGTGCTCCTCGGCGGAGACAACCCCATTCAGGTAGTGCGCGCCGAACTCGGCGCCCAAGCAGAGGTGCGCGGCGCGCTCGCCGCAGCCGCTGACCTCTCTCCCATCTCTGGAGGTGTGCGTTGACAACCATGCTTCGGCCACCACTCCTGCGGCTGGAGAGCGTCACCAAGCGCTTCGGAGCCGTCGAGGCCGTCGTCGACTTCGACCTCGAACTCCACACCCACGAGGTGGTTGCGCTCGTCGGCGACAACGCCGCCGGCAAGTCCACCGTCGCTCGCATGATCGCCGGCGAGTATCAGCCCGACGCTGGCCGCCTCCTCCTCGACGGTCAGCCCCTCGCGCTGACCAGCGCCGCGGATGCCTTCCGCCACGGCATCGCCACGGTCTTCCAGAACCTCGCGCTCGCCGAGAACCTCGACGTCACCGCGAACATCTTCCTTGGCCGCGAGGTCAAGGAAGGCGGCCGGCTGCTTGCGGAGCAGTACATGGAGCGCAAGGCCCGTGAATACCTCGACCGGCTCAACGCCAAGATCACCTCACCGCGCACGCCTCTTTCCGAGCTCTCAGCGGGTCAGCGTCAGTGCGTCGCGATCGCCCGCACCCTCGTGGGCGAGCCGCGCATCATCGTGCTCGATGAACCCACTTCGTCGCTGTCCGTCACCCAGACCGCAGAGGTGCTGAGCTACGTCCAGGCGCTGCGCGACCTTGGCCTCGGCGTGCTCATCATCAGCCATTCGCTCAATGACGTGCTCGCCGTGAGCGACCGCATCGAGGTGATCCGTCACGGCCGCAACAACGGCTCCTTCGAGACCGCGTCAACGCGCTACGAGCAGGTGCTTTCCGCCATCACCGGCGCCACCCGCTACGACCGGTCCGCGCGCCCGTAACCCCCACCCCTGGAAGAGGGCGACAATGCTGGTATGCGCCCTACCTTCATCGACTCACTCATCGCGTGGTGCGCCGTCCCCTATGACGACCGCGAGCGCACTCCTGAAGAGCGCGCCGCGATCCTGTCGAAACTCGGTTTCGACGGCCTCGCGTGGGACTGGCGCGAGGAGCACGTTCCCCAGTTCGGCGCACAGGCCGACGCTCTGGTCGAGGCCGGCCTGAGCCTCGCCGCGATCTGGGCGCCGGTTGCCGACGGCAGCGTCAGTGCCGCGCTCGAAGAGCAGGTGAGGGCAGCGTCGGGCAGAGGGCTGCGGCCCCAACTGTGGGCGTGCCTCGAGTTCGGCCCACCCGGCCCGGCCCCCGCGGAAGGCGACCCGAAGCACTTTGCCGACCTCGTCGAACCGCTCGCTCGGCTCGCACAAGAGGCGGGCATGACGGTCGCGCTCTATAACCACCTGGGCTGGGCGGGCGAGCCCGACAACCAGCTGCGCATCCTCGACGAGCTCGAGCGACGCGGCTTCACCGACGCCGGCATCGTTTACATGCAGCACCACGGCCACGCCCACATCGACGACTTCGCTGCCCTGTGGAACCGCGTCAAGCATCGCGTCTTGGCGCTGGGTCTCAACGGCATGCGCGAGGGCGCCCATTGGGGCGACGGCAAGGTGCTTCCCTACGGCCACGGGGCTCGCGATGTCGAGCTCGCGGCGGTCATCGAGGCGAGCGGCTGGCACGGCCCCACCGCCCTCATCTGCCACACGATGGACTCGATCGCGGACCGCCTCAGCGACAATCTCGATGGGCTCGATTGGATAGCCAAGGCCCTCTCCGCGCGCGTCCCCGAGCCGCGTTGGCCGCACTGAGGCTACTCACTCCACGCGAATATCCAAGGCATTGATGCAGTCATCGACACGCGACTGATTGGTGCCGGCGAGTTGCTCGGTCAGATTCAGCATGTCGAAGATATCCATCTGCGGTTCATCGAGCGGAGCACCGTTCTCCGCGTAACACGCGACAATCAGAGGCCTGTACTCCTCTAGTTGGCGTCTCTGATCCTCAACAGCCGCGTCGCTATTGAGGTATGCCTGCTCAATTCCAAGCGAGTGCGCGGCACGGCAGAACTCGCCGAGCGCGGGATCGCCGTCGGGCCGCGCCGGATCACTCCAGCCCCACTCGATTGTGGGTATGCCGCCGTGTTCTACGGTGCGAGGGCCGTCGATACGCACGCCTGCGTCGACAGCGCATTGCAGCGTGGTGTTGATAGCCTCCCGGTACTGCTCGAAGGTCACCTCTCCAGTTGCAAGAATGGCCATCAGCACAGCGCGCTGCTCGTCGCTCATGGTCGGACTCGCGTCGTCGCTGCGCAGCAACGCGACGATCACCTCTTGCTGGGCCGTGCTGGGCGAAGGCGTCGAGACAGGCGAGACCGTCGCCGACGACTGCGGAGGGATCGGTTCACTTGTGCATGCCGAAATGGCGACCGAAAGTGTCGCTATTAGGGCCACAGCAACTGGCGATGGCCGCATCTAGAAGGTCACATACGAGGTAGAGGTGATCGGCCCTTCCCAACTGCCGTAATTGCAGTTCCACGAGGGGTAGTAGACAGCGGCGCAGGCCTGAGCATGGTGTAGTTGCGCCCCTAGGGACGTCCCATACCCAACTCCCTTGGTGGGGTTGTACACGTACTTGACGGGAGTCACGTACCAGTAACCCACTGCGAAGTAGTGATGGCGAACAGCAACCGACTGGCACAACCCAGTGGGATCTTTGACCCACGCATGATCGCTTGAGTAACTCACGTAGGCCTGTCCATTGCACGAGTTCTCCGCTACCGCCGGCGGGCCAACCACAAGTGCCGCGCTACAGAGGGCTACTCCCACCGCGCCGCCAACCACCGAGCGCCAATTTCTCACGAGTGCCTCCTTGAACTCTGAATCATTGACGCCATTGACGCCATTGACGCCATTGACAGATTAGCTCAAGGCACAGTTCGTTGCACTGGGCGCGCGTCCCCGCTCCCAGGTGGCCCCACTGATACGGTGAGGGCCGTGACTGAGGCGCAGCCACCTCGCATCGTGCAGTTCGATTGGGGGGACACCACCATCAGGTGGTGCGACCGGCCGAACGTGGCAGCCGCGCGCATCGTCGCTTACGACGCCTTGGAACGGACCCCTCGCGAGCGCGCCAAGATGCTGCGCCGCATCGGGATGCGCCACATCGTGTGGGATTGGCGCGACGAGCATGTGGTGCAGTTCGATGCCGAGCTCGATGCCCTGCGCAACGAGGGGATCAGCCTCGCCGGTATCTGGGCGCCCCATCCTCTGCCCGACGCTGGCGAGCCGGATCACGACACTCGCCTTGGTCTCATCAACCCTCATATTCGCGAGTTCGTCACCGAGACGTCGCGCCGCGGCCTGACCCCCGACCTGTGGGTCGCCATCGAGTTCGGCGAGGAGGGTGCCACCGCAGCCCTTCACGAGTCAGCGGAGCTCGCACTGATCTGGCGCGCCGCGGACCATGTCGAGCCGCTGGTTCGTCTCGCCGCCGCCCACGGCATGTGCGTGCTGCTCACGAACCACCTGGGCTTCTTCGGAGAGCCGCGCAACCTCGTAGCGCTTGTCGAGGCGCTCGGAGAGCGCGGGCTGCGCAACGTCGGCATCGCCTATCAGCAGCAGCACGGCCACGCGCACATCGCGCACTTCGCCGAGCACCTCGCTGTCATGCAGCCGCACCTTGTCGCCATCGCCCTCAATGGCATGGATCCCGACGCTGTGGAGACCGGCCGCAAGATCCTTCCCTATGGCTCCGGCCGGGCGGATCGCAAGCTCGCCCACGTCATCGCGGCGTCCGGCTGGAAGGGCATGCTCGCCGTTCAGGGTCACAGCAGGGACGACGCCGAGCTGCGGCTTCTCGACAGTCTCGACGGTCTCGCATGGGTGGTCGCGAGGCAGGACGGTCGCAAGCATCAGCGACCCGTGCCGCGCATCGCCGCCCCCGCCTTCCCCACGACGGTCACGATGGTCGCGACCCCCGCGCCCGAGGTGCCGGACACCGCCGTCCCCAATCCCATTCACCGTGGTGCGGTGAGCCAGCAGGCTCCCGATCCCTACACGGCCGCGACCCACGCCCTGCTGCGTCACCTCGAGGGCGTCGGCTTCCGCGGGGCCCCGCGCTCCTTTGGCTGGGATGCGGAGGGCCGCCACCTTGTGGAGTGGGTCGACGGCATTCGCGCCGATCACCCCCAGGCTCCCGACGAGGCCCTGGACCCCCAACGCATCGGCACGTTCATGCGCGAGATGCACGACGCTCTCGAGTCCTTCGTCCCGCCAGAGGGTGTCGCGTGGTTCGAAGGCCTCACGCCTCCAGGTGGAGACCTCATCGTCCATCAGGACATTGCGCCATCGAACATCGTGTTGGCGCCCGACGGGCGACTCGTAGCGATTGACTGGGATGCCGCGGCGCCAGGGACCAGGCTGTGGGACATCGCGCATGCCGTCCACGCGTTCGCTCCCCTGGTGCGGGGCGGCCTCGACCCCGAGCACGCGGCAGAGCGCCTCGCCCGTTTCGCAGACGGGTATGGCCTCACGGAGCAGCAGCGCATCGACCTGCTGCCACTGCTTCCCATTCGCCCAGAGCGCATGTATGAGTACCTCAACCAGATGCGCGTGACCGGCCAGTCGCCGTGGGTGGAGCTGTGGGACCGGGGTGCAGGAACCGTGTGGAAGTCCGACGCCCAATGGATCCGCGAGCACGAGCCGCACTGGCGCGGCGCCCTGCTCGCGGCCTGATCACCAGCCGATTGCCGCGAGCAGCTCCTCTGCCGTCTCCTGAGGCGTACGCCCCGAGTTGCTGACCACGGCATCGTCAAGCTTGAGATCGCTCAGCACCGCCTCGAGCTCCACGGTGCGCGCGTGTCCCCACTGGTGCCACTCCGGGTCGAGGTCGCGGTGGACGATGCGGTCCTTGCGCTCGGACTCGGGAGCGGTGACGCGAGCGATCACGACCTCGCCGGGCATCCCCGCGGCGGCGAACGCCTGCGCGTAGCGAGCGCGGTCCTCCGGGTCCTCCACGACGCGAGCGATCACCATGAAGCCATAGCCATACGAGCGGTACACCGGGGCAACCGCCGCGAGGTTCGCGAACAGCAGGTCCTGGTTGAACGGGACGCCTTCGACGTTCGGCTCGGCTTGGCACAGGAAGTCGCCGTCGATCATGGCGGCCCTCGCACCACGGGCGGCGAGCACATCGAATGCACCTTCAGCGACGGACGTCTTGCCCGCGCCGATCGATCCATTGACTACGAGCACGCGCGTGGGCAGCTCCTTCGAGAAGCACACCGAACGCGGGTCGCCCTCGTATGGTCCAAACCGCTCGAAGTCCGAGTACCCAATGGCGCGATACAGGCTCAGCGCTTCCGGCTGCTCGACGCCCGTTTCGAGCACAAGTCGCACGGCTCCCGCATGCCATGCCGCCTTCTCGATCGCGCCCATGATGACCCGCGAGTAGCCGTTGCCGCGATGCGCCGCACGCACGTACAGGCGTTTGATCTCCGCCGAACCCGGCCCCGTCTCATACGGCGACCACCGCACGAGGGCGGTTCCCACGGGCTCGCCCGCAGCGTCGGTCGCGAGGAAGGAGGCGATGAGCTCCCGGGGCCCCATGTGGTCCGCGAAGTCCGCCGCCGTGTCCGGCTCTCCGTAGCGCTCCGCGAGCTCGTCCTGCTGCTCATCCCAGAGCGCTCGAGCCTGCGGATCGTCGAGTGACACGGCATTCACAGTGATCATGGGCTTAGCGTAGGACCATGCAGCGGATCGGGTTCTTGAGTTTCGGCTGGTGGTCAAACGCCCCGGCCTCCAAAGTCAGGTCCGCCAAGGAGACCCTGCTCGATACGGTGCGTCTTGCCGAGGCGGCCGAGGACGCCGGCATGGACGGCGCCTGGATCCGCGTGCATCACTGGGAGCAGAACCTCGCCTCGCCTTTCCCCATCCTCACGGCGATGGGTCGCGCGACCGAACGCATCGAGCTGGGCACGGGCGTCATCAACATGCGGTACGAGAACCCCCTGTACATGGCGGAGCTCGCCGCCACGACGGACCTGCTCGTTGGCAGCCGGCTCCAGTTGGGAGTGAGCCGAGGCTCACCGGAGATGGCTCTCGATGGCCCCGGCGAGTTCGGCTATCCGCTTCCCGACGGCATGCTTCCGGTGGAGGACGCCGCCGCCCGCATCGCGCTGTTCCGGCGCGCAATCTCTGGCGAAGGCATCGCGGAGCCAGCCGCCCATGCGCACGTCATGCCCGGCGAGCTGCTCCCCATCCAGCCCTACTCTCCTGGACTCAGCGACCGCATCTGGTACGGAGCGGGCAATACCGAATCCGCTCGCAAGGTGGGCGAACTGGGAATGCACCTCATGTCGTCGACCCTAGTGCTCGAGGCGACCGGCGAGCCGCTCGACGTGCTGCAGACCCGCCAGATCGAGGCCTTCCGCGAGTCCTGGGCCGCCGCAGGCCATACCGGCGAGCCGCGAGTGTCCGTCTCGCGCTCGATCATGCCCATCGTCGACGATCACTCCCGCCTGTACTTCGGCCCCTACCTCGAGAAGGAGCGCATCGGCGGCAACCGCGACCAGATCGGCGAGATCGACAACACCGTGGGCACCTTCGGCAAGACCTACGTCGGCGAGCCGGACAAGATCATCGACGAACTGCGGGCCGACGCTGCGGTCGCCGCAGCGGACACCCTCCTGGTCACGGTTCCCAGCCAGTTGGGAGCCGACTTCAACCACACCACCTTTGTCGCGCTCGCGGCGATCCGGGACGCCTTGGCGAGTTAGCGTCGGGCTGCTACTTGGTGATGCCGCCGGTGTAGACCACCTCGAAGGCCGATCCAGGAATCTTCTTCAAGTCGTTGAGCTTTGCGTCGTTCCAGCGTGGGTCGTGCTGGCCAGAGATGAACCAGTCAGAGCCGTTGTCGGCGACAATCATGCCGTACTTCTTGAGGGCCGCGCAGATGACCCGCACTTCCTTCGAGTACTTGGCGCAACTGTACGACTTCTTAAGGCGGAACCGAGCACCCATGGGAGGCAGGTTCGCGTTGGTCGACGAGCTCGCGTAGTGACGTGCAGGGGAGATGAAGCCCTTCTGGGTCTTCGACACCGTGAAGCGCAGTGCGTGATTGATCTTGCCGGCCTTGACCTCGTCGTAGCGCACCAGGCCGGGGAAGATCGGCAGACCGGCGGCGTCGGCCGAGGTCCAATACTTGGGGCGCAGCTTGTTGGACTTGAGGTCGAAGATCGCGCCCGAGCCCGCCTTCCACGACTTGCCGCCGTCAACGGGGTACGCGGCATACAGTTCGTAGAGCTTGCATGTCGAGGTGTTGATGACGATGACGTGGCGATCGCCCTTGCTCTTCTTTCCGCCCTCGATGGGTGCGTTCTTGGGGATGGGGTAGGGGCCCTTATCGGATTCCGATTTGTACGTGAACTTCACGGGCACCTTGGGAGTGGAATTGGTGACCGTGACATAGGGGATGCCAATGGGCTGGCCGTTCCAGAACGTGCCGAAGTCAGGGTGCAGCTTCTTGGTCTTGCCGATGCTCGCGACCCACTTCGCCGACTTGGGATGGACCTTCGCCTTGGAGATGTCCTTGTTCCACGGGTTGTCCTTGGGGAAGACCTTGCACGAACTCAGCGTGGTGCGCAGGGTGGGGACAGCAGCTTCGGCGGGGGACGCGGTCACGGCTGCCACGGCGAGACCACTCACCAGTGCCAGCGCGGCCGCCACAGCAATGAGGCGTCGCATGCCTGCGAGACTATCGTGAACCGTTCACAAATGCGCGCGAACGTGAGAAATGCCGCACGCTACAACCGAACAGCTGACATCCATGACCACTAGGAGTTCCGGCAGGGAGAAAGCCGGACATGAGCGCCGGCACCGGCGGCCGCCGCCCTCACGCGCCCCGGAGGAGCACCGGCGCGGTGAGGTCCGTGTTCTCGACAATCACATCAGCGCGATCGCGCGGACTCATCTCCTCGACATAGATGTCATACGCCCCAAAGTACCTCGCGTGATACGGGTCCTCTGGATCCGCCGGGGCCCCATCGCGAGTCACCTGCCGCAGCGCTGAGGCCTCCTTCGTCGCCTCGAGCACAATCACGAAGTCCCAGTGCGGAGCCACCTCCGGCCGCTGCAGAAACGACCCCTCAACAAGCAGCACCGCGTCCCCGTCCAGCGTCACCACGGGTTCGTCATCGAGGATCGCGTCGCTCACCAGATCGTGGTGACGCAGGCGCACCTCGCGCGACCCACCGGGCGCAAGCGGCGCAAGCAGCTTGTCCGCCATCGCCCCATAGTCATAGGCATCCTCGAGGTATCCGCGCGCGGAGTGGCGCCCCTGCCGGTATCTCACCTCGCGCTGGTGGTGAAAATCGTCGCCCGACGCTGTGGTGACCTTTACGCCCAACGCACGCAGAGCGTCGGCCAGTTCCTGGATAAAGGTGGTCTTGCCGGTGCCCGTCATGCCGTCAATGGCGACGCGCACAGGCCAGCCGTGGGGTGCGGGAACGGCCGCGGCGACCGCCGCGATCACCTCCCCGCGGCGCGTCATGCGGTCGCGAGCAGGCCCTTGATGGCGGAGGTGAAGAAGGCGAGGCCGTCGGTGCCGTTGCGACCACTCTCGACAGAGTCGGGGCCGAAGCCGGGCTCGACAGCATGCTCGGGGTGAGGCATGAGGCCCACGACGTTTCCGCGGGCGTTGGTGATGCCGGCGATGTCGCGGCGAGAGCCGTTGGGATTGAAGCCCACATACCGGAACGCCACCCGGCCCTCCGCCTCGAGCTCGTCGAGGGTGCGCTCGTCGGCGACGTATTGGCCGTCCTGGTTCTTCAGGGGGACGGTGATCTCTTCGCCCTGGCGGTACTCGCTGGTCCAGGCCGTCTCAGCGTTCTCAACACGCAGCACCTGGTCGCGGCAGATGAAGTGCAAGTGCTCATTCTTGATCATCGAGCCAGGCAGCAGGTGCACCTCGGTGAGGACCTGGAAGCCGTTGCAGATGCCAAGCACGGGCATGCCGCCATTCGCGGCGTCGACGATGGACTCCATGATGGGCGAGAAGCGGGCGATCGCTCCCGCGCGCAGGTAGTCGCCGTACGAGAAGCCGCCGGGAAGGACTACCGCATCGACGTTCTCAAGGGACGCGGAGCCGTGCCACAGCGAGACCGGCTCTCCGCCGGCGATGCGCACCGCGCGCAGCGCGTCGCGGTCGTCGAGAGTGCCGGGGAAGGTGACAACACCGATGCGTGCGGTCACTGGGCGGTCTCCAGAACCTCCACCGCGACGACGTCCTCGATGACGGGATTGGACAGCAGCGTGACCGCCGCCTCCCGCACCCGCTCAAGCACAGCGTCGGTCACCTCTCCGGCGACCGTGAGCTCAAAGCGCTTGCCCTGACGGACCTGCTCGACCCCGTCGAAGCCAAGGCGCGCAAGGGCGGCGCCGACGGCCTTGCCCTGCGGGTCGAGGATCTCGGGCTTGGGCATGACGGAGACGAGAATCGTGGCCATGGGCGGAAGTCTACCGGGCGCGCTTGGGCGCTCCGCGGCGGCGCTTCGTCAGCACACCCAGTTGTAGGACTGCGGCACCAGAGTGAGCCACGTCGCGAGATCGCCGTTGTCCGAAGCCCAATACGCGCGGCCCGTGTTCCAGATGTACAGAGTGCCCACATCGTCGCCGGGGCCCGGCGCCGCGACCATCGGCACGGTCATGGCGATGCCCGCGCCGCCCGTGACGCCAAGGGCCTGGTCATGCGGCGGCTGCCAGTTCTCGCGAACAATCGGATACCAGGTGCGACCCTCGAACTCAAGCACTTCGTTGCCGCACGCGGGGTAGTACACGACCTCGTCGATGCGGCTCGCGTAGTTGGTGGAGCCCGGGGAGACGTTGAGGTTCACAAAGAGCAGCCCGGCGCCCACTGCGGCGAGGCAGGCGACGGTGACAATTACGGCAACGAGGCAGCGGCGAGTCTTCATGCAGTGAGAACGGAGCCGCGGCGCGAGTGGTTGGGACTAGTTCTTCGCGAGGCGGTCATAGGCCTCGAGATAGCGCTGGCGGGTGCGCTCGACGACCTCGTCGGGAAGCGGCGGGGGTGCCTTTCCGGAGTTGCGGTCCCAGCCCGACTCTGGCGACGTGAGCCAGTCCCTCACGTACTGCTTGTCATAGCTGGGCTGCGCGTGGCCCGGTTCCCATTCGTCGGCGGGCCAGAAGCGGCTCGAGTCAGGAGTGAGGACCTCGTCACCGATGACGATGCGGCCCTCACGGTCCGTGCCGAACTCGAACTTGGTGTCCGCGAGGATGATGCCCTTTGACGCGGCGATCTCGTGGGCTCGCGAGTAGAGCCGCAGGGTGAGGTCACGCAACGTTGTGGCGGTCTCGAGTCCTACCTCGGCGGCAACCTTGTCGAAGCTGACGTTTTCGTCGTGGTCGCCGAGCTCCGCCTTGGTGGCTGGTGTGAAGATCGGTTCCGGAAGGCGGGAGCCGTCAACAAGACCCGGCGGAAGCGCCACGCCGCACACGTCGCCGGTGGCCGTGTACTCCACGAGGCCGGAGCCGGTGAGGTAGCCGCGGGCCACACACTCCACGGGGAACATCTCGAGGCGCTGGCACACCATGGCGCGGCCCGCGACCTCCACCGGAACGGGGGTCTCAACGGTGTGGTTGGGCACGATGTCGCGGATCTGGTCGAACCACCACAGGCTCAGCGCCGTGAGAATCTCACCCTTGCCAGGAACGACGGTGGGCAGCACCCAGTCGAAGGCGCTGATGCGGTCGCTCGCGACTACGAGCACCACATCGCCGCGAGGATGCGGCTCTATGGGCTCGTAGAGGTCGCGAACCTTCCCCGAGTAGACGTGTCGCCAGCCCGGAACCTCCGGCGCCTCGGGAATGTTCGCGAGCGCCATCAGCCCACCGCCTCAGCGGCCTTAAGGGCGATGTCGCTGCGGTGATGAGAGCCGGGCAAGCCGATGAGCTCCACCCCGGCGTAAGCGCGCTCGCGAGCGCCAACCAGACCCGGCCCCACGCCTACTACCGAGAGCACCCGGCCGCCGTCGGAGACCAAGGTGGGCCCAGCGTCGGGCAGATCCACAATGTTGGTGCCTGCGTGGAGGACGTGGACGTTGTCGAGCGCCTCCGCGGCCTCGATGCCGGTGATGGGGTCGCCCTTGCGCGGCGAGGCGGGGTAGTCCTTCGCGGCGATGACCACCGTGACCGCCGCGTCCTCGCTCCACTGCAGCGTGGGGGCCTCGTCGAGGCGACCTTGTGCGGCGGCGAGCAGCACGCCTGCGAGCGGGGTCTGCAGTCGAGCGAGCACCACCTGCGTCTCAGGGTCGCCGAACCGCGCGTTGAACTCGACAACACGCACACCCTTGCTCGTGATCGCGAGGCCGCAGTAGAGAACGCCAACGAAGGGCGTGCCGCGCCGGGCCATCTCGTCGACCGTAGGCTGCGCGACGTGCTGGACCACGTCGGCGACCAGATACTGCGGCGCCCACGGCAGCGGGCTGTACGCGCCCATGCCACCGGTGTTGGGGCCCTCGTCCTTGTCGTAGGCGCGCTTGAAGTCCTGGGCGGGCTGCAGCGGGACCACCGTGGTGCCGTCGCACAGGCAGAACAGGCTGACCTCCGGTCCGTCGAGGAACTCCTCGACCACCACGGAGCCGCCGGCCTCGATGATCGCGCGACCGTGCTCGAGCGCCTCGGCGCGGTCGCTGGTCACCACGACGCCCTTGCCTGCGGCGAGCCCGTCGTCCTTGACGACGTGCGGAGCGCCAAAGCGGGTGAGGGCCACGTGCAGTTCAGGGATGGTGGTGCAGGTCAGCGAGTCGGCGGTGGGGACCGACGCTGCCGCCATGACCTCCTTGGCGAAGGCTTTGGAGCCCTCGAGCATCGCGGCCTCGCCCGACGGTCCGAACACGGGGATGCCTGCGGCACGCACGGCGTCGGCCACTCCCGCGACGAGCGGCGCCTCGGGTCCAACCACCACGAGGTCGGCGCCCACTTCCTTCGCGAGGGCGGCAACGACTGCGCCGTCGTTCTGGTCGCCCGCGTGCAGCGTCGCGACCTGACCGATGCCGGGATTGCCCGGGATCGCGTGCAGTGCGGTGACGGCGGGGTCCTGGCTCAGGGCCCTGGCGAGGGCGTGCTCGCGCGCGCCGGATCCAACGAGGAGGATGATCACGGCTGCGAGTCTACAGAGGCAGTCCCGCAGTCACGATTCCCGTGAGCTGTGGTCTAGAGGGCGCCGATGATCGCGCCCGCAGCGGTGAGCGCCACGAGGAAGTACCCGATGTGCTGGTCTCATTGCAGGAGTGCTCGTTTCGGCGGCCCAGGTGCAGCTGTACCAGGCAGAGGGCAAGACCAGGACGATCCTGTTCCTGGGGCCGATGCTATGGCCAGCCACCGACACCCGCCACCGGAGCGACGGATCAGCCGCGCTCGTGCAACAGGTCGTGAATCTGGATGATCTCGTCGCGACCCGGGCCAACGCCAATCGTGGAGATGCGGCAGCCGCTCAGCTCCTCGACTGCGGTCACGTAGTCGCGGGCGTTGGCGGGAAGGTCCTCGATGGTGCGGGCACCGGAGATGTCCTCGTCCCACCCCGGGAAGGTCTCGTAGACCGGCTCAGCCGCGGCAAAGGCGCCCTGGTCAAGCGGGAGGTCTTGGTAGCGCACCCCGTTGACGTCATACGCGACGCACACGGGAATCTCTTCGATGCCCGTGAGCACGTCGAGCTTGGTGAGCACGATGTCCGTGAGGCCGTTGATGCGCGACGCGTAGCGGGTGATGACCGAGTCATACCAGCCACAGCGTCGGGGCCGGCCCGTGGTGGTGCCGAACTCGTGGCCAACGTCGCGAAGGCGGTCGCCCCACTTGTCGAGCAGCTCGGTGGGGAAGGGACCCTCGCCAACGCGAGTGGTGTACGCCTTCGCGATGCCGATCACCGAGTCGATCCTTGTGGGACCAACGCCGGAGCCGGTGCACGCGCCACCCGCCGTCGCATTGGACGAGGTCACGAACGGATAGGTGCCGTGGTCGACATCAAGCATCGTGGCCTGGCCGCCCTCGAACAGCACGTTCTTGCCCTCGTCGAGAGCATTGTTGAGCACGAGCGAGGTGTCGGACACCATCGGCTCGAGGCGGTCGCGGAAGCTCAACAGCTCGTCGGCAACCTCGTCGACGGTGATGGCGCGACGGTTGTACACCTTGACCAGCAGGTGGTTCTTGGCGACCAGTGCGCCCTCGATCTTGTCGCGCAGCACCTGCTCGTCGAACAGGTCGCCGATGCGGATGCCGAGGCGGTTGATCTTGTCTGCGTAGGCAGGACCGATGCCGCGACCGGTGGTGCCGATCTTGCGCTTGCCAAGGAAGCGCTCAGTGACGTTGTCGAGGGTGCGCGCGTACGGCGCGATGACGTGCGCGGCATTGGAGATGAGCAGCGCTGAGGGGTCGACACCGCGCTCGATGAGGCCGTCGATCTCCTGGAACAGCACGCGCAGGTCCACGACAACGCCGTTGCCGATGACCGGCGTCACACCGGGCGTGAGAATGCCGGACGGCAGCAGGTGGAGGGCGAACTTCTGGTCGCCAATGACCACCGTGTGACCGGCGTTGTTGCCGCCGTTGAACTTCACGACGTAGTCGACGCGCGAACCCAGCAGGTCCGTTGCCTTGCCCTTGCCTTCGTCGCCCCACTGGGCGCCGACGATTACTGCTCCGGGCATTCGTGCCCTCCCTCTACGTGCGTGAGCCCCCGCGAGTCTTGCGACCCACGGGGGCTCCCGTCACGATCGCATTGTCTAGATCTTCTTACCGGCCGAACCGAGCTGCTCGCAGGCCTCGACGATGCGGGCGGCCATGCCAGCCTCCGCGAGCTTGCCCCATGCACGGGGGTCGTAGTCCTTCTTGTTGCCGATCTCGCCGTCGACCTTGAGGACGCCGTCGTAGTGCTTGAACATGAAGTCGGCAACGGGACGCGTGTAGGCGTACTGCGTGTCGGTGTCGATGTTCATCTTGATGACACCGTGGGAGACGGCCGTGGCGATCTCCTCAGCGGTGGAGCCGGAGCCGCCGTGGAACACGAGGTCGAACGGCTTGTCCTTGCCCACCTTGGCGCCGACCTCTGCCTGGATCTCGCCAAGCAGCTCGGGGCGCAGCTTGACGGCACCGGGCTTGTAGACGCCGTGCACGTTGCCGAAGGTCAGGGCGGTCAGGTAGCGGCCCTTCTCGCCGGCGCCGAGGCGCTCGACGGTCTTGAGGCCGTCCTCGACGGTCGTGTACAGCTTCTCGTTGATCTCGGCTGCGTGGCCGTCCTCCTCGCCACCAACGACGCCGATCTCAATCTCGAGAACGGTGCGAGCGGCCTGCGACAGCTCAAGAAGCTCCTCGGACAGAACGAGGTTCTCCTCAAGCGGCACCGAGGAGCCGTCGAACATGTGGGAGACGAACAGGGGCTGCTCGCCACGGGCAACACGCTCCGTGGAGATCGCGAGCAGGGGACGCAGCCACGAGTCGACGTACTGCGCGTGGCAGTGGTCGGTGTGAAGCGCGATGGTCACGCCGTAGGCCTCGGCGACCTCGCGGGCGTAGGCCGCGAGCGCGACCGAACCGAGCACCTGGTCCTTGATGGTCGAACCGGAGGCGTACTGCGCGCCACCGATGGAAACCTGAATGATGCCGTCGGACTCAGCGGCAGCGAAGCCCTGAATCGCGGCGGTGACCGTCGAGGACGAGGTCACGTTGATGGCGGGGAACGCGTACGCGCCAGCCTTGGCGGCGTCGAGCATCGCGTTGTAGGACTCGGGGGTGGCGATTGCCATGCGGAACTCCTGCAATTGGGTGGATGGAACCGCCCACCATTCTGTCAGATATCCGCAGGAGCCGAAATGGGCCTCATGTCCCGCCCGTGTGCCCCGCGGCGATGTCCGCGTGCTGGCGGACCCACGCGTGCATCGCGATGGCGCCCGCGGCACCCGCGTTGATGGAGCGGGTGGAGCCGTATTGGGCGATGGCGAGCACAGCGTCGGCCGCCTCCCTCACCTCATCAGACAGCCCGACGCTCTCCTGGCCAAAGACCAGCACGCACGCCTTTGGCAGGTCGTAAGTTTCGAGCGGAACGGAGCCAGGGAGGTTGTCGATTCCCAGGACAGGGAGCTGCTCGGCGCGCGCCCAGGCGACGAACTCTTCGACGGTCGGATGGTGCTGAACGTGCTGGTAGCGATCGGTGACCATCGCGCCTCGCCGGTTCCAGCGTCGGCGCCCGATGATGTGCACCTCCTTGGCGAGGAACGCGTTGGCGGTGCGCACTACGGAGCCGATGTTGAAGTCGTGCTGCCAGTTCTCGATCGCGATGTGGAACGGGTGGCGGCGCGCGTCGAGGTCAGCGATGATCGCGTCCATGGGCCAGCCCTTGTAGCGGTCGATCACGTTGCGCGTGTCGTCGCTCGCAGAGGGCTCGGTGGTCACACCCGTAGGCTATCCGGGTGATCGCCTCCACTGTGCCGATGCTCGGGCCCGATTGGCTCGACCCTGAGATCCTCATCAACGGCTTCATCGAGCGCTGGGGCGTGTGGGCGCTCGTCGCGATCTGCGTGGTGGTGCTCATCGAGACCGGACTGCTGTTTCCCATCCTTCCCGGCGACTCGCTCCTGTTCACCGTGGGCCTGTTTGTGGGAACGGGCGCGCTGCAGGTGCCGCTGTGGGTCGCATGCCTCGCGCTGTTTGTCGCGGCCTTCGTCGGGGACCAGATCGGCTACGGAATCGGCCGCACCGCGGGGCCGCGCATCTTCAAGCGGCCCGATTCGCGCATCTTCAAGCAGCAGCACATCGACACGACGCACGCGTTCTTCGACAAGTACGGCGGCCGCGCGATTGTGCTTGGCCGCTTCGTGCCGATCGTGCGCACCTACATCCCCGTCGCGGCGGGCATCGGTCGCATGCCGTACTCGCACTTCATCAAGTACAACGTGATCGGAGCCGTGCTGTGGGCCGTGGGCGTGACGCTGCTCGGCTACTGGCTTGGCAGCTACGCGTTCGTGCGCGACAACATCGAGGTGGCCCTTGTGCTCATCGTCGCGGTCTCGGTGCTGCCCATGGTGATCGAGTGGATCAAGCACCGCCGCGAGCGCAAGACCGCCGCCTAACCGCAGCCTAACCGCGGCCTAACCGCGGCCCTCCTCCACACAATTCCGCCCAGCTCGCCACGCTGCGAGTCAGATACCAGGGAAAACGTTTCTGAACGCGCGGCCCGTGACTCGATTTGTGTGGAGGAGGGTCGCGATGCGGCGGGCGGGGCTAGACGCTCGCGGTCGAGGAACCTGGCACCGGATCCTCGAAGAGGAACTTGGGCACCAAGTCGACGGTGTCGTGCAGGCGCGACACGACCTCGCGAATGTCGGCCAGGTCGCTCACTCCCTGCTTGTAGGTGAAGAGCGCATTGCCCTCGAACACGTAGCCGCGACCCGCGGTGTCGGGAGCGAGGAAGCGCTCGATCATGCGCGGCGTGAGCATTGCGTGGGCAACGCGCTCGTCCTGGTACCAGACCTTCCAGCGCTGATTGAACTCATGTGATTCGGTGTCGAGGTCGCGAGCGCCCAGTTTCTTGCCAAGCCGCTTGAGCTTGTTGTCGGCGGTGAGCCGCAGGGTGGGCAGCCGCGCGGGCAGGGGCACCCACGTCACCTGGAAGCGGTGCGTCGTCGTCGTGGTGTTGCCGTCGGAGTCCGTCGTTTCGGTCTCGTAGCTGTACGCGAAGGTCTCGAAAGCGCGACCGTCGAACTCGCCCCACACCACATCGCGCGCCCGGCGGTTGTCACCGATGCCGAATGGCGTACTCGTGAAGTAGCGCGTCCGCTCGCGATCCTCCGGCAGATAGCCAAGCCCGTATTGCGCCACGACGGAAGCGATCGCTGCCTTGCGGCGCTTAGCCTCCTTGAATGCCTTGACGGCGAAGTAGATGCCAAGCGCGATGATGCCGACGAACAGCAGCGGCAGCACCACGAACATGACTCCGCCCATGCCTACGGCGGTCCGCCCGATCTCTGGGTCCATGACGGGCGCGCGGCTAGAACTGCACCGTGGGCGCCTGGCGGGCGCTCGGGTCCTCTGTCTCGAAGTATTCGGCGCGAGTGAAGCCGAACATGTTCGCGATGATCGAGATGGGGAACGTCTCGACCCGCGTGTTCAGCTCTCGCACATTCGCGTTGTAGAAGCGGCGACCCGCGGCCACACGGTCCTCAGTGTTCGTGAGCTCGTTCTGAAGCTGCATGAAGTTCTGGCTCGCCATCAGGTCCGGGTACTGCTCGGCGACGGCGAACAGCCGGCCAAGGGCCTGGGTGAGGACGTTCTCCGTGCGTGCCTGCTCCGCGGGAGACATGCCGGGGTTCGAGGCCGCAGCACGCGCCTGCGTCACCGCCTCGAAGGTCGCCCGCTCGTGAGCGGCGTAGCCCTTGACGGTTTCGACGAGGTTCGGAATGAGGTCATGCCGACGCTGGAGCTCGGTGTCGATCTGGTGCCAGGCTTCCTGAACCAGGTTGCGCAGGCGCACCAGGCCGTTGTACGCGCCGATCGCCCACAGCACGACGACGAGGATGACGACGCCGATGCCGATCAGGAAAAACTCCATTGTGACCTCCCGAGTCCTTGCCTTGACTCTACCGTTTGCGTCCCTTGACGCCACCATCCCGATCGTCGTCTCCACTGACGTCGATTCCTGTGTAGGTGCGCGAGTTGAGAACGCCTGGCTGGGTCGCCCAACTGGGCGCGGCCGCCCAGCGCTCAGCCTCTTCTTGCCGACGCTGCTCATCCAGTTCTGAGAATCGCCTCACCACATGCGCTGGCATGCGAGAAGCGATGCCCGTGACGAGGTTGAGCCGGGCCACGATGTCCTCGAGCATCCCGTAACCCGCGCTCCACGCAATGACGTAGCTGCTCTCGATGCGCACGGCCACCCCGGGAAGTCGATAGCGCAGCAGGTGCTCCATCATGCGCGGATCCACAACGTCGACCGCGAAGCGCTTGTTGGGGCTCATGAGGCGCCACGAGCGGTTGAACTCCGCTGACTCGAGGTCGATGTCCGTGCCAGTGATCGCGCTCATGATGCGAGACGCACCGTCCTCCGGAACCAAGTCCAGTCGGTCAACGGGCACCTCGAGAGTCGCCACCGTCATGGTGAACACCTGCTCGGCCGCGCGGTCCTGACCCATCCGGTACTCAAAGCGATAGGTGAAGTGAGAGCAGTCGAACCCGCCGTACCTGCCGGTGATGCAGTCGTCCACGTGGCGGTGGGTGCCCACGCCGAAGGGAAAGCCGTTCAGCCGCGTCGTGATTCCTGGCGCGTGGCCCGTGTACTTCCAGCCGTGGCGCTCGGCGAACTCGCGAATCGCCGTCGAATGCTGATGCGCCCTGACCTTGTCGAAGACGAAATAGCTCGCGGCGAGCACACCGCAAGCGATGATGATGACGCCAACGGGCCCCTCGAAGTATCCAAACTGGAGTCCGCCCAGTGCAATCACGGTCGCCACGCCACCTATCCAGGCGAGGACGTTGTGGGCGCTGAGCCGGTGCACGGGCTACTCGAGACCGAGGTCTGCCAGGGAGTACAGGTAGAGGTAGGGAAGGCCCTCTGCCTCGACCGCCTCTCGCGCGCCGGTGTCGCGGTCGACGATCACGGCGACGGCCGCGACGTTGGCACCCGCCTCACGCAGCGCCTCGACAGCCGTCAGCACGGAACCTCCGGTGGTGGAGGTGTCCTCGACGGCGACCACAGTGCGGCCGGCGACATCGGGTCCCTCGATGCGACGCTGCAGTCCGTGCGACTTGGCCTCCTTGCGCACCACGAAGGCGTCGAGTGCGAGGCCGCGTGAGGCCGCCGCGTGCAGCAGCGCAGTCGCGACAGGGTCGGCGCCAAGGGTGAGTCCGCCCACCGCGTCGATGTCCGCGGGCCCGTACCCGTTGATCTCGAGGTGATCGAGCAGCAGGTGCCCAATGAGAGGGGCGGCCTCGTGGTGCAGCGTCACCCGGCGCAGGTCGACGTAGTAGTCGGCTTCGCGACCGGAAGCGAGCGTGATGCGGCCGCGCACCACTGCCAGTTCGGTGATGAGTTCCTGCAGCCGTTCACGAGGCGTCGTCATGGCGCCAAGACTACTGGTCGGCTCACGTCAGATTGGAGACCGGCGGCTGCGCAGCCTGCGGGTGGCCGACGCTGGGGCAAGTCGGGCGAGAGCGCCGACTGCCGCGTACCTGACGGTGGGTGTCACGGTCACCGCCCCGCGGCGCACCGCCGCGAGCGCGGAGGCCACTACCTCCTCAGCTGACAGCCAGGCGAGTTCCGAGTAGCGGTCCTTCATCGCCTCAAGACCAGGGTGATCGTGGAACTCGGTGCGCGTGAGGCCAGGCAGCACCGCGGTCGCGGTCACGCCGGTTCCCTTGAGCTGGCCTGCGATCGCCTCGGTGAACTCCACCACCCAGCGCTTATGCGCCGAGTACGTCGAGTTGGACAGATGCGCAGCCACCGACGACACGTTGAGGATGGCCCCATGGCCGCGCGCGACCATCCCGGGCAGCGCCGCGTGAGTCAGCTGCAGGGGAGCCGTGACCAGCACATCGAGTAGGGCCTTCTCGTCTTCCCAAGAAGTCTGCGTGAAGTCCTTGCCCAACCCGAACCCCGCATTGTTGACGAGCAGGCTCACCGGCTTGTCAGCGTCGGCCACACGATCCGCGACGGCCCGCCTGCCATCTTCAGTCGCGAGGTCCGCCGGCAGCACCTCCACCGAGACGCCAGTGGCGCTTGCCACCACGTCCGCGAGTTCGCTGAGCCTGTCGCGAGAGCGTGCAGTCACCACAAGGTTGTGGCCCGCGGTGGCCAGCTGCCATGCGAACTCCTCGCCAAGCCCGGCCGACGCTCCAGTCACCAATGCGGTTGCCATGACTCGACACTAATCCCGTTCGCGCGCGGCGGCGGCGAGGACGGGGCCGCCCAGTACGGTAGAGACATGCGCTTCGCCACTTGGAATGTGAACTCGATCCGCGCGCGCGTGGATCGCGTTGTCGACTACCTCGAGCGCTCGCAGGTCGACGTGCTCGCGATGCAGGAGATCAAGTGCAAGCCCGAGCAGTTCCCTCTCGCGCCGTTCGAGGCACTCGGCTATGAGGTCGCCGCGCATGGGCTGAATCAGTGGAACGGCGTGGCGATCGCGTCCCGCATCGGCCTCGAGGGCATCGAGACGCAATTCGCCGGCCAGCCGGGATTTGCCAAGAGTGGCGAGCCGCTGGTCGAGGCGAGAGCTATTGGCGCCACGTGCGGCGATTACCGAGTGTGGAGCGTCTACGTGCCCAACGGGCGCGCCATCGAGGATCCCCACTATGCCTACAAACTCGAGTTTCTCGCCCAGCTGCGCAGCGCGGCGGCCGAGTGGGCGGACGCTCCCGCGCTCATTGCCGGCGACTTCAACGTAGCGCCGCTCACGACCGACATTTGGTCGGAAGAGGACTCAAGCGCTGAGACTCATGTGCCCCCCGCGGCCCGCGACGCATTCCACGCTCGGGCAGAGGCCGGCTACGAGGAGCTCTC
>CALALQ010000151.1 GCA_937925595.1 uncultured Demequina sp. | reverse complement strand
CACCCGCTTGAACGCCGCCTCCTCGGCTTCTCTGTTGAGTGCGAGTGTCGCAGTGAAGTCCGAAACGGCGTCCTTCAGGCGCTCGTGTGCGGTGACCCGGTGGGAGGTGTGAAGCAACATGGACGAGTGGGACGGGTGCCCGACGCGGATCTGGCGGATCGCGGTGGCCAGCACAAACCATCGGATGGCGTCGTCCAGCGACTCGGTGACTGACGGCTCGAAGCTTGCTAGGTCACGGCTCTGGGGCCCCAGCTCCGCTGCCTCGTCCGCCTCCACTACTCGGGCCAGCGAGTAGATCGCCTCGTCCTCATCAGCGTCTGCTGTCTGCGCGACATTGAAGAAGCTGTCCGCACCCATGTAGCCGTCCGGCTTTGGCAGCACCATCGCGAAGTCTTCGGGGTAGAGATCTTCAGCATCGTCTGGATCAATGAAGACGTTCGCAAACGGCGTCGCGGTATAGGCGACGTAGGTGCCTGTGCGGACTTCCTTCCAGATATCGCGAACACGCTGGTTTATGGTGGAGACCAGGTCGCGCTCGCTCTGTGTGTTTGGGGTGGCCTGATCGGACTCGTCATCGATGATGAGCACGCCGCGACGCTGTCGCACCTCCTCTGGAATTCGCTTGAGGAACGCCGCGACGTTGGCCAGTCGGCGCTCGTGCTTCTTCACCACCATGAGGACGGCGACATTCTCGGTGCCTGTGACCACGCTCACTCCGGCCTTCGGGCCGATGTCAGAGTCCTTGTCGGTCAGCGGGTGCCATGCCGTGCCCGTCCTTGCGGACACGTCCGTCACACCCAGGTCCGTCTCCAGTCGAATCTGGGTCTGTGCGCGGAGATTCGTGTACATGCCGGCGAGAACAACGATGATCCGATAGCCCGCATCCACCGCCTTCGCGATCAAGCCGGCATAGTTGGCTGTCTTGCCCGATTGGACGTATCCGATCACCAGCCCCTTGCGCCGGTCCCCAGGCTCCTTGGGGTTCGCGCAACGAGAGAGGATGCGCGACGTGGACGCGTCGATATCCTGCGCCGCAGCCTTCGGAAGCTTGGCCTGCAGCGCGTCACGGTACCGGGGCCACACGCCGACTGCTGACCTCGGCCCGCTGTACCAGGATGTGTAGCCGCCGTCCTTCTTGACCAGATCTCCAAACCGAATCGTCTCGACCATGTGGCGCTGGCGTGTCAGGTACTCCTCATAGACAACGCTGAAGCCCGGCATCATCATCTCGACAAACCGACGGGCTTCATCTTCAGCCCCCGACCCTTGTCGATTGCTCTGCCCCGCGAGGATCCCTTCGTAGGCGTCAAGCGCCATCTTGAACTGATCGCTTGGTTCCATGTGCATTTCACTCCTGTTGTGGATGCAGGGAGGCGCCGTTGCCCCCGGGATGGCTCGCAGACGGGACGAGACCAGATTGGTCAGGCTGTCTCGATCAGCTCGCCTCCTGCGACTGCGCTGCGCTCGATCGGAGCGCCAGCAGAGCTGAGGTTGGCGGGGATGCTTTCATAGGGCTCCCCGCGGAACGTGCGGAACAACGCCCGGAAGATGTGGAACGCGCCCTCGGGCGGCACTGCCATACCGACCTGTCGGCGAACGCTCTCTTTGCGCCCCACGAACCTGAAGTCGTCCGGAAACGTCTGAATACGCGCCCGCTCGCGATTCGTCAGGGCGCGCGGTTCCGCCCAGTGGTATCCGTGGGTCCCGCCCCCGCCAGAACCAGTGATCGTGTAGGAGGGGCGGTTCGGATGCAGCCGCTTGTAGATCTGACTGAGCGTTGCGCCCTTCACCTTGAGTCTGAGCTCATCGGTCATCCGCTTCGCGTTAAAGGCATTCTCGCCGGGATCGATCAGTTCGAGTCGGCGCACCACGGTCGCGGACTGGCGCGTGACTTCGTGGTTGGCGGCATCGACTGGAATGTCAGCGAGTGCCTCGGCGGCGGACCTCCATTGGCTGCGGTTAGGGTGCGTCGGGGCGGGGACCGTGAAACTGACCGGAACGTCACTCCTTATTCCGACGACGATAATGCGATGGCGACGTTGCGGAACGCCGTACTCCTCGAATCGGTAGAGGTGAGGCGTCAGGGTGTACCCCGGGCCAGCGTTTCGCATGGCCTCAAGGATGTGCGCGAAGTCATCGCCGTTGTTGGAGCTTCGGAGCCCGCTGACGTTCTCCGCTACGAACCACTCGGGCTTGTGGTGCTCCAGCACGCGAATTCCGTACGCGAAAAGTGGTCCGAACTCGCCCTTCAGGCCACGATTCTCGCCCACGAGGCTGTAGTCATTGCAAGGGAATCCGAACGCAAAGCCGTCGATGTGAGGGAGTGCCTCGATGTCGAGCGTCCGCACATCCTGACAGATGACCGACTCCGGAGAGGCGCCGTTGATGTTTGCGATATACGTCGCGACGGTATCCGCATCATAGTCATTCGCCCAGCCATGTCGCAGGGGGGTCCCCGTTGCCCGAGCTGCTTCGTGTGCGCCCAGGGCCATCCCCCCAGGGCCCGAGAACAGTTCCCCGAGCGTGAATCCGTACCCCACTTGATTTCTCCTCCGCCTGGGTCGTGTCGAATTGGATTCAGCCTAATGAGTGCCTCGGACAGTCTCTGCTATCCACGCGGGCAGGTCAGGAACCAGTGCGGCGCCCACCTCTGAGCAGCCTTCGAGTCTCTTGCGGGCCCGGACGCGCGTCGGTC
>CALALQ010000150.1 GCA_937925595.1 uncultured Demequina sp. | reverse complement strand
CCCGCGTTCGCAGGCCCGCTATGGCCTGCCCGGCCGCGACCCGTTAGAATTCCCGACCCGGCCGCGCCAGCGTCCGGGCATTGCCGGAATAGCTCAGTTGGTAGAGCGGCGCATTCGTAATCACGACGCGGTTGTCGTGGTGGCGGAGGCAGAAGGCATGCGGCACAAGGCTTTCGGGCCGCCAGCGGTCCGATGGCAAGGTTGTACGGACACGGTTTGAACAAGTTTCAGGTTTCCGCCGGAGTAGCTCAGTTGGTAGAGCACGTCATTCGTAATGATGGGGTCGTAGGTTCGATTCCTATCTCCGGCACCACCTAAAGCGGAAAGGGCAGCCCAAAAGGCTGCCCTTTTTGCTTTGCCGGTACTGACGGTCCGGGCGGCCTTGCGATATGGTTCAGGAATCTCCTCGGCTGAGATTCCCGGGGCGTAAGCTCGGTACACCCAACCGGACCGGCAGCGACATGAAGGTACGGACGCATGGACACCCTGACGCCGCAGGAACGCAGCGAGCGCATGGGCAAAGTGCGCTCGACCGACACAAAGCCGGAGCTGGTCGTGCGACGGCTCGTGCACGGCATGGGGTACCGATACCGTCTGCACCGGAAGGACCTGCCGGGGAAGCCCGACCTAGTCTTCCCGGCGCGTCGGAAGGTGATCCTCGTGCACGGCTGCTTCTGGCACCGGCACGGCGACCCCGCCTGCCGGCTGGCGCGAGTCCCGAAGTCGCGGCTGGACTTCTGGCTACCGAAGCTCTCGGCGAACGAGGAGCGCGACGCCAGGACGGCCGCACGGCTGGCGGAGTTGGGCTGGGAAGTGATGACAGTTTGGGAGTGCCAGGTGCGAGACGCCGAGGCACTCAAGAGTAGGATTAGAGAGTTCCTTGACCCATGAACGCAGTAGAACTTTTCGTAGGTGCCGGCGGACTCGGGATGGCCGTCAGCCAAGCGGGCTTCAAGCCCCAGCTCGTGGTCGATTGGGACCAGTGGGCGTGCGACACCATCCGCGAGAATCAGAAGGCAGGTTTGCAGCCTTTCGCTAGCTGGCCCCTCATCCAGGGCGACGTCCGGCAGGTCAGTTTCTCGGACCTCACCGGGGCCATCGACATCGTGACGGGCGGGCCCCCGTGCCAGCCGTTCTCGATGGGCGGCCTGCACCGCGCCTACCTCGACGAGCGCGACATGTTCCCGCAGGCCATCCGGGCTGTGCGGGAGCTGCGGCCGCGCGCGTTCGTCTTCGAGAACGTCAAAGGCCTCACTCGCGCGACCTTCGCCAACTACCTCGAATACATTCGACTTCAGCTGCGCCACCCTGAGCTGACGGCCAAGGCGCGGGAGACGTGGCACGACCACCTAGTCCGTCTTGAGGACCACGAGACCCGCGGCAAGTACAAGGGCCTGCACTACAACGTCGTCATGCGGGTGCTCAACGCGGCGAACTACGGCGTACCGCAGAAGCGGGAGCGCGTGCTCATCGTGGGCTTCCGCTCGGACACGGGCGTGGAGTGGCACTTCCCCGAAGCGACGCACTCGCACGACGCGCTCCTATGGTCGCAGTGGCGCTCCGAGGAGTATTGGGACCGGCATAAGGTCGCGAAGAAGAACCGCCCCAGCGACTCGAAGGGCAAGGCGCGGGCGATGGCCCTGCGCGAGGAACCCGTGCAGTCGCCGTGGCTGACGGTGCGCGACGCTATCGCGGACCTGCCCGATCCCGAGTTCCACCCCGTTCTGGCCGCGAGGGCGTTCGCGGATCACCGCTTCCAGCCCGGCGCGCGTAGCTATCCCGGGCACACCGGCAGCCCGATGGACGAGCCGGCGAAGACCCTCAAGGCCGGCGTGCACGGCGTACCCGGCGGCGAGAACATGCTGCGCCGGACCGACGGCTCGGTGCGCTACTTCACCATTCGCGAGAGCGCGCGGCTACAGACCTTCCCGGACCAGATGATCCTGCACGGATCGTGGACGGAGACGATGCGGCAGCTCGGGAACGCCGTTCCCACGCGGCTAGCCCACGCGGTCGTGAACCGCGTGCACGAGAGCCTCAGAGGAAGCGCTTGATCTTCTCCATCATCTTGGCCGAACGAGGGTCGTTCGGCTCCGTGCCAAGCTTCTCGATGCTGGCTGCGATCTGATCGCGGGCGAGTTGACCGCGCTCGGCGTTACCCGCCGGGCGTCCGCCCCGACCGGGGTGGAGCGAGTCCCAAAGCGAGGCCACCTGACCCTCGCGCCGCACGCCGACGACCTTGCTCCCGAACCCCATGCCATTCCAGGCGGGGCGGAAGGTCGCGATCAGGACCGACTCGGCCAGCATGATGTACGCGTCGTTGAGGACGAGGTAGCGGCACCGGAAGTCCTCAAGTCGCAGGTCCGGGTCGAGCCCGGCGTCCACCACGCCCTGGATCGATTCCGCGTGGTGCTTCAGGCGCGTCCACATGCGGGCCTGCGAGGTAGTCCTCGGGTTGAAGCCCTGCTTGGCGTTCTCGCGGACCGCGCTGCCGATGTAGATCGGGTACTTCGAGCCGCCCACGCCGCCGTCCAGGCCGACGAGGTCGGCGTAGGCGGGATGGTTCCCGGTGTAGTACAGGGCATAGACGCCCGCGCCGACGAATCGGTCGGGCGGCAGCGGGCGCAGCGGCTGTTCGAGCAGCTCGACTGCGAGCGTGACGCCGATGTTCTCGACGTTCAGCGGATCAAACGGTTCCATCTTCCAAAACTCCCCCTCGGAAGCTTGGAAGCCTACCCGACAACCTGAACGGCAAGCCAGAGGAAATCCACGAGCGCGACGGCCGAATGGCTGCCGCACTGTCTCACCAGGTGGCCCGTGGCGCGTCCGGGGCCGCGCGGCCTGATACCGAGCAGCCCGGGCCGAATCGGACGACATGGGCTCACCGGGGAGTCCGGGCGCAATGTTGGTATCAGCGCGAGCACACCTCGGGCATTATTTGATTCGTCGGCGCCACCAGCCGCCGACGCCAGGCTTTCGGTGGCCTACAAGACCGAGACCCGCCCCGCCGACTGAGGGGAGCAAACGGGCCCATCTCTGCGACGCA
>CALALQ010000149.1 GCA_937925595.1 uncultured Demequina sp. | reverse complement strand
TGGCAGGGATACCACAAATACCTCCGGGCAGATCTCTTCACGCTCAGTTACTTTCTTTCAGAAGTCTGGAGTCTTCAGGCCCAGGCCCAAGCGTTCTTTGAGTATTGCTTCAAGAATGCCAAGCAGGGAGCACACTTCTTGTTCATCGATAACAATGATGCTCCCGGCGAATTTGCAGGATGGTTCGACTCGATGGCGGCCGCACATGGTGTGGCTCGCATCAACGGAAGCACTACGTCGATGGCGTTTTCCCTTGAGGAGGAGAAGCGTGACCTGGAACCCTACTATTCGAAGTTCGGGTGGCCGAAGCGGCAGAGCAATGTCTGCTATCGCGTCTGCCGAAAGCAGTGAGTATGCGGGATGATCATTTCCGCCAGTTACAAGACCGACATTCCCACGTTCTACGGCGAGTGGTTCATGAACCGGCTCCGCGCCGGGTACTGCAAGATGGTGAATCCGTGGAACCGGAAGCAGATCAGTCGCGTGTCGCTCGACCTGCGGGACGTTGATGGCATCATCTTTTGGACAAAGAACATCGCCCCGTTCATCCCTCAACTCAAAGAGGTCCATGAGCGGGGATATCGATTCGTGATTCAGCACACGATCAACGCCTATCCCCGCGCCCTTGAATACTCGGTGGTGGACGCGACTCGAAGTGTCCGGCACCTGCGCGAGGTGGCCGACACCTACGGGCCGCGGGTCTGTGTCTGGCGTTATGACACGATTGTCTTCTCGTCGCTCACGCCGGCCGACTTTCACCGGTCCAATTTTGAATCCCTGTGTGCGGCGCTCGAAGGCGTGACGGACGAGGTCGTGGTGTCTTTCGCCAACCTCTACCAGAAGACCCTTCGCAACATGAACTGGGCGGCGGGGGCCTTCGACTTCACCTGGCACGACCCGTCACTCGAAGAGAAGCGTGCCCTGCTGATTGACCTGATCGCGGTCGCCCGGGCGCATGGGATGCAGTTGACGATCTGCACCCAACCGGATCTGATCGTTCCCGGCGCAGCCGAAGCTCGCTGCATCGACGCTCGTCGCCTCGAAGAAGTCTCCGGCCGCAAGATTCGCGCGGAACTGCGGGGAGCCCGGAAAGAATGCGGGTGCTTCGCTTCGCGCGACATCGGCGAATACGACACGTGCCCGCATGGCTGTGTCTACTGCTATGCCGTTCAGAATCGCGAACTGGCCCAGCGGCGATTTCGCGAGCACGACCCGAATTCTGAGTTCCTGTTCGCAATGGGGAATGTCGTTCAGGAAACGCCGCCCCGTGATCCCCAGCGTCGGCTGTTCGACGACGGAGATATGGCGGCAGCCGACTGAGTGTGATCCTGCCAAAGGAGTAAACCGACATCATGCCCGCAACCACGAACACCGGACTTTGGAGTCAGGCCGGCGTCCCGCACCGGGGCTGGCACTGCGTCGGCGTTGAAGACATCCGCCCGGATGGTCAGCCGGAGGATGAAACGGAGTACGCGACCTGCCAGATGTGCGGGAACGAGCGCATCCGGTTTGTTCACATGATGGAGCACCCAGAGTTTGACGGGGTCGTTGAGGCGGGCTGCGTCTGCGCTGAAAAGATGTCTGGTGACTACGTGAATCCCCGCCAGCAGGAGGGGCGGTTGCGAAAGAAGGCCTCACGAAAAGCGCGGTGGCTCAGTCGAAAATGGCGGACGTCGCACAAGGGAAACCACTATCTGAACGTCGACGGACTAAACCTTGTCGTGTTCCCCGCGAAGTTCAAGCCCGGCCGCTGGTGCTTCAGCGTCGATGGCGACTTCTCGCGAACGACGTATGCGACACACGATGAGGCCAAGCTGGCGCTTTTCGAAGAGTTCTGGGAACGCCTCACGGACTGATTGGCGGCGGCTTGTTCTCGCATGACTGTGAGGTTATCATTATGCCGTTCACTGTTCTGTAAACATGGACAACAGCTCTCGCTGGAGCGACGGCTACGCTAGGACCACGCCTTCGATGGCGAGGAGCACCACATGACAGCAATCCCCGTCATTTCTCACGTCGCAAAGTTCGTGTCGGAGCAGAGTGACCTCGCTGTTCATCACGACCCCGCAGCCACGGGTCCGACCGGTGGAAGCTTTCTGCCTGTTTCGTCCATCGGGCTACATTCGGGACTTGTATCACTCCTGGAATCGGACTTTCCAAGTGGCTTCTACCGACACCAGGGCATGGCGATCGGCCAAATTCTGGCCGGCACAAACACGGTTGTTGCGACGCAGACCTCATCCGGCAAGTCGCTGATCTACTCCGCTCCAGTTTTCGATGCCATCCTGCGCGACCAAGACGCGTGCGCACTCTTCATCTACCCTCAGAAGGCGTTGGCCAATGACCAGTACTCGAAGTTGCGTGACACGGCGATGCGAATTGACGTGGTTGCGAAACGGATTGCATCTCGCCCCCACATGATCAGCCGATATGACGGTTCGACGCCACAGGGGCACCGCAACGAAGTTCGCGAGCAGGTACAAATCGCACTCACAAACCCGGACATGCTGCACATCGGAATTCTGCAGCACCACGATCCGAAATGGGCCAGGTTCTTTTCGCGACTTCGATACGTCATCATCGACGAGTGTCATGAGTACCGCGGAATCTTCGGAACCAATGTCGCCTACGTTCTGCGACGGCTTCGTCAGATCTGTGAACTGCACGGTTCGTCGCCGACCTTCGTCGCTACCTCAGCCACGATTCGCGAGCCGCGCGAACATCTCGAAAAGCTGACAGGGCTTCCCTTTGTCGAAGTCGGGCCTGAGAACGACGGTAGCATCCAGGGGAAGAAGAAGTTCTGGATGCTGAGCAGCGGTGATCACTTCTACGATCTCGGGCGCAAACTGGCCCTCGGCCTGGCCAAACAGGGTCTCAGCGTTCTGGCCTTTTGTCCCAGCCGAGTGGCGGCCGAACGAATGATGGCTCGCGTCCTTTCATCAAAGGACGACGAGTTGCCGTATGTCAAAGTCTATCGGGCCGGGCTTTCGGCTGAAGAGAGAGAATCCATCGAGGCTGGCTTGCGTGACAAGTCGGTTCGACTGGTGTTTTCTACCAGCGCTCTGGAACTCGGAATCGACATCGGGGCTCTCGACGTCGTCGTGTGCATCGGGCTCCCAAGCAGCATGATGAGCCTCTGGCAGCGCGCCGGCCGCGTCGCTCGTGCGGGAAAAGAAGGGGCGATCATCCTCATCCCTGCCGATACGCCGATTGATTCATATTACGCTGCGCACCCCAGCGAGCTGTTCGCAAAAGAAAATGAGCCTCTGGCTCTGAACCTCACGAATCGCAGGGTGGTGTACTGCCACTACGCATGCGCCGTAAATGAAGTCGGTGGCGTAGACGATCGGCTTCACCTCGATTCTCTCGGAGAGGCGATCAAGACGGTTGCTGAGCTTCGAGCCAGCGGAGCTCTCGACGACGACATCTTCTACCGGTCTGATCCACACTCTGAAGTGAACATCCGCAGCATGGGCGAAGGCTCATACAGCTTGGAGTGCGGTTCGGACAAAATCGGCGAGATCGATGAGTTCCATCTGCTTCGCGAGGCCTATCGGAACGCCATTTACCGGCATGGCGGCGTGGGCTATCGCGTCAAGGACGTGATCAAGGGGAAGAAGATCGTCCGGCTCGACCGCGAATATTCGTGGAACGAGACGAGTCCTTTTATTCAGAAGCAGATCCGGCTGAAACGCCGCAATTCCGTCGCCGATTATGCTGAACTGACGATTGCGACAGCCGACATCGACGTGACCGAATACATAGTTGCCGTCGTTGAAAAGGACCGCTCAGGCAAGGTCGTTCAGCAGTGGCAGGGATCGGCGGGTATGCCGGCGCACACTCTGCCCACGGTCGCGACACAGGTGATGATTCGGAAGGGAATGTGGGATGATGCAGTTCTGAAGCTCGGCAGCAGGCAGGCTAATTCAGCGCTGGCATCATGTGAGCGGCTTCTTTCAAGCCTGTTTCCAACAATCAGCGGTCCATGCGACATCCAAGACTTCTCATCGTATAGCGAGGTGCTGAAGGACGGAAATGCCGTCATCTACCTTTACGACAATGTGTACGACGGCGTCGATCTCACAACCGGAGCCTTTGACAAGATCGAAGATCTCATTGAGAAGTCCCTGGAGCGACTTCAGTCCTGCGATTGCAAGGAGGATATTGGCTGCTTTCGATGCATCGCGAACCCGCGCGTCGATGAGCCGACCAGCAAGGATGCAACGATCCGGCTGCTGCAAATGCTCCT
>CALALQ010000148.1 GCA_937925595.1 uncultured Demequina sp. | reverse complement strand
CACCACCACCCGAAAAAAGTAGGGCCGTCGAGCTGGAACTCGACGACCCTCACCAGGCAGATCTAAGCAAGAGGAGATCGACCAAATGTCTACAGATATTGTACCAGGAACCAGCGGTTCCGCCCAGAACTACGACCCGCGGATCAGCACCGAAGCTGAAGTCGGCGCGACGTTGGTGGCCGAGGACATCGTCGTCAAGGTCACGAACGAGTACGTGTCGAAGTTCATTGGCCACCCCGTTCCCGATGCGTCCGCCGTTCGCCGCGACCTCATCGGGCTGGTGAACACCGAGCTCAGGATCGTGAACACGTCACTCGACCGAGAGGACAAGATCCGGCTGCTGAAGGCGCTCGCTCCCATCCAGGTCGCCATGCTCCTGATGGGCTTCCACAACGTCGTGCGGATCGTCGCAGCCCACGGGGCGAGTGGACGGGCGAACCCGATTCTGGGGTTCTACGTCGATGACCAGGCGAGCCCTCACTTCGGTACCTACTCGACCGTCGAGCTCGAACTTCAGGCGCTCGCCGGTCGCTACTGGATGACGATGGATGGAGCCGATTGGGCACGAGTGCGGAGCATCCTGCTTCGTTCGGCACCAGAGCTCACTCAGTGCACCGACCGCGATCTCGTGCCGGTCAACAACGGCGTCTTCAATTACAAGACGCGCGAGCTCCTGCCCTTCAGTCCCGGTCGCGTCTTCTTGAACAAGGTGCGGACTGACCTCGTCAAGGACGCCGCCTCGCCGGTGCTTCACCACGAGGACGGCGTCGAGTGGGAGATCGAAACCTGGCTCACGGACCTCTTCGACGATCCCGAGGTGGCTGAGCTGCTGTGGCAGATCATCGGCGCGACCGTCCGGCCGTACGTCCGCTGGAACAAGGCGGCCCTCTTTTATGCGCCGGGCGGCTCGAATGGCAAGGGCACCATCCTCGAGATGCTCGAGAACCTCATGGGAGAGGACGGTTCCATCCCCATGGCGATCGCCGACTTCTCGGAGTCGTTCGGACTCGAGGAGTTGCTGCGCGGCGGACCGATCTTCGGCCACGAGAACGATGTGGGCGAGTTCATGAAGCGGTCGGCAGCCGTGAAGGCGGTCATCACCGGCGATCGAGTGAAGGTGACCCGGAAGAACCTCCGTGCGGTCGATCATCAGCACTTCGGGTTCATGATCCAGTGCCTGAACGCGCTGCCGAAGTTCAAGGACAAGTCCGAGAGCCTGCTGCGCAGGTTCCTGCCCGTGCCGTTCACCAAGCGGTTCGTCGGCACGATCGAGCGCCGTGAGATCAAGCACGAGTTCATGGCTCGACCAGACGTGCTGCAGTACGTGCTCAAGCGCGTGCTGCTCGACATGCCGTCGTACTACCAGCTGAGCGAGCCCGCGGCCAGCCTCAGACTGCTCGGCGAACTGCGCGAGAACAACGACCCCGTTGTTGAGTTCTGGAACGAATTCGAAAGCCAGTTCGTATGGGATCTCGTGCCGTTCCCATTCATGCACGACCTCTACGTCTCGTGGTTCCGCTCCACGAACCCTTCGGGGCTTCCGGTCGGGTCGACCGCGTTCGCCGACTCGCTGGCACCGCTCATCGAAGCGAGCGACCGCTGGGGTGGCGGACGCCGGCACAAGGCTCGGACGGGCAACAAGCTCTCGCACCCAGAGCCGCTGGTAGCGGAGTACGACCTGACCAGATGGAGCGACCAGAACTACGGAGGCCGAGACCGGCTCAAGAAGTGCATCCCCAGCGAAGTCAAGTCGTCCTACTACTGCATCGTTCGCATTCCCGGCGGTGCCGTGGCTCCTTCTGTGGAGGAAGTCGCGGCAGAGCTCGCCGCCTGATCTCCTGAAAGGACTCAGTCTCGATGACCGTCTACCTCATCCAGAACCCGACCGAACGCGCCGTCAAGATCGGCTACACGGATACGGATCCTTTGGAGCGGCTCCGCTCGCTCCAGACCGGGTCGGTGTCAAAGCTCCGGCTCGTGGCGACGATCCCGGACGCCCCGATGAGCGTCGAGAAGCATCTGCACGCTCAGTTCCGGCACCTCAGCGTGCGGCTGGGCGGCGAGTGGTTCGTCGATGACCCGATGATCCGTCGTGCGTTCGTCGACCACAAAGCATCCCACCACCGTCGTCACCTCGAAGAGCGCATACAGCAGGCTCTCTCGGACTTGACCGATGTCCTGACGAGGGGCTCGTTGATCCGGGAGCTGGAAACCGCGCTCGAGACGGCGAAGTCCGTGCTCGATGCTCGCGCCTGCGGCTGTGGTAGCGCCCAGGTCGAAGAGCGTGCCGACCCTGTGACCGAGTTCTGGCATGAACACGAAGCGCAGTTCGCCTGGGATCTGCTCCCGTTCAAGTTCCTCTACGGATGCTTCTCTGCCTGGTTCCGTGCGGCCGATCCCTTCGCGGTTGTCGTGTCTCAGCGCTCGTTCACCGACTCGATCCTCCCGCTCGTGCAGTCGAGCGCCATGTGGCAATGCGACAAGCGAGACAAGCAGGTTCACACCGGATCGAAGATGCGGGCTCCCGAGCTGCTCATCTACAGGTACGACCTTCGCGACTGGATGAACCAGAACTACAGCGGCAACGACATCTACAAGATCACCCGTTTCAGCCACCCGGCGTTGCAGTACCGAGGGCTCCAACGCATTCCCGGCGCCCCGCGCCCCACGCCTCGCCTGCCCTCCTCGCTCACCGCGGCCGTGGGTCCCACCCAATGAGTCGTCACCACGAACACCTCAGGAGTTGATGCCCATGTCCATCCGACGAGTCGCCATTGCCACATTGGCCTGTGCTCTGCTCGCACTCACACTCGGGAACGGATCACCGCCAACGCCCCCGCCCAGAGTCGCAGTCGCGGCCTCCGCGCCGGCTGCGGAGCCGTACGCCGACTGGGTCGGCAGCGTGGACGAGGCCGAGGCGTTCCTCATGGCGTTCCCCGGCGGCGACGTGGTCCCAGTCATCCTCGCCGACCCCGTGGTCGGCGCGCAGAAACATGCCGCCGCCTATGTGCTCTGGGCAGCGCCACAAGCGATCTTCGTATCCGCGAACTGGCTCGACAGTCTCACCGGTCCCGATGGCCGGTACCTCCTGTGGTCGGTCATGCTGCACGAGTACACCCACGTGATCGCGATGACCTCGCTCACCAACGGTGGAAGCCTGCCGGAGGAACTCAAGCTCGGCGAAGCCGACCGATCATGGGCCGGCGGAGCGATGCTCGGCCACGCCGCGGGCGATGTAGGCCCCTCCCTCGAGGCAATCGCCTCGTGTGTGCAGGTCGCGGCCTACCGCGCGGGCGAGGTGGGCAAGTCACCGTTCCTGACGCTGACCGCTCTCGCCCTACCGAGGTGGCTGGCTGGCGGCCAGGGCGCCTACCTCAGCGACCCGCGTGGATGCCCCGACTCCTATACGCAGGCGTCGTTCCGCTACCTGGAGGACGTCGGCGGCATCGATCTTCGGCCGTACCGCCCCTGAGCGACGTGGCGTGCGAAGCAAAAGCAAAGACCCCGAGCCGTGATGGCTCGGGGTCTTCGGTTGAGGCGGGCAGACTACACGCGGTCGAGCGCGACGACACGCATGCCCTGGTTGATGTCCCAGTAGCACGTCTGGATGTTCACGTCGCCGCCGAGGTTCGCGACCTGCGTGTAGTAGTAGGTCAAGCTCTGCGAAAAGTGCGGGCCGTCAGGGCGCGGGATCACGTAGGACCCCACGACGCTGTAACGGACACCGTCGATCTTCACGATGTTCCCCATGCCGAGGCTGAGGTTCGGAGCGCCGCCGCAATGATTATGCAGCCCGAGGTACCGGCCGTGCCCGAAGGCGTAGTAGGCGCTCCACTCCGTGATGTCGCTCAGGCCCCCGGTGCATACGTCAATGGCATCCTGACCGCCGACATTCGCCGTCCACGTCTCCCATACAACGTCCGAACTTGCGGCGGGCGGTGCCGACCGCTCAGCGGCGTTCGAGGCCGGCGGCGCTTCCCACTGCTGCTGCGCAACCTCCGCGGCTGCAGCTTCCTCAGCAGCGACCTCAGCAGCAGCTGCCTCTTCGGCTGCGATGCGCGCGGCTTCGGCTTCGGCCGCTCGCGCCGCGGCGGCGGCGGCCTGGCGCTCGTCGTCGGCGGCCTTCGCTGCCGCGATGCGGTCGGTCTCCTTCTGCGTGAACGTCGCGACATCCTCGCTGAGCGTCTTCGCTGCGGGGATGATCGCGCGAGAGGCGTTGCCGGCCTGGTTGATCGCACGGAGAATCTCGGCTGCGTCACCCCGGGTCTCGCACGTGGGGTTCTTGAGCACCTCGACTACACGCTGCGCGTTCTGCCTCTCCTGATCCAGCGCCACCAGTCCGCCCGCGTACGACGACTCGGAGAAGAGCGCGGCGGCCGCGAACGACTGCGACTCGGCAACGACCGCAGCGATGACATCGTCGGCCGCAGTGGCCTGCGCGGCGCCGGCGGCCTCGAGGGCCTTGGTGAGTTGCGGGAGCGACTTGTCAGCGTCGGCGATTGCCGCATCGCACGACTCGGCGATGGTCTGCTGCGCAGCATTTGCAGCCTGGTGACTGAGGAGTGCTTCGCTCCCGATGAGGCCGGAAGCGATGATCGCGACGGCGAGGCCGGAGATGCCGACGCGGCGCAGGTAACGGGAAACAAGATCGCGGATGGACATGGTGTATCTCTTTTCTGGGTATGGGTGGGTACGGCTGAGGCGGCATCGCCCCGGGGCTGTAGTTCAAGTCCTCACATCCACTCCCGGGGTGGGCCGTGCCCGCCCCAGCACCGCCGCGGGTGCGCAGCCACACGGTCGCGGCGGTCCTATTGCTCCCCAGGCACCAGCGAGCTGAGAAGCTAGCTCGGCGGCAAGCCAGCCCGGCGGCGGGCTAGCGTGCTGGCTAGCTAGCCAGCTCGGCAGTACGCGAGCTCGGCAGCTCCCGAGCTCGACGGCAAGCCGTCTCGGTGGCGGGCTTGGGGGTGGGATCCCGATCAATTACCAAGGGGCTCGGTTCGAGTGCATCGCCCCCGGAATTGGGGCGAGGCGTGGGCGAGGTCGGGTGGATATGCTCCCCTCGTGAGGGTCTTCTTGTTCGTCGTCGGTGGCTTATTTGCGGTTGCCGGTATCGTGCAGCTGACCACAGGCGGCTGGGGAGACGGGCCGGGGGGCTGGTGGACAGTCGCCCGCGGCGTGGCGCGCGGCCTCGACACGATCCTGATCTTCGGGGCTGCTGCGGGCTTCTTCCTGATAGGCGCAACGCGCAGTGGGCGACGGTCGACGGAACCGGATCGAATGCGATATTCCGCTCCGGCCGAAATGGGCGGCGCAGCAGAGTTTCTTGAGGGCCGTGTCACGGTGTATGGATACCCGGAGGTGTTCGCCGTCAACCCTCGCGTGAGGATCTTCTGGAATGGCTCTGAGATTGGCAGCGTAGGGCGCGGAGGCGTGTTCTCGTTCGACATCGTCGACGACGGGGAAGTGCGATTCAAAGTTGCGCTCAGATCCACTGCTCTTCTGCTCTTCGCCGACGACGAGACCGAGATCGAGCTATCCCTCGATCGCATTTCGGGGAAGGTGATCGCTCGCCCGCTCACCTCTGCGTCCGCTGAGTGGTGAACACCCACCTCTCGCGACCCAGCAGGTGCGTTTGCAAGGTAGCGAGTTAGGCTGGGCGACATAGGACACGACTCGCGAGCCGTCGCGAACGACGCGCGGCGACGAGCGTGGAGGCGAGGGCGAAGGGACGATGGACCTATCGCAACGGCTGCAGCGCGACGGGCTCACTGACGAGCAGTCCGCCTTCTTGATCGCTGAATCGGGCCTGACCGCCGAGGAGCTCACGGCATCGTACGCACGTATCGACCGAGGCGAACTCGGCCAGAGGATGGAGGCAACGAAGAGCGCAGCCCTGCACGCGACGTTAACCGCCGATGAGGTCATGACGAGGCTGCAGGTCGGGCCTGCGACGCTTCACCGCATGAACGGCGACGGCCGACTGCACGCGGTTCAGATAGAAGGCGCAACGCGCTACCCAACCTGGCAGTTCACTGATGAGCCGGCGCGACCTCTCGTGCCCGGCATCAGCACAGTAGTTGCGTCGTTTCCAAGCGGCTGGGCACTCGCCAGCGTGGTTGGTTTCATGGCGACCCCGCAGGAAGAGCTAGAGCTCGATGGTGTTCAGCAGACGCCTGTCCAGTGGCTCTTCCAAGGCGGAGAGCCCGAGCGAGTCGCCTTGATTCTCGACAGTATCTCGTGGCGATGACTGCGTGCAGGTGCCCGGTGCAGGTGGCCGGTTGGGCAAGTGGTGGCCAGTATCACGGTTGGACTGCATTCGCTATATTGGCCCCATGAGCTCAACGGGATCGTTCGCGAAAGACATCTCCATCTCGACGTCGCGCATGACGGTCGGCGAGAACCTGTACGCCGAGCTCCTGACTTCGATCCTGAACGGCAGGGTCGAGCCAGGTGAGCGCACCAACGATGTCGCGCTTGCCCGCGAGCTGGGAATCTCGCGAACGCCGGTCCGTGAAGCCCTGCAGCGGCTCCGCTCGATCGGCGTAGTGGAGGCCGAACCCAACCGCTTCACGCGAGTCGCGATTATTTCGCCCGAGCAGGTTCGTGACAACTGGCTCGTCTGGGACGCGCTTCTCCGCGGCATCATTCACGAGACCGGCGCGAAAGTCCCGGCACGCATCCTCAAAGCGGCAAAGCAGCAGGCCACGGCGTTCCAGAAGGCCGCCAAGAGCAACGACCGCAAGAAGGCTGCGCTCGCGAACATCGAACTGTTCAACGCGCTCACCGAGGCGTCCAATAATCAGCCGCTGCGGCAAGCGATCCTGTCGGCGCAGTACCTCGTCCGACTGGGGAGCGCAGAACTCCCGGAGGATGTGAGCACCGACGAGCTCACGAAGGGACACGACGCACTCCTCGATGCGCTGAACAGTGGCGACATCAAGGCTGCGACCGCCGGCCTCGATCGGATCCGCGCCGCACTCACTGCGTAGCCGTTACCGTCCGGAATGCACAATCCCTCACAGCCCACGCTTGAGGCTGTGCATGCCGCGTACCTCGCCGCGACCCGTCGATAAGCTGCCGGGCAGGCGGCCCTGCCGGAGTAGGGCCTTGCAGGGCCACCGCGAGTTCGGTCAGCAGGCGGCCCACGGGGTCTGGGTGAGCCGCCCACCTGGGTGGGCAGACGGTCCGGGGAGTTCCGAGCTCAAACCGCCCGCCTCACCGCGAACGCTACCCACTCCGTGCAACCCCGACGTCGCAAGGTGGACAAGTGGTCTCCGGCTGCGCCCGCGATGAACGACGACGACGGCAAGCTGACCAGGACCGGAAGCGGGTCCGGCGCCAGGCAACCCGGCGCACAGCTCTTCCGCCTCGTCACCACGTAAGAACTACTCATCCGAAGACGAGACCACGTGGTACTCCGGCCGGGCATCCCCTGGCAGATATGTCGACTGCTCTGTCGCACCCACGGCAACGTTGCCCAGAGCCAGTTGGCGGTCAGGAGGTCGAGTCG
>CALALQ010000147.1 GCA_937925595.1 uncultured Demequina sp. | reverse complement strand
GGCGACGCGCATCGGGCACGCGATCTCCGAGATCACGAACATTGCGCCGTTCGTGCGCCAGCCGTACGTTGGCGCCTCCGCGTTCGCACACAAGGCCGGCCTTCACGCATCCGCGATCAAGGTGGACCCGGACCTCTACCAGCACACTCGCCCCGAGTACGTGGGCAATGACATGCGCATGCTGGTCTCGGAGATGGCGGGTCGCGCGTCCGTCGAGCTCAAGGGCCGCGAGCTGGGCTTCGACCTCAGCGGCCAGGGAGAGCTGCTGGGTCGAGTGACCGAGCGCATCAAGAACGCGGAGGCTGCCGGCTACACCTATGACGCCGCTGACGCCTCCTTCGAACTGGTGCTCCGCAGCGAGATGGGGCAGGCGCCCAAGTACTGGGAGGTCGAGTCGTGGCGTGTTCGCGTCTCCTCCGCGCCCGGCAACCCCAACGACGCCGACGCCGAGGCGGTCATCAAGCTCCACGCTGGGGGCGGCACGCGCTCCATCACGGTGGGCGAGGGCAATGGCCCGGTCAACGCGCTCGACCACGCGCTGCGCACGTCGCTTACGGCTGTGTACCCGGAGATCTCTCGCTTCGAACTCGTCGACTTCAAGGTGCGCATCATGGACGCTGCACACGGCACGGACGCCGTGACGCGCGTGCTCATCACCACGGTCGACTCCGAGACCGGCATGTCGTGGCGCACGGTTGGCGTTGGCCCCAACATCATCGAGGCCTCGTGGGAGGCGCTCACCGACGCGCTGCTCTACGGCCTGCTGAAGCTGGACGTCACGCCTAACCCGTAAACCACAGCACAATGGGGACCATGCACGGCGAATACAAGGTCCCCGACGGCAAGCTCGTCGTCGCCGATATCGAGCTCGACGAGGACCGCGAGGAGATCGTCGAGGCGATCATCTCGGGCGACTTCTTCCTGGAGCCCGCCGAGGCGATCCATGACGTCAACGCGTCGCTCATTGGCGCGCCAGCGTCGGCCAGCGTTGCGGAGCTCCAGGCACGCGTGGCCGTCGCGTTGGGTCTTGAGGCGACCATGGTGGGCTTCACGCCCGACGCTGTGGCGATTGCCGTACGACGTGCCCTTGGCCACGCCACCGGTTGGCACGACCACAAGTTCGACATCATCCACGACAAGCCGCGCGAGCCGCACCTGCAGATGGCGCTCGATGACGTGCTCGCGCGGGCCGTGGGGGAGGGGCGCCGCGGACCCACCCTGCGCGTGTGGGAATGGGAGCGGAACGCGGTGGTGATCGGCTCGTTCCAGTCGATCCGCAATGAGGTGGACCCCCTTGGCGTTCAGAAGCATGACATCACCGTCACCCGACGCGTCTCCGGCGGCGGCGCGATGTTCATCCAGCCTGGCAACACCATCACCTACTCGCTGTATGCGCCCGCCTCACTTGTCGAAGGGCTGAGCTTCGAGAAGTCCTATGCGTTCCTCGACGACTGGGTCATTGGCGCGTTGCGCGAGCTGGGCATTCACGCGAACTACGTGCCGCTCAATGACATTGCCTCGCCCATGGGCAAGATCGCCGGGGCGGCGCAGAAGCGCTACGCCTCTGGGGCGGTGCTGCACCATGTGACCATGGCGTACGACATCGACGCGACCGCTATGACGGAGGTGCTGCGGATTGGCCGCGAGAAGCTCTCCGACAAGGGCACCGCGAGCGCCAACAAGCGTGTGGACCCGCTGCGCAGCCAGACGGGAATGACGCGAGAGGCGATCATCGACTCGCTCCTGAGCTACTTCGCTACGCGCTATGACACCCGTCCCGGCGGCGTCACCCAGGAGGAATACATGGAGGCGCGCGGACTCGTCGCTAGTCGCTTTGGCACGCCGCAGTGGATAGGTCTTGTGCCCTAGCCCCTAGACAACCGCGCCAAAGAGCGAGCCCACGCCGTAGGTGATGACCATGGCGAGGGTGCCGCCGCCCACGTTGCGGGCGACGCCGCGCAGTCGGTTTGCGTGACCAAGGCGGGCCGACGTCCACCCGGTGACGGCAAGCGCCACGATGACGATCGCAAACGTCGTGGGAATCCTCAGGGAATCCGAGAACAGCAGCATCGTCAGCAGGGGGAAGGCGCCTCCAGCCGTGAACGCGATCAGCGAGGCAAGGCCCGCTTGCCACGGATTCACAAGTTCGTCGGGGTCAATTCCCAGATGCATCTTGGCGTGAATCGAGAGGGGATCGTGGTCGTGCTGCTCTTGAGCGGCACGACGAGCGGTCTCCTCGCTCATGCCGGTCTCCATGTTGAGTCGCACGAGCTGCTCGAGCTCCCATTCGGGCCTCGCGGCCTGCCATGCCGCCTCGCGCTTGAGTTGTGCTCGTTCTGCGTCACGCTGCGAGGACACCGAGACATATTCGCCGATGCCCATCGACAGGGCGCCAGCGGCAATGCCTGCGGCAGCGGCCGTGGCGATGACTCCAGCGGGAGGATCCGCCGCCGCCACACCAACGAGCAGCGCGGCGATCGAGACGATGCCGTCGTTGGCACCGAGCACGCCCGCACGCAGCCAGTTCAGCCGTGAGGTGACCTTGTCTTCGTCAGGTCCATTCCATTCCGGGGCGGCGTCCATGTCACCAGCGTACGAACGCCGTCGAAGCCAGGCTAGGAAGGTGAGCCTCGCCTAAACCGGCGAATCAGCCCTGGAAGGCGCGGACCTCGATAGGCAGGCCCGTCGCCTCGCTGGCGTCGGCAGCCCAAGCCTGCGCAGCGTCGGGCGAGCCCGCGCTGATGATCCAGAAGCCGCCAAGCGCCTCGTTGGTCTCGAGGTACGGGCCGGTGGTGACGAGCGGAGGCTCGCCTGCGCGGACCACGCTTGCCTGGTAATCGAGGCCGCCGGTCCACACGAGCGCTCCTTGGTCGCGCATGCGGTCGGTGAGCGCATTGACGCGAGCCATGATCTCGTCGAGGTTGTCGGGCACCGCGTCAGCGGACTGCGGGTAGTACATCGCAAGCAGATAGTTAGTCATGTTCCACTCTACGAACGGCGATTGGTGGTTTCGACAGGGTGCGCGAACTCAGCCGCGGCGAGAGCGAATGAACAGGCTGACAAGGAAGGTCAGCAGCCCGGCCCACAGCACGATTCCCGCAACCGCGATGGCAGGGGCGTCGTAGAGCGACCAGATCGCACCCGCGACTCCGGCGACGATCATCGCGCCGGCTGCGTCGGCGCCGGCCTCGCGGGACAGGCCGCGCTCGCGTTCATCGGCAAGGCCGCTTGCGAGGCGCGCTGCCGTGCCTCCGCGCGCACCGCGAATCCACAGCGCGGCAATGGCGAGCAGTGTGATCGCGCCGCCCACGACTGCACCCCGGGCAAAGCCCTCGCGGCCTGCCGCATTGGCGACGATCGCGATGATGGTCAGTGCTGCGGCGCCAGACACGAGTCCGGCGATCTTGGCGAGCAGGCTCGTGGGCTTAGTCGACATGGAAGATCTCCTCAATGGTGGTCTCGAAAAGCTTGGCGATGGCGAAGGCGAGCGGGAGAGAGGGGTCGTACTTTCCCGTCTCAATCGAGTTCACGGTCTGTCGCGAAACTCCCAGGGCCTCGCCGAGCGCGGCCTGAGACAGGCCCCTGCGCTCCCTGAGTTCGCGGACGTCGTTGCGCATCAGCCCTCCGTGCGCCCACGCTTGCGAGCGATGAACCACGCGGTGAGCGCGACGGCCGCACCCGCGAGGATGCCCAGGTAGGTGCTCACCTCGGTGAATGCGTCGCTGCCCAGTCCGCGAATGAAGAAGAAGGCGAGCAGTGCCACCCACAGGGGGGCGAGCTTGGCGGCGGTCGGGTTGTCCATGGTGTTCTCCTTGTCGCGAGTGTCAAGTGACCTTGACATGACAAGGATGCTTGACATCGCGGGACATGTCAAGTGACCTTGACAACTAGTCGCGGCGACCCATCACGGCGGTGCCCACGCGCACCATGGTCGCGCCCTCTGCGATCGCCCACTCGAGGTCATTGGACATGCCCATCGACAGCTCCCACGCGCTCGACAGATCCAGCGTCCCTCGCTCGCTGAGGATGAGCGCCTTGTCGCGAATCGCGCGCAGGGCGGCGTAGCCCTCGCGCACCGGCGCCTCTTCGCGCGAGTTCAGCCCAATCGTCATGAAGCCGGTCACCGTCAGCCCCGGCAGCGCCTGGACGGCCGACGCCAGGTCAAGGGCCTCGTCAGGCGTCACCCCGGCCTTGGACTCCTCTCCCGAGACGTTGACTTGGATCATCACATCGAGGTCGCGCTCTGCCTCGAGGCTGAGGCGGGACAGGCGCTCGGCGAGAGCGAGAGAGTCCACGGTCTGCACGCAGTCCGCATACCGCACCGCGATCTGCGCCTTGTTGCGCTGCAGCTGGCCGATCACGTGGATCTTGGCGCCCGCCGCCTTGAGCGCCGGACCCTTCTCCGCGAGTTCCTGCATCCGACTCTCGCCCACGAGCGAGGCGCCGGCGCGCACCGCGGCGACCACAGCGTCGGGCCCCCAGAACTTGGTGGCAACAAGCAGGCGCACCCCCGCGCCGGCCCTGCCGCATGCGGCCTCCGCGGAGTGGATGCGAGCGCGCACCTGGGTGAGATTGGCTGCGTAATCCATCAGGCGTCCTTGGCGATGGGGGCGATGATCGCGCTTGTGACTCGCACGAGGTCCGCTGGTGCGAGGCCGATGTCGAGGCCGCGGCGACCTCCGGAGACATAGATCGTGTCCCACAGCTCCGCGGTCTCGTCGAGCGCAGTCGGGAGGGCCTTGCGCTGGGCGATGGGGGAGATGCCGCCAACGACGTAGCCGGAAGAGCGCTCGGCGTCCGCCGGAGGGGCCATCTCCGCGCGCTTGCCGCCAAAGGCACTTGCGAGACGTTTGAGGTCGAGCATCCCGCTCACCGGCACGATGCCCACGACGAGCTTGCCGTCCACGTATGCGCACAGCGTCTTGAAGACCTGATCCGGATCCGCGCCAATCGCGACCGCGGCCTCAAGTCCATAGCTGAGGTCACTCGACGGATCGTGCTCATAGGGGTGAAGGGTGTGTTCGATGCCTGCTTCGACGAGGGCGTGAACCGCGGGCGTGGCACCCGCCTCATGCTTCCTGGCCATGCGCCCATTCTGGCCTACAGTTGCGGGGTGTCCGAGCCTGCGAAGCCCCACGTCGAGATGTGGACCGATGGTGCCTGCAAGGGCAATCCTGGCGTTGGAGGATGGGGCACGTGGATGCGGTTCGGCGAGCACGAGCGCGAACTGTGCGGCGGCGAGGCGCAGACCACGAACAACCGCATGGAGCTCACCGCGGTCATCGAAGGGCTGAAGGCGCTCACGAAGCCATGCGCCGTCACCTTGCATGTCGACTCGCAGTACGTGATGAACGGCGCCACCAAGTGGATTCACGGGTGGAAACGCAACGGCTGGCGCACCGGCGACAAGAAGCCCGTGAAGAACGAGGAGCTGTGGCGCGAACTGGACGCCCAGATGGCGCGCCACGACATCCAGTGGGTGTGGGTCAAGGGTCACGCAGGCGACGAGGGCAACGAGCGGGCGGACGCGCTAGCGAACAAGGGCGTGGCGAGTATTCAGGCTCAGGCGTAGACGCCAGCCGCCTCACGAATCGCGTTGCACGCGTCCAAGAGCCGACGCCGCAGCACCTCTCCCCGAGCCGAGAATTCGCGCTGGCGAGCCGCATACTCGCTCTTGCCCTCCGGGGTCTCGATGGCCACGGCCTCGAGTCCGTAGCCAGAGACGTCGTACGGTGACGCGGCCATGTCCAGTCGGCGCACCTCCACCGCGAGTTCGAAACAGTCGAGCGTGAGCTCGCTGGGAACCGCAGGCGAGAGTTTGGAGCACCACTTGTAGAGGTCCATCGTGGCGTGGAGGCAGCCGGGCTGCTCCATGTCCACCTGCGTCTCGCGCGCGAGCGAATGCGCATTGCGCGGGACGGCGGCATCCGTGAAGAAGCGATAAGCGTCGTAGTGGGTGCAGACGATGTCATGAGACTCGACCACCTGGTCCGTGACCGCGGCTCCCAAGCGCAGCGGAAGCGCATGACGGGTGTCCCGGTCCTTGTAGACCATGGCCCACTCGTGCAGCCCGAAGCAGCCCAGCGCGGGCTTTCGAGCGAGTGTCGACGCGACCAGGCCGGTCACGAAGTCCACGGTGGATCCGCGCTTGTCCCAGAAGGCGACGGCGTCCACCGAGGTGACCCCCGCGTCGGTCCGATACCAGCGCCAGCCAGCATGCTCCGGCGCGTCCTCGAGCCCCACGCCAACCCCAGGGTGCCAGCGGCGCAGCAGGGAGGGGCGGGTCGAGTAGTAGTCGTAGAGGAAGTCGTCGATCGCGTGTTTCTGACCGCGCGCGGTGCGCTCGCGATGCCCGGCCGTCAGCGAGTCCGCCCGACGCGCGAAGGCCTGAGCGCGAGGGCGCCACCGAGACGCAGGGAGGGTGTGCACCGCATGATTGTCTCAGGAGGTCGCCATGCCAGCACCAGTTCCGTTCGAGGAGTACCCCGCCTTTCTGCACGGCACCAAGGCCGAGCTCCGGGCCGGCGACCTGCTGCGGCCGGGCATCGGCGCGAACTTTGGCGAGGACCTGCGACACGTGTATTTCACTCGCACGCTCGATGCCGCCGCATGGGGAGCCGAGCTGGCGGTGGGGGACGGCGAGCCGCGCATCTACGTGGTGGAGCCCACCGGGGAGTTCGAGGACGACCCCAACGTCACCGACAAGCGCTTCCCCGGCAACCCGACCCTGTCGTACCGCTCGCTCAAACCCCTGCGAGTGGTGCGCGAACTTGAGTTCTGGGAGGGGCACTCTGCCGAGCAGCTGCAGGCGATGAGGGATGGCCTCGCAGCACTCAAAGAGCGCGGCGAGGACACGATCATCAACTGACCGGTGCGCCTTTGGGGTAAGCCGCGTCCCACCAGTTGAGAACCCTGGTGCCCACGAGCGTGATCCACCGCCCCGGCTCGCCCATGGTCTCCAGCAGGAAGTGGTTGCGTCCCTTGGGCGTGCCCTCGTGAATCCAGCGGCCGTCCTCTTGGCGACGGTCACGGATGATCTCGATGGCCTCGGCGGAGCGAGGATCGGGCTCGCGACCGCTGTACCTCACGAGGTCAAGCAGTCGCAGCACGTTGTAGTGGTGGCGCGGGGGGAAGGGGAAGTACAGGTAGTACTCCTGCACGATGTCGCCGCTGCGCAGGCCGCGGAACAGGTGCCGCGCATAGATGTACTCGAGTGCGCGGTCTATCGCCGCCTGAACTCGCTCGTCCGACTCGTGGTGCTTGGTGTACTCGATGAGTCCCTCAAGCACGCCCAGGGTCGAATCGAAACTGGAGACGGTCGAGCCGTTGAGCGCCTCGCAGTTCCAGCCGCCATCCTCGAGCTGCTCGCCGAGCAGCTTCTCGACGAGCGGCGTCATGTCGCGCCCAAAGTACTCGCCGGCACGCACGGTGCGTCCATTGATGCACGCCTCGACTTCGCCGTCGAAGTAGTTCTCGCCCGCGTACTCCCAGTGCACTCCCTTCGCGACCTTCTCGATGGCCCCCGCCACGCGTGGATCCTTGGGATCCACGCCAAGATCCGCGAGCAGCGCCAGTGTCCACATCGTTGAGGTCCACGCCTGCCCTTGGTCCTTCCACTCCTGCTCGGAGAAGTCGCCCGGACCCCACGCGCCGCCGTCCCACGATCCGTCCTCCCACTGGAGATCCAGCAGGGCTTTGCCCCAGCCCTCTGTGGCGACGCGGGAGCGCTCCTGAGCCACAGTGTTGGGAGCGGCGTCGAGCAGGTCTTGCATGACCTGCCAGCGAATGGAGGGGTCTGCCTCCATCAACCACGCGTTGACGTCCATTTCTTGACCCTAGGCAGGGTGACTGACACGCGCTCGCCGAGCGTCGGCATCCGCTGCCACCGTGGACATCACGGTGAGGTACTTCTCCAGCGGGCCCTGCTCAAAACGCCACTTCCACAGGCTCGCGAACAGGATCAGCGCGGCGCACATCACCGCAAGCGACACATTGCTCGGCGCGAAGACCAACTCAACACCAACGATCGCGATCACCAACAGGTGCGCGATGTAGAGCGTGAGGGTCATAGACCCGGTGGCGGCGATGGGCCACGTGAGACGGGGGAGCAGCCCAGAGAGAAGGCAGCACGCGCCGATCACCACAAACGCGACGCCAACATTGCCGAGCATCTCCGGTGCCGTGTAGGCGTGGGCGGAGATCTCGTACCACGTGGTCGTGATGCCCCACTGGTTGTCCCAGATGATCGGCTCGCCTCGAGACGCCATGAACCACCACGCGCCCCCATAGAACAGGGCAACGAGCACGGCTCCCTGCGCGATGAGCCACGCGAGCATCGGACCGTGCCAGGGGCGCAGCTTGCCGAGACCCATGCCGATCAGCACGTAGCCGATCCACAGCAGCGCGGGGTAGTGCATAGACCACAGTTCGTGGATCACGGGGACGTCCACCAGCCACGAGGGGACGACATCCACGAGCCTGCCAAGGATTGGCCGACCGAACGCGAGGATGGCCGCGCCCACGCCCATGAGCATCCAGGGCTTCCATGTGAGGGCGAGGCACGCGAGCAGGAACATCACGCCAAGGTTGTCGAGGATGATGTCCACTGGTGTGCCGAGCGAACTCACGATCCAGCTGATGAGGATCAACAGTCCGCTGCGAACCGCGAGTCGAATGCGGGTATGGCGCACGGGATCCCCTCCGTGGGCGAGGCGAGAGGTGGCGTTGCCGAGCATGATCGCGATTGAGACGCCGGCGAGCAGCGCGAACAGCGCGGCAGAGCGGCCGTGAGAGATGAGCAGCCAGCGGGCGCCGCCGGGACCGAATGTGCCGATGTTGCCCACATGGGCCGCGAACATGCCGATGAGCGCCACCGCGCGGGCAACGTCGAGCCCGGCGATGCGCGCCGCGCGCTGAGCGGTTTCGGTCACTCGAGTCCAGCCGCGTCGAAGGTGCGCAGCGCCCACTCGTAATGGGCGCCGAGGCACTCATGTGCCACATCTCCAAGCGGCTCGCCTGTCAGCCACGGATACCGGGCGGGATCAGTCAGCTCCTCCTCCGTGAACGTGTCAAGCAGCGACAGCATCAGCCGGTGGGAGGTCACGAGCATGCTGCGGATCGCGTCATAGGGGCGGTCCTTATGCGCTTGGTAGAAGACGTCGTTGAGCGCGCGGAGATCTGCCCAGGTGTAGCCCTCGGCGGGGAACGCGGGGACAGAACCCGACCGCTCCTGCGCCACCCAGCCGTCGAACACCACATGCCACGCGTGGAGGTGAGCCAGCACATCCGCAACCCGGCGCCCGTGATAGGCGTCGCCAAGTACGGAAGTGGAGGAAGCGTCGGCCCGACGCAGTACCTCATCGAGGGTCTGGTCTGCCACAGCGGCTAACTCCTGCGACCTCGATGACGGCATAGCGCCATGCTAGGGGTGGCTCCGGCAGGGCGCACGGCGACGGACTATCCTGGACATATGCGCATCGCACGTTTCACCACCGGAGATGAGCCTCGATACGCGATCGTCGACGGTGACGAAGGTGCGGAAGAGCTTGTAGTTCTGAGCGGCGACCCCATGTACACGCCGGGCAATCTCACTGGCGAGCGGATCCCCCTCAACGACGACGTCCGCCTCCTTGCCCCCGTGATTCCTCGCTCCAAGGTCGTGTGCCTTGGCAAGAACTACGAGGAGCACGCGAAGGCCGTCGCGGCTCGCGGCCCAGCCTCAGAGGTGCCCATCCTGTTCCTCAAGCCCAACACCGCGGTGATCGGCCCTGACGACCCCATCGTCATGCCCGACTACTCGGAGGATGTGCAGCTTGAGGCGGAGCTGGCGATCGTCATCGGCCGCGTGGCCCGCAACGTCTCCCCGGAGAACGCCGAGCAGTACATCTACGGCTTCACGTGCGCCAACGACGTCACGGCTCGCGATCTGCAGCGCATGGAGGATCAGTGGTTCCGCGCCAAGGCCTTCGACACGTCGCTGCCGCTCGGCCCCTGGATCGAGACTGAGCTCGCGCACGACGACGTCAACATCACCGGCCGCATCAATGGCGAGGTCGTCCAAGAGGGCAATTCGACGGACATGATCCTCGACGTCCCTCACGCGATCGCCATGGCGTCCGAGGTGCTCACGCTGCTGCCCGGCGACGTCATCCTCACCGGCACTCCCGCAGGCGTCACGCGCATGAACCATGGCGACATCGTCGAAGTCGAGATCGAGGACATCGGCACGCTGCGCAACCCGGCTATCCGCCGCGACTAACTACAGCTTCACAGGAAGGCTCCATGTCCACCGTTCGCGTTCGCTTCTGCCCGTCGCCAACCGGCCTGCCCCACGTGGGAATGGTCCGCACGGCGCTGTTCAACTGGGCGTATGCGCGCCACCTAGGCGGTCAGCTTGTCTTCCGCATCGAGGACACCGACGCTGAGCGCGACTCGGAAGAGTCGTACGCGATGATCCTCGACGCGATGAACTGGCTGGGCATCGACTACGACGAGGGCCCGGACGTCGGCGGCCCCTACGGCCCGTACCGCCAGTCGCAGCGCCGAGACCTGTACGTCGATGTTGCGCGGCGGCTGCTCGAGGCCGGATACGCGTACGAGTCCTACTCGACCCCCGAGGAGATCGAGGCACGTCACGTCGCAGCCGGCCGCCACAAGGCGCTGGGCTACGACGGCTTCGACCGCAACCTCACGGACGAGCAGATCGCTGCCTTCCGCGCGGAAGGGCGTCAGCCCGTCATCCGCATGCGCATGCCAGACGAGGACATCACGTTCACGGACCTTATTCGTGGAGAGGTGACGTTCCCCGCGGGTTCCGTTCCTGACTACGTCATCGTGCGCGGCAACGGCGACCCTCTCTACACGCTCGTCAACCCCGTCGACGACGCGCTCATGAAGATCACCCATGTGCTGCGCGGCGAAGACCTGCTGTCCTCGACCCCGCGCCAGATCGTGCTGTGGCGCGCCATGGTCGAATTGGGGATCGCCGACGCTATGCCCACCTACGCGCACATGCCGATGGTCATGGGGGAGGGCACCAAGAAGCTGTCCAAGCGCGACCCCGAGTCGAACCTCTTCCACCACCGCGACCGCGGGTTCATC
>CALALQ010000146.1 GCA_937925595.1 uncultured Demequina sp. | reverse complement strand
GAGACTTTCGGCACGCGGTCGCTGCGCTCCCTTATTTCGCGCCGAAACTCTCTCCCCCGCCGCCCCTCCGGGGTTGACGGCGTCCCTCCGGCCGCAAGGCACATTCGTGCCTTCACGGCAAAAAAACGAGTAGGGAGAGAGAACCTGATGAACACCACCACCCACAGCCTCGGCACCGTCGAGCATATGGACCCCATGGCACTCGTCATCGAGGCGAACGTGCGCCCGAGCGCCCCTGTCACCCCCACCTTCGTCCAGAGCATCCGCGAGAACGGAGTGCTCACGCCCGTTCTGGCTCGACGCGACGAGCACGGCAACGTCCTGGTGCGCGCCGGTCAGCGTCGCACCCTCGCAGCCCGTGAGGCCGGTCTGGGCGCGATGCCGGTCTACGTCGTCGACGCCGATGAAGCCACGGCCGAGCGGATCATCCAGCAGCTCGTCGAGAACGACCAGCGAGAACCGCTGACCGGCAGCGACCGCATCGCCGCGTTCCAGCAGCTCGCGTTCGAGGGAATGCCCGTGGCCACCATCGCCAAGCGCCTCGGAACCAAGACCAAGGACGTCAAGACCGCCCTCACCGTCGCGGAGAACCCCACCGCGGCCGCCGCCGTCGCCGAACACCCCATCACCCTCGACCAGGCGGCCACGCTCATCGAGTTCGAAGACGACCCCAACACCACCGCAGCGCTCATCAAGACCGCCACCACCGACCCGACGCAGTTCGCTCACGCCGTGCAGCGTGCGCGCGACGAGCGCACCCGGGCCCGCATCAAGGCCGAAGCCGTCGCAGACCTCACCGCCCGCGGCTACGAGATCCTCGACCGCGAGCCGTCCTGGGGCGGGACGATCACGCACATTCGTGATCTTCGCACCGCCGAGGGCGAGCGCGTCACCGCCGAGCAGATCGAGCAGACCGACGGGCGCGCCGCCTACGTCGTGGTCTACCACGGCCACGAAGAGGCGAAGGTGAACTACTACCTGACCGACTTCAAGGCCGCGGGATTCCGCAGGGAGGGCGGCGCGGCATCCGGGCCCATGACCGACGAGCAGAAAGCCGAACGCCGCGAACTCATCGCCAACAACAAGGCGTGGGCGTCAGCCGAAACCGTGCGCCGCGAATGGCTGACAGCGTTCCTCGCCCGCAAGACCCTCCCCAAGGACGCCGCCGCGTTCGTCGCCACCGCTCTGACCACCGTGCACACCACCGTTGGCCACGCCGTGCAGAACGGCAACGGCCTCGCGCACGACCTCCTCGGCGTCCAGCGGGGATCGTACGGGCGGGACAACCTCGCTCCCCTCGTCGAGCGCACCCCCGCAAAGGCCGGACACGTCGCCCTGGCAATCGTCCTCGGCGGCATCGAAGACAGCACCAGCAAAAACACCTGGCGCTACCCCGACGACCGTGACGCGCTCTACTTCCGTCGCCTCGCCGCGTGGGGCTACACGCTCAGCGAGGTAGAGCAGCTGGTCATCGACACCGCCGACGCCAAGACCCGTACGACATCGAAGGCCACTACGGCGTGATGACGCCGGTGACGGGGCGGACCACCGCCCCTCACCGGCCCCCTCGGGTCAAACCCAACCCCCACTCCCCCAGATCCAGAAAGCACGAACACCATGTCCCCGCTGCATCACGCGCCATCCCGGCCCTCGCCTTCCCCCACGATCCTCCGCAGTCACCTTCGCCCGACCGACCGCTTCACGCACGGCCAGTCGATCGCGCGAACTGCTATCGCAACGCTATCGAACTGCTAGCACTCCCCCGCCATGAACCACGAAATTTCCGTCATCGACGCGCATGTCATCGACGTCGCCTCACGCCTCGACTTCGCCGTCGAACTCACCGCCGACATGGGAGGCACGTTCGTCCTCCAGATCGACCTCGGCACCCGCGGCGCCCTAGACGACCCCAACGACCGAGCCGGAATCGACCCCACCGACGACGACACCCCCTTTTGGTGGATCGACATCGACGGAGGGACGAAGACCATCCTGTCGACATTCGACGTCCACGCCGACCCTGCCGATGTCGCGGCGTGGATCAGCACCCACGCGAAGGCCGAGAACTGCCCCGCAACCCGGGTGATAGCGGGGTGAAACCATTCTGATATCACCCTGGTGGCACCTTGATATCTTCTCCCTGCTGCTGTCAAAATGGAACCGAACTGATACCAGAGTGCTAGCGCTATCAAAGTGCTACTGCTTTCATTGTGCTAGCGCTAGCGACGTGCTAGCGGTAGCAGGGCAGTAGCTGAACGGTAGCGGACACAAGCGAAGTGCTAGCAAAGCGCTAGTGCTAGCAAATGGATAGCAGTTAGATGCTGTATCGATAACGAACTGAAACCGGAGTGCAAGCATGATCATCCTGATCGGGAGCCAGAAGGGCGGGCCTGGCAAAACGACCGTCGCGGTGAATCTCGCTGTCGAGTTCGCGAGGCAGGGGAAAGACGTCTGCCTCGTCGACGCCGACAATCAGCGTTCCGCGGCGCGCTGGCATGCAGACCGTGAAGAGCAGGGCCGACAGCCTGCAATCGCCTGCGTCGAGAAGCTCGGGACCATCAACCAGACCCTCCAGGACCTCGACGGGCGCTACGACATCGTGATCGTCGACGTCGCGGGTAAGGACAGCAAGGAGATGCGGACCGGGATGACAGCGGCAGACACCCTCGTCGTCGTCGTTCGGCCAAGCCAGCTGGACCTGGACACCCTGGACCACATGACGGAAGTCATCGACCAAGCCATGGACTTCAACCCGGAACTCGATGTCCGGGGGCTCATCACGCAGGCTCCATCCAACCCGGCCATCACAGAACGCACAGACGCGGGGGAGTACCTCGCGGACTACCCGCGCATCCGTCCCCTCGAGACCGTCATCCACGAGCGCAAGGCCTATCGCGACGTCATCGGTGAAGGCCTCGGCGTTGTGGAGTGGTCGAATCAGAAGGCCAAGGCTGAGATTCAGTCTCTCGCTGCGGAGCTGATGGCGTAATGGCGATCAAGAAACGTCGACCCCAGGTCGACCCCGCTGCCATCGAAGCATTCGGGGCCGCCGCTGACCAGCCGAGCCTCGACTCGATCACCGAGCGTGCCGCGGAGGCTGTTGCGGCGCCGACGATGCCGGCGCCGCCGGCGCCGCAGAGCACGGCGTCCGATGGCTGGCCCGAGGGGGTGCCGCGAACGCATCTGGTCCGGTGGCCCGACCCGGACCTCGCGCTGCTGCTGGTCGAGGTCGCCGCCCTCGAGGAACGCAGTCAGCAGAAGACCGCCCTCCGCGCCCTTCGGCGCGGGCTCGCGGCAATCCGCGCCGACCACGGAGTCTGAACACGGGGGAGTGCTGGCGCTCTGATATTGGAGTGATATCACTTTGAATGCGTCGAGGACTGCTCGCCGTCACAGAGGACTGCTCGCCGTCACAGAGGACGGCGTGCTAGCGGCGCCGCTTCGCGGCCCGGTACTGCTGAACGACATCTTTGACCTGTCCGGCGGTCAGAGACTACGTCGTCTTCGCGGCGGGCCAACGGCTTTCGCGGCATATCCTCCCTCGCTGCGCTCGGTCCGGTATTCCACGGACCGTTGCTCCCGCCCGCTGCGACTCCGTTTTCTCTTCGCTTGCCGGACGGCAAAGAAAAACGGTTGGTGGAGAAAAGAGCAAGAGCAATGGCTGACAAGATCACGGTTTACACAACCGGCCCCAGCTGCGGGAAGTGCTCGATGACCAAGGCGATGCTGAAAGGCAAGGGCGTCGAGTTCGATGAGGTGGACATCACCCAGAACCCCGCCGCGTACGAGTACGTGACCGCGGAACTGAAGTACACCGTAGCCCCCGTCGTTGTCGTCGACGACGAGGACCACTGGTGTGATCTGCGACCCGACCACATCGATCGCGTCGCGAAGCGGTACGGCACCGCGCGGGACGCGTCATGAGCACGAACGACACCACCAGCGACGACTACCGTGCCGGGTACCTTGCGGGGTACACCGACCGTCAGGTCGAGGTGGATCGGCTGCAGAACGAGGCAGACCGGTTCTACCGCGCGGCGTATGGCGAAGAGCGCCGCATCCCAGGCCAGTACGTCACCCGCGCCGAGCTCGAGCAGCGCCGCGCACTGTCAGAACCCCCCGTCGAAGTAACGCGACGCGACGCCCTCGCATCCTGGGGCTTCGACGTATCGCACATCGACAACCCGACCGACATCACCGACACTTCCCCCGCACCGACCAGAAGAACGAACCGCACAGCCAGGAGACGTCAGATGAGCACCAGAACCATCACCGGCAACCTCGCCGCCGACCCCGAGGCCGTCCAAGTGGGCCGTGTGCAGATCGCAAAACTGCGCGTCATCGAGAACACAGGTGAATACCGGGCGGGGGAGTGGACCCCGCACGACACCCCGACAACCCACTTCGTCGAAGCCAGGTTTGAACTCGGTGAAAACGTCCTCGCATCCCTGCGCAAGGGCACCGCCGTCATCGTCATCGGCTACGAACGAACCGTCGCCTGGGGCGAAGGAGAAAGCCGCCGCACCGGCCGCGTCATCGAAGCCGACAGGATCGGCCCCGACCTCAGCCGTGCAACAGCAGTCATCACCACCACGAAAAGGAGCGACTCATGAGGACCGCGCCCTAGTCGCAAGAACATGTCACCCGGTGTGTTGGGGCGGCGCGAGCAACTGAGGACAGTGCGGCGCTCGAGCGAGGATGAGCCCGCGTATCTCGTGTCGTCGAGGCGGGGGAGTTCACCCGGAGCGGGCAGGCGAGCTCGTCAGTGCAGGTTCCACATCAACGGGATGGACACCATGACGACGGCGGAGAGGGCGAACGAGGCGATCGCCACCACGGCGCCGCCCATCGTCAACGCAGCGAAGAAGCGCAACCCCTTCTTGGATCCCGGCTTGCCACTGACGGCGTAGCCAACCGAGATCAGGAGGATGATCGCGGTCACCGTGATGGGGATCTCCGGTCGATAGCGAAACGCGGGGATCTCGGGGAACAGCAGGATCAGAATGTACGCCCCTGAGTCTGTCGACGCCGCCGCGGCCGCGGACATGACGACCCAGAAGAAGTTGAGGGACACAAGAGCCGGCATCCATTTCCACCGCTCCTGCACCACGACCAGGCCGTGAGTGCCGCCGGCGATCGGCGCAGCGCTCTCATGCGCGGCGGCATCCGTGATCGCCGCCGCGACCACCGGAAGGACGTCTTTCTGATGCTCTCGCTCGGCGTCATCGAATTGGGCCACATCGCCTTCCCACACGAACTCACAAGCGGGGGCGGAACATCTCGTCTGAACAACGCTCATCGCACCAGCGTGCTCAGCGAGGCTCCCTCCGATCGGTGCCGAAATTCGGGTGAAGTAGCGCAGGCGGAGGGTTGATCGTCAGGGGCGGTCTTCACGTGCGATTGCTGGTCGACGGGCCCACATGCTTCACGTACTCCGACCAGGTGCACTCCACCGCGAGCTTCATCGCGTCCTCCGGGAAGTACCCGATCAGCTGACGCTGAGCCGGATCGTCGTGGAACGTCACCGAGCGCAGCAGCTTCCGCCCCCGAACCTCCACGAGTCGTACGATCGCGATCCGCTTGCTCTTGTCGAAGACGAACCACACGCCCTTCTCGGGGGAGCGCTGCAGCTGGGACATCGGAGACCAGACCTGCACCACGCGCCGCTCCTCACGCCTCGTCGACGATCACGAACCGTTGATCCCGCCGCCGGGCACGTTCGCAGAGATGATGACGCGGTGCAGACGCTCCGAGGCCGTTCTCAGCGACGTCGCCCATCCGAGGAGATCGCCTTCGTACTCCACTCGGTAACGCGGGCCATCCTCAGTCCGACGCAGCTCGATCTTCCCGGCGGCTCCACCGCGGGCGTTGAACATCACCCAGTGCGCGGGAGGCCCCTCGTGGGCGACCAGCTGAGGATGCCACCGAGGCCCTTCATCACGCATTCCGCAATTGTCGAACGCATGTTCGATGTATGCAAGCCAGCGACGTCGCAGAACGCCGCACCGTGCAGCGTGGCCCCGAACTGTCGACGTCCCCTTGTGGAAATGTGACACGAGTGGGCCTTAGGCGCCTCCAGGAGCGTTTAAACGCGGTTGCTGAGGGGTGGAACACCCGGTCTGCAAATTTATCCCGGGAAAAGCGCTTACAGCGGTTTGATGTCGGAACCCACCGTTAAACTGGTTCCACGTACGAAGAAACCCCGACCGGCGAAAGCTGGAAGGTGAATCCAGTACCGCAGATCGGGGTTGAGGTGTCTTGGCGGACCTCTCGACTCTAGGGGTTTCGTGACCCCTGCGAGGCCAACGACGCAAGTCGGGGGCGGGTGGTCTGTTCCACATAGGAGAGGAACCACCATGGCGAAGGCATCGTCAGGATCGTCCAAGCCCTCGAAGGGCCAGCTGAGCAAGGCAGGCCGGACGCTCGCGTCCGGCTCGTCGAGCAAGTCGGCCAAGTCGAGCGCTGGTCGCACCCTCGGCAAGGGATGAGGTCTCGGGAGGGCAACGTTTCGGCGTTGTCCTCCCGAGCCAATACCCAGCTCTCGTCACGGTTCTTCTCCGCGTCCCGCCGCACCAGGCGGAGATTGCAGCACCATGCCCACTGAGGACCACGTTCCTTCCCTCACCCACCTCCGCGACTTCACGCGCGCCCGCAGCAAGGGGCGCGCTACGCACGTCGCACATGACCGGCAGCAGGTCGAGGCACCATCGGAGAATCGCTTTTTCGCGTTCGCGTACGAGCGGTTCTTGACCGCCGTGCTGGAGTACATCGCCAACGGCTCCCGCGGGGGAGCCCTCCACCAGGCCGCGCTCCGGGCAAATGACCGGATGCGCCGCAGCTACGAAGTCGCCGCCGCCGGCATGACGACGGTGCTGGCGGCGCATCCCGTTCGTTCTGCACGCAGGCGGCAGCGCAACACGGTCGTCGCCGACATCGACGGCTACGAGATGGTCAGCCTGCGGCTGCACCTGGAGCTCACCATGCGCGACGGGCGCCAGGTCTACGCCTTCATGCACTTCCCCGACGAGGCCCTGACCCCGCTCGAGGTAGCAGTGATGGACACCGCGATCGCCCTCGCCGTCCGCCAGGTCAACCCGGCCGGCGTGCCGGCGGTCATCATGGTCCGCACCGGCATCCTGCGCTACATCGACATCGACGCAGCGCTCCACCCCGACCGGATCGCCTTCCTCCGCTCCGAGTCGGGCGCGTACCGCGCGGAATGGGCCGTCTCGGCCTGACCCATCGTTGAGGTGGGGTGCGGAGACTCGGCGCCCCACCTCACCCCCTGGTGGGAGCGTGAGCGGGCCTAGAGCAGAGCAAAGGAGGGGTCTGACGGGTGCGCCATGGCGCCGCCGCATTCAACCCCTCCTTGATCGCGTCTCGACACCCGTGATCGTGGGTGCTTGGTTACCCACAGAGAGCAGACGGGGACCACAGATCGTGTTGATCCCAGCCCGGGGCGAATCCCATGCTGTCGATGCCGAGAAACGGAACGCTGGGGAATCTGTCAACAATCTCGCGCAGGCGAGCAGTCCACTCAGGGTGGCCGGAAATGCTGCGAAGCAAGTAGGCCATGACCGCGAGAGCGTTGTACAGGCCGAAGTCTTGCTTGGGGGCGGAATCATTGCGGAGATGCGCAAGGAGAGGAATCGTCGCACCTCTGGGGCGCGTTGGAGCGTCGACGAGCTTCCTGTTAAACAGGCGCGCCTGGTGGGCCGCGACATTGCGCACATAGTTCGTGCTGGCGATCCAGCTGGTCAAGATCTTCTTGCTGGGGACGGCGTAGTGCGTAGCGATCTCGGTGGCGACGTCGTTCTGGAGGCCCCTGTACAGATTGGCGAGGTGTCCGAGCTCCAGGATTTCCGTCAGAGCCCAGATCGGCATCTGGTCATCGTATTTCCTTCGAAAGTGGTCGACGAAGGCCTCTTTTGAACTGGCGCGACGTTCATCGACTCGCCGGATCCACTCCGAGTGCTTGCTGGTGGTTTCGTCTGTCTCCTCGTCGACGTAGAGCTCTACGAATGACGGAGTGAAGTTGCGCTGGTCTAGATGAGCAAACGCGGACCGTCGCCCGAGGATGTAGCCCACCTGGGTGCGCAGTGAGACTTCAATGCGCTCGACTGCCTCGAGGACATGAAGGCGAAGGTCTCGATCGAATGCGATGAGACCGGCAGCATGTTCAAGGCGCGTCCCGGGGCGGTAGCTGCTGAGGATGCGGATGCCTGAACGTCCGTCTTCTTTGACGATAGGTTCCGACTGACGTGCTGGGTAGAGGTAGCCAGTGAGCCTGTAGTAGCCGACCTCTTCGAGAAGCTGCGCGGCTGCCGCCGTGTCGTCGATGACGAGGCCCCTGCCCTGCAGCTGAGCGATCTGCTGCTCGATCGGCATCCACGGCTTCGTATACGCGACCACATGTCCCCTAAAAGAAAATCAGCCCGAGCCGTAAGGCGAGCGGGCTGATCGTGATGGTTCTAGGGTAGCAGCTCTGTGGCCTTCGAAGCTAGTTGTCGCAGTCCTGTGCTCAGACCTCACCCGAGTAAGGCGCGACGTGTGAACGTCCGTTAGGGGATGGGTCGAACCTGCCGCCAGCTCAGAAGTGAGCTCCGGTGGACATGCGGAAAGCAAGAGGGCCAGGGTACCCGGGTTTTGGAAGCCCGGGCCCTGGCCGCTAGCTCCACTCGGTGAACCCGAGGATGCGCATCGAATGGGCAACGGGCTTGGTCACCTGGCCATTCTTCCACCGCGGGGTGGAGACCGAAGCTGAAAGACCCGGAACTAGCACGGACAAGCCGCCTAGGAGGATCATAGCAGGAACGCGCCCGCAGCGTTGCGAAACTTCTACGGAACCACTTTACAGCGTTAGTGGAACCTATAGCATGGCCCTAACGGAACCCCCAGAGAGGTACTCCCGTCCAGCGCGCATCAGCACTTGGGCCGAGTTTACCGCTGAACCGTCGACGGGGCAAAAGTGGGAGAAGAAATGCCAAACACGCTCGCAGAATCAGTGACACGGGATGCCTGTCCGCTCCGCAGGTCGTTCGTCGAGCGACCGGAAGAGAATCTTGCGGAGCCGACTCCGCTCGCTTCATTGCTGCGCACGCGCGACCTCTCGGGAGGGAAAGGTGGGGGACTCCGCATCGCGCTGCTGATGACTCTCATCTGGGTGAACGTGAGGCCCCCGTACTCTTCAGCTCGGGTCGCGGCCTACTGGGCGGAACTGATGGGAATGGACGATCCTCGCGGACTAGGCGCGCGCGCAGTCCGCGACGCCCTCCACGAGCTGGCAGACCGAGGGCTGGTGCGGCTGCAGAGCACGCCAACACGGACCGAGATCTTCCTGATGAACGAATCGGAACCGACGACGCCCGACGGTCAGCCGACGCTCTACACCCCGCCCTACCGCCACGAACCGTACCTCCCCGTTCCCCGATCGTTCTGGACAGAGGGTCTAGCAGGAGACCTGTCCGGTGCCGGCATCGCGATGTACCTGTGTGCGCTCGCGCTGACTAGGAGCGATAATCCTGAGTTCTTCATCTCCACCAGCTTTTTCGAGGAGCGTTACGGGATCTCGCGCTCAAGCAGAAAGCGGGGGCTGGCCGAACTTGCTGAACGAGGCGTGCTGACGGTGAAGGTCGAGGAGACCTTGGACACGAACACGTTCCGCAAAGTGCGCCGTAACGTCTACCGCATCACAAAGCTTTATCGTCAGCCTGCCGCGTGGGTCTCGCCGGAGGCGGAAAAGAAATCGGAGGCGCTCGCCCAACTCGACAAGCTTCTCAGCGCGACGAAGCGAACGCCCCGGCGAGCATCGACCAAGTAGAGGAAGACGCCGTCAGTCGTCCGGCTCGCTCGGATTATTCTCGCGGCCGAGGAGGAGCTTCAAAACAGCACGAGCGTTTTTCCCCTTCCGGCCTTCATGGAAGACGCCGACGAACGTAGCGAGTGTGATGAGTACCCAACGTGCGGCAAAGACGAATCCCGTAATCAACGAGGTGTAAGTGATGCCAGCATAAAGAGTTGGCAGAAAATCGGGCACCGTGTCTCCGAGCTGGCGCAGCTCCCCGTTGCCATGCGCCGGTCGGGAGGGACAGGTCAGCTGGGCTTACGGCGGGCGGATATCTCCGCAGACTGCGACCGGACAGTCACCCTTGGTGCCTGGCCCACGGGGGGACCAGAGAGTGAGTTGCAACCGCAGACCGCCCAGGAAGGCAGAAGGCGTTCCTGAAATTCGTGTTGCCCACGGGTAGCGGCGGTGTTGCCCGACCGGACCCGTGTGAGTTCCGATTCTTCCCTCGACAGTCGAGGAAGTAGTAGGTGTGCTCATACTACAGCGGGGATTGCAGGGGCATCCGGATCGGTCGATTCGGATCGGGCCAGAGCCTCGGGTCGGGGGCCGAGTATCTGAGAACGGGCTGGCCTAAACCCCCGTACCGGATATGTCCGTTTACGGATTGGTAAGCGGGACGCTCATTGACGCCATTCCGCCGAGGCTGTGAATCGCAGCGATAGATGTCGCGTTAGACCCACTGAACGTCTGCTTGCCCTGGAGAAGGTAGTGAGGCCAGTGGTTTAGCTGATTCCCCTCGTCCCGTTGCAGGGTTGGCAAGAGGAGGTTGTCTGCCGTGATGTGGTCGTCAGCGCCGCCGCCCGCCGACGGCCGTAGCAGGCCGAACCGAGACCCGGTCCGTCTGTAGACCAGGGCCAGACGCTTCTAGATCCGCACTCTGTGTCTCGCAGTCTCACTCGGCCGTAATCAAACCTTAATATTCCACGCTCGCTCAGAAGGCACCGTCAGGGCCCCGCGCAGTCGCCTCGGAGCGAATGAGTTCGCCGTCCTGTCCCTGCTGGTCACGTGCGGAGGTTCTGCGGCTCTTGTGCCGCGTGCCCTGAGTGGTCGGCCTTGGCGGACCGTTCCGAGAGGGGATGGCTCACCGGTATCGAGTTGCGACTAGCTAGGAAGCGTCGGGTCGGAGAAGGGTGACCGGGGCAAGGTCGCCGGTGCTGTTGATCGTGTCCCACCGCAGCTCGAACGCGGGCTCGTCGCGGAACCAGGCGAATGTACCGGGAGCGAGGTCCTTTAACCGACGTTTGGCGGGGCCGGCATTTCTGCTTTCGAACGCGGTGAGGAAGGCTACCTGCTGAGCAGGGATCTGTTGTGCGGTCGCCCAGTCGAGGAGTTGGGCTTTACGTCCGACGTCGATCGGGCCATCTGTGTGCACGGCTTCGACCACCCAGAAGGTTCCGTCTCCGCCGGCGTCGAAGAGCAGCGCATCGGGGAGCAGCTGACTCACGGAGATGGAGACGCCTAGCGTCCGCAGACGTTGCTCATCTACATAGGCCTGCTTCTCTCCCGGTTCGGAGATCGCGAGGACCAGGGGTGTGTGTAGCTTGCGGGGCGCCCACTCTTCGACCACGCCCTTGAGGATCAGGGAGGCATGACCTGGCTCGAGGAGTCGGACGGATCCATTGGGAAAGATGACCCTGACGGCATCGGCGGAGCGTGCGTGGTCACGCACCGCCATCGCTTTCGCGCGCGCACTGGTGGTCATGTGGGTCTCAGCCCACGTCACGATCGCCGTTTCAAGATCCTCGCCCTCGAGCGCAGGATCGAAAAGGTCCGCGAAGTGGTCAGCGAGCGCCCATCGGGCGGCCGACGAGGTGGTTTTCACTCCCGGTCGCGTCACCATCGCGTTGTTCTCGTAGAGGAGGTTCCACGAATCATCGCGAAGAGACTCACGGGTGTCCTGCGCGTACCACTGCTTGAAGGTCATTCCCCACGAGGCGAGGAGCGTGGCGACACTCTCTCGGCCTCGCATCGCGGCCTTGCCCCAGGCGAGCCGGCGATCCTCAGCGGCCGCGCCGGTGAGGACTTCCTCTTGCATCCATAAGGCGGTGGAGGGGCGCGCCCACACAGTATCGGCGTCGGCGCCGACGGCTCCGACGTAGATGAGGGCGGCGACGCCGGCGGCGGAGACGGGGCTGGAAAGGTTCGTGTCGAAGGCTTCCCGAGGAAAAATTTTCAGGAGGCGTTCGGCCGCCAAATTTCGGCCGATGACAGGTCGGAGCGAGGTCATCAGTTGAGCCTGTAAGCCTTCGCTACGGCAAACTCGAGTTCCTCGCCGACGAGGTCTTCCCAGGAGGCAAGCACCTCGGCGTCCGGCAGCGGCAGCGCCGCGAGTTCGTAGCTCGACACGGCAACCGTGCCGCTCAGGCAACGCATCACCCGATCCAGGGTTTGCGTGGCGAGAACCCGCGCGACGGCGGCTCTCGAGAGCAGGGGGAGCAACATCGTCGGCCGGAGGACGTTGACGTGATTCTCGATGACAACGCTCCCGCCGAGTTCTCGCAATTTCTCCGGCGTCAGCTCTGCCGGAACGAGCCGACGAGTCTGCTCGGGCGCTGTAGTGCGTTGCACGAGGACCGCCGGCTCGGTGAGTGTCATCACCGCAGCGTCTCGATCGTCCCGAATGGTGAGGTAGCGCTGAGCATTCCGAGCAGCGTCGCGGCGTACCTCGCCGCCATCGATGTCCGCGCCCCACAAGATGACTCGGCGTGTTTTGCCAGGCCGAGCGTGGATGTCCTCTCGCCGCCGATTCCACACGAGTGGGCCTGTCGAAGCGTGGTAGCCAGCGGCACTCAGAGAGAGCGGCAGCTGCGCGGCGGCTGCCGCGATCGCCGCGTCAGCCGGATCGCGCGGAATGAGCCAGGGACCCTCGCCGTGCGGCGGCGCGATCGACGCCACAGACTCAATGTGCCCGTTAACCCGCGCCACCGTGGTCTTTCGGTGACGGCGTCGCTGGAACACCGCCAGGCAGGTCTCCTGAAGCACTCCGGTGAACGATCCGCTGCGGTCAAGGACGAAGGCGACGCTGCGCAGGGGTGCCTGCTCGGACAGGTAGCCGCGGAGACGGTGCTGATATAGGCCCGCGGCGAAGCTAGTCGGGACAAGGGCGCTGAGCACGCCGTCCACGGTGAGGTTGCGCGCGCCTTCCGCCATGAACAGGCCGTAAATGTTGGCGTGCCCGTAGACCACGTGTGAGTACTGCTCGCGGGTCGTGACGTCGAGGGACACCCGACCGTAGGGCGGATTCATGATCGTGATCGACGCCGGGGCCAGCGTGGGATCCAGCCCGTCTCCCTCACGGATAAGGGTGGGCAGCGGACGACGGTTTCTTGCGGGCACTCGGGCGAGCGTGGGCAGCATCTCTGCTGCAAGGATCACGCTTCCGACCCATGCAGCTAGTCCGTCCTGATCGATCCCCTCGAGCAGTTGCGGTAGCGCGGCGAGCGTCAGCGCCGCGTCGTCAGATGCCGCCGCGCGCAGGTGTTCGCGCAGCGGCGGAAGAAGCAAAGCCCCTGAGCCAGCGGCGGGGTCTCGAAGGAGCCCAGGCAGCCGATGGTCTTCGCTGTTCCACCCCAACGCTGTCCGCGTCTGAGACCACAGATGGTCAGCTAGATCGGCAGGGGTGTAGTGCTGGCCGTGCTGGGCGCGACTCGAGGGGGAGAGGGTCTGCACGTACGCCTGCCCCAACTCGTGCCCGGATCGGTCGTGCAGGTCCGGTGCGCTCGGTGCTTCGCTGAACGACGGCGCCGGACCGTCGACGGCGTACCGCGGGTCGAGCCATCTGCCGGAGAGTCCAACTCGCGCCGCCCGGGGCGCCCACCACGACCGTAGCGCGGTAAGCATTTCCGTGGTCGCGTCTGGTCGGTACGCGGCGGCTGATGCGGCCGCAGCCTTGGTTCCCGAACGCGCCATGACACAACGATATTGCCGCCGGGGCTCAGCGTTGCGCTGCACGCTCCTGAAGCTTCCCACTTTGGTTTCAGGGGGCGCTACTGGATGAAGACATGTTCAGGTTGGGATGGCTGACCGGGCATCGACGGAGGCCGTACAGCGAAGGAAGACCTCGCGCGATCGATGTAGTGCGGACCGGCCGTTCCAAAAGGAGATCCTGCGCCGGGACCTTCGGCGCGCGGACGAGGACCGCGCCATCCTCTGTGTAGAGACGTCTCGGGAGTCTCGTTCGGTGAGCTGTTTCGGAAAACGGACCGCAGTCGGAATGTCGCGCGGGTGCGTCAGTGGTGCAAAACCGATCGGTTTCGCACCACTCGTCTGGGTGTGTCTCGCTGCCGCAATCACTCGACAGTGACCAGGTTCTGCCGCGTCGCGTATGGCGCGTTCGGAGTCGGTGAGCTCGTGAGGAAGACTGGTGCGATGAAGGACGACCCTCGACCGCGGCGCGGCCGCCCGGTGGGCGGGACTGAGTTG
>CALALQ010000145.1 GCA_937925595.1 uncultured Demequina sp. | reverse complement strand
TGAGCCGGTGGGTCTTCGCGAGGATCTGGCTGTGGATGACATAGGGCTCCTCCCACAGGAGGTGCGAGTCGAACGTCCACGCGGTGCTGAAGCCGAACTGCTCGGCGAGCGTGGCGAGGTGCACCGTGCGCGACGCGGGCGGGTTGGTCTGCAGGACGACGCCGAAATCCATGGTGCTCCGTTTCGTGTTGGCTCAGGTACTGCCCTTAGCTCAGGTACTGGCTGAGACCGCGCTTGAGGAATCTCCCGTCGCCCTTGGCCCCGAGGTAGTCGCCGCCGTCGACGACGACCTTGCCGCGCGAGAGCACCGTATCGGCGTGCCCGTCGATCTCGAAGCCCTCCCACGCCGAGTAGTCCATGTTCATGTGGTGGGTCTTCTCGAGGCCGATCGACGTGTGCCCGTTCGGGTCGTAGACCACGAGGTCAGCGTCGGCACCCGGCTGGATGACGCCCTTCCGGCCGTACAGACCGAACATCCGGGCGGGTGTGGTGCTCGTGAGCTCGACCCAACGCTCGAGGGTGATCTCGCCCGTGACGACGCCCTGGTACATGAGGTCCATGCGGTGCTCGATCGAGCCGATCCCGTTCGGGATCTTGCGGAAGTCGCCGAGACCGAGCTCCTTCTGGTCCTTCATGCAGAACGGGCAGTGATCGGTCGAGACCATCTGCAGATCGTTCGTCCGCAGCGCCTGCCACATGGCGTCCTGGTGGCGCTCCTCGCGGCTGCGGAGCGGCGTCGAGCACACCCACTTGGCGCCCTCGAAGTGCCCCCACTGCTCACTCTCCGCGCCGAGCTGCTCCTCGAGCGAGAGATAGAGGTACTGCGGACAGGTCTCGCCGAAGACGTGCTGGCCTTTGTCCCGCGCCCACGCGAGCTGTTCGACGGCCTGCTTGGCCGACACGTGCACGACGTACAGCGGCGCGCCCGTGAGCTTCGCCAGCATGATGGCCCGGTGCGTCGCCTCCTCCTCCATCTCCCAGGCGCGCGCGACGCCGTGGTAAAACGGGTCGGTCTTGCCCTGCTCGACCAACTGCCGTGCGAGCACATCGATCGCGGGACCGTTCTCCGCGTGCATCATGGTGAGCATCCCGGTGTCTCGCGACACCTGCATGGCCTTGAGGATCTGCGCGTCGTCCGAGTAGAAGACGCCCGGGTACGCCATGAACAGCTTGAAACTCGACACCCCCTCGTCGGGCAGTTTCCGCATGGCCTCGAGCGTGGCATCCGTCACATCGCCGACGATCTGATGGAACCCGTAATCGATCGCGCAGTTGCCGGCCGCCTTCTCATGCCACGCGGCCAGGCCGTCCTCGATGCGCTGCCCGTAGGTCTGCACCGCGAAGTCGATGATCGTCGTCGTCCCGCCCCACGCGGCCGCGCGGGTCCCGGTTTCGAACGTGTCGGATGCCTCGGTGCCCCCGAACGGCAACTGCATGTGCGTGTGCGCGTCGATGCCGCCGGGGATCACGTACTTGCCGCTCGCGTCGATCACGCGGTCGACCGCGGCCGCGACATCCGTGCCGAGCAGTTCGCTGCCGGGCGCGAGCACCGCGACGATCCGCTCGCCGTCGACCAGGACGTCGGCCGCGGCGCGGCCCGTCGCGCTGACGACGGTGCCTCCTGAGATGAGGGTGGTGGGCATTCGAGGCTCCTCACTGTTCACACTCGAGCGCTGAATCGAGGAGCGGAGCGGAGGGATCGACGATCTCGCCGCCCGGCCGTCCCGAGACCGGATCCCGGCACGCCCGTCGTTCGTTCCTCGGGTCAACGGGACCTATGGCTTGGGGATCGACGTGTACGAATCGGGGCGGCGATCGCGGTAGAACTGCCAGCTGTTGCGAACCTCGCGGATGAGGTCGAGATCGAGGTCGCGGACGACGAGCTCCTCGTGCTCGTCGGAGCCGTACTCCCCGACGAGATTGCCGCGCGGGTCGACGAACTGGCTCTTGCCGTAGAAGGTGACCGCGAGGTCGCCGTACTCGTTGTCCTCGGTGCCGACCCGGTTCGGTGCGGCGATGAAGTAGCCGTTCGCCGCCGCGGCGGCCGGCTGCTCGATCTCCCAGAGCCGGTTCGACAGCGCCGGCTTGGTCGCGTTCGGGTTGAACACGATCTGCGCGCCGTTCAGCCCGAGCTCGCGCCAGCCCTCGGGGAAGTGCCGGTCGTAGCAGATGTACACCCCGATGGGCCCGACCGCGGTCTTGAAGACGGGGTAGCCGAGGTTGCCCGGCCGGAAGTAGAACTTCTCCCAGAACTTGTCGAGATTCGGCAGGTGGTGCTTGCGGTACTTGCCGAGGATCGTGCCGTCGGCGTCCACGACGACGGCCGTGTTGTAGTAGACGCCGGGCTGGTCCTCCTCGTAGATCGGCAGGATCATGACCATTCCGAGCTCTTTCGCGAGCGCCGCGAACCGCTGCACGATCGGCCCGTCGGCCGGCTCGGCGTAGTCGTAGTACTTCGCGTCTTCGGTGATGCCGAAGTACGGACCGTAGAACAGCTCCTGGAAGCAGATGACCTGCGCGCCCTGCGCCGCGGCATCCCGCGCGAACTGCTCATGCTTGGCGAGCATGGACTCCTTGTCGCCGGTCCAGGTCGTCTGCGTGATGGCCGCTCGAACGATCGTCATGGTGCCTCCTGCCATGCGGGGGTGATGCTGGAGAGATGCTCACTGAGTGCCGTGGTTCACTCATCTTGGCCCGCACGGGCGCCCGGGGCAATGCTTTCCTCGCTTTCCCAGGACGCGCCGGCGACCACCCCGAGCGGCACGGCTCGGGGTGGTCGTTCGCGTCTGGCGGGGCTACCTCTGGTCGGTGCAGTGCAGCTTCACGGTGACGTCGGTGTCGGTCGCAGCACTCCACGACACGATCCATCCGGACACGATGCCCGTATGCCACCCCATCCCTGTCGCGCTCACCTGGACGGCCGCATCGGGGTCGCCGAGTTCGATCTCGACCCCTCGCGGAATGATGTACCCGCTCCACGGGTGGTACTCCACGTTGTTGAGGTAGCGCGCCTCGGGCGGGCAGCCCGTGAGCGGGATCTGCACGGAGTCCCAGAACCCCGAGAGGTGCTCCGGGCCGATCGTGAGCACCACGTCGGTCGCGGCGGCGACCTCGGCAACGGGTTCGTCATGGACGGGTGGCGCCGCGAGCGGCGACGAGAAGGCGAGCGCGGCAGCGAGCGCGCTGGTTCCGAGAACAGTCATGCGCGGCAGGATATCAGTATTCGTCAATCGCGCGCCCGCGGATGTGCCGCCAGCCTCGCGACCGAGGCCTCGTAGGCTGGTCGAATGCGGATCACAGTGCTCGCGGGCGGCGTCGGCGGCTCGCGCTTCGTGCTCGGCCTGCGCGAAGAGCTGCGCCGCCGCGAGGCATCCGGCCGTCTCGAACCCGGCTCGACCGACGCGACCGTCGTCGTGAACACCGGGGACGACATCTGGCTCTCGGGCGTGCGCCTCATGCCCGACTTCGACACGCTCCTCTACGCCCTCGCGGGCGTGAACGACACCGAACGCGGCTGGGGCCGGGCGGGCGACAGTGAGCGGGTGGCGCACGAGCTCCGCGAGTGGGGCGTCGGCTGGCCGTGGTTCACGCTCGGCGACCTCGACCTCGGAACGCATCTCGCTCGCACCTCGTGGCTGCGCGAGGGGCTCACTCCATCGCAGGTCGCGGCGCGTCTGCAGCAGCGCTGGGAGCTCGGCGCGCGACTCATCCCCGCGACCGACACCGAGGTCGACCTGCACGTCGAGG
>CALALQ010000144.1 GCA_937925595.1 uncultured Demequina sp. | reverse complement strand
AGGCACGGGCCCGAGGGCGGCGGCTGACGCCCGGCCCCGACCCGGGTCGACGCCTTCGCGGCGTCGCGCGCTCCCGGGGCCGCCGGGCCCCGGCGATCACCGCAGCAGGCGGTACCCCGCGACGACCCGCTGCACGGCGCTGATCCCGACGAACACGCCCCATACGAGGGCGATCCACCCGGCCCAGAACGGCAGCAGCAGCCAGAGGGTGTGCACCACGATCGTCTCGGTGCCCTCGGCGATGCGCCCGAGGAACGACAGCGACCGCCCGTCGTCGATGCGGCGGCCCGTCCGTTCGGCGATCGACGAGAACGCCAGGAACGCCGTGCCGTTGACGTAGTACGTCAGCAGCACGAGCAGGAAGGGCCACCACGGGATGCCGAACGCCGCCGTCGCCCCCCACGCGACGCCGAAGACGCCGGCGCCGTAGGCGATGAAGTCGGCCGCGATGTCGAGGAATCCGCCCGCCTCGCTCTCGCCGCCCTCGCCGCGCGCCCGCCGCCGCCGCGCGAGCGTGCCGTCGAGCCCGTCGGCGACCCGCGACAGCAGCCACAGCACGACGGCGACGACCCACCACTGCGCCGCGGCCGCACCGGCCGAGGCCAGGGCGAGCACGAGTCCGGCGACGGTGAGCCGGTCGGGCGTGATCCCGGGACGGTCGAGGGCCGCGGCCGCGGCATCCAGGGGACCCGAGAGCACCGCGCGCATCGTGCGATCAAGCACCGGGCACTCCCCGCTGATCGCGACGGCGGCGCACGATCGCCCCCGCGACGAGTCCGCCGATCACGAGCACGCCGATCGCGGCCAGCGCGATCCAGAAGCCGGGACCCAGCTCCCACCCGAACGCGCCGAGCGCCACGTACGCGGCCGACCCCGGGAGGATGCCCACCGCGGTGCCGATCGCGTAGTCGCGGCGCCGCACCGAGGTCAGGCCGGCGCCGTAGTTGATCAGCGTGAACGGGATGACCGGGATGAGCCGGGCGCTCAGCACCGCGAGCAGTCCGCGGCGCCCGAGTGCGGCGTCCAGTCGGGCCACCCGCGCCCCCGTGAAGCGTTCGACGGCCTCGCGGCCGAGGGCGCGACCGATCAGGAAGGATGCCGCGGCCCCGAGCAGCGCACCGATGTAGACCATCGCGAACGCCACCGGGAAGCCCCACACCAGACCGGCGGCGATGCCGAGGACGTTCTTCGGGGCGGGGCTCAACGTCAGCGCCGCGTACAGCAGCGTGAACAGCACGACACCCGTCCAGCCGACCTGGGTCGACCACGCGCGGATCTGTTCGACGTCGTGCGGGACGAAGACGAAACCAACCGTTGCGACGACGGCGACGAAGACACCGAGAAGCACCAGGCGGAGAAGGGGTCGGCGCATCGCACCGCGCGCGGGCGCGTCGGTTCGGTCCGGTTCCATCGATTCCCTCTCGCCTCCCATACCCTAAGTCCGCACGCGACCTGCGGTCGCCGGTCCCGACCGAGGAGCCCCCATGACCCCCCTTCGACACCGACGTCGTCTCGCCGCGATCACCGTGGCCGCGGCATCCGCCCTCTTCGCCCTCGCCGGCTGCGCCGCGCCCGCGGCCCCCGACACGGCGGAGTTCGCCGACTGGGATGCCGTGCTCTCGGCCGCGAAGGGTCAGACCGTGCAGCTGTGGATGTACGGCGGCGACGACCAGGGCAACGCCTACATCGACGACGTGCTCGCGCCCGCGGTCGCGGAGTACGGCGTGACGCTCGAGCGCGTTCCCGTCACCGACACCCGCGACGCGCTGAACCGCGTCTTCACCGAGCTGCAGGCCGGCCGGGAGGACGGCAGCGTCGACCTGGTGTGGGTCAACGGCGACAACTTCCGCACGGGCAAGGAGGCCGGGGCGTGGCGCTGCGGCTGGACCGGGATGCTGCCGTCGATGGCGAACACCTCGGCCGACGACCCGCTGCTGCAGTCCGACTTCGGCACGCCCGTCGACGGGTGCGAGGCGCCGTGGCACAAGGCGCAGTTCACCCTGGCGTACAACGCCGAGGCGATCCCCGACCCGCCGACCACCCTCGCCGGGGTGCTCGACTGGGCCGACGCTCACCCCGGTCGGTTCACGTATCCCGCGCCGCCGGACTTCACCGGCTCGGTGTTCGTGCGCGAAGCCCTCGCGAGCGTGTCGGGCGGAGCCGACGAGGTGCCCACGGCCTTCTCGCAGGACGCCTTCGACGAGCTCACGCCGGCCCTGTGGAGCCGTCTCGACACGCTCGCTCCGAACCTCTGGCGCGGCGGCGACACCTACCCCGCCAACGAGACCGAGCTCGGTCAGCTGTTCGCCGACCGTCAGGTCGACATGACCATGACCTACGGCCCGGCGACGCTCACGGGCCTCGTCGCCGACGGCACCTACCCCGCGCAGACCAAGGTGCTGACGCTCGAGGACGGAACGGTCGGCAACGCCAGCTTCCTCGGCCTGCCCGTCAACTCCGACGCTGCGGCGGGCGCGATGGTCGTCGCCAACGTCGCCCTGTCGGCCGAGCAGCAGGCGAAGAAGGCCGAGCCCGACGTGTGGGGGCAGTTCCCCGTGCTCGACCTGAACGCCCTGTCGGCCGAGGACCGCGCCCTCTTCGACGCCCTGCCGGTCTCGCCCGTCGTGCCGCCGTACGACGAGCTCTCGCGCAACGCGCACGGCGAGCTCGCCGCCGAATGGGTCCCCGCACTCGACGACGGCTGGCGGCAGAACGTGCTGTCGCGGTGACCTGGGCGCCCGTCGCCCGGCGCGCCGGCTCGCCCCGCGAGAAGCTGCGCGGGGCGCTGCTGGTGCTGCCCGCCGCCGTGCTCTCGCTCGTGGTGCTGGGCGGCGGCATCGGGGCGACGGCGCTGCAGGCGTTCGGGCTGCTGCCGGTGGTGGGGCGGCCCACCCCGGGGGTCGAGGCCTTCACCGCGCGTCCGGGCGAGCTGTTCGCCGCCGTCGGGGTCTCGCTCAGCGTCGCGGCGGTCAGCACCGTGCTGGCGGTGGTCATCGGCACTCTCGCGGCGATCGTGATCGTCTCGCGCACGCGCAGCAGCCGCGCGGTGGCCGCCCTCGGCACCCTCACCGTCACCATCCCGCACCTCATCGCCGCCGCCACCGTGGGGCTGCTGCTGTCGGACGCCGGCGTGCTGCCGCGCCTGCTCGGCATCCCTCCCGAGGCGTGGGCGCCGTGGGTCGGCGGACCGCTCTGGGGCGCCGCGATCGTCGAGCTGGCGTGGAAGGAGTCGGCGTTCATCGCCCTCATCGTCACGGGCACGCTCGCGACCCGCATCCAGACCTACGACGAGACAGCGGCGCTGCTCGGCGCGGGTCGCGCGCAGCGCTTCCGTCACGTGCTGCTGCCGTTGACGGCGCCGACGATCCTCATCGGAGCGGCGATCAGCTTCGTCTACGCGCTCGGGTCGTATGAGGTGCTGTGGTTGCTCGGACGCACCTCGCCCGAGCCGCTGCCCGTGCTCGCGGTGCGCCTGTTCCAGGGCGTGTCGCTCGACTCGCGGCCCGAGGCGGCGGCCGTCGCCCTCGTCACGAGCGTGCTCGCCCTCGCCGCGGTGGCCCTGACCTTCGCCGCGCTCCGGCGGACGGCGGCGTGGCGATGACCGCCGTCGACAGTCCCCTCACCCGCTCGCGCGGCGCCGGCAAGGCCCTGCGGCGACTGCTCGCCGTCGCCCTCGCGGTGTGGTTCGCTCTGCCCCTGCTGCCGCTCGTGCTGTGGTCGTTCGCCGACCGCTGGAGCTTCCCGTCCGTGCTCCCCACCGCTCTCGGCATCCGCTCGATCGATCAGGCGATCGCGTTCGGCGTGGTGCCGGCTCTGGGCCGCTCGCTCGTGCTCGGGGTCGTCGTCGCGATCGCGGCCACGCTGCTGGGTGCGCTCGCCGCTCGCGCGCTCACCTTCGGGGCCGTTCCCGGGGCGCGGTTCGTCTCGGTGCTGCTGCTCGCGCCGATCGCGCTGCCGCCGTTCGCGGCGGTTCTCGGCGTCAACGTCGTGCTGCTGCGCGCGCACGTGCCCTCGCTCGTCGGGGTGGCGATGGTGCTGACGGTCATGGCGCTGCCGTACACGGCGTTCGTGATGCGCACCGCCTACGGCGCGTACGACCGCTCGTACGAAGAGGAGGCGCGCCTCCTCGGTGCCGGGCGCCTGCAGGTGCTGCGCCGCGTGCAGCTTCCGCTGATCGCACCGGCGCTCGCGCGCGCCGCGTTCCTCGCCTTCCTCGTGGCGTGGAGCGACTACATCGTCACCCTCATCGTCGGCGGGGGAGAGGTCGTCACCCTGCCCCTCGTCGTCGCCTCGGCGGCCGCGGGGCTGGGCAACGACGCCGCGGTCGCCCTGATGTCGCTCTCGGCGGTCGCCCCGCCCGTCCTTCTGCTCGTCGGCGTGCTGGCCTTCGGTCGCCGCCGCACCCGTTCGTCGAAAGAGGTGAGCGCGTGAGCGCCGACCTGGTCCTCTCGGGACTGACCAAGACCTTCGCCGCCTCGACGGCCCCCGCCCTCGACGACCTGTCGCTGACGGTCGCCGCGGGAACCTGCACCGCGGTGCTCGGCCCGAGCGGATCGGGCAAGTCGACGCTGCTGCGCGTGATCGCCGGCCTCGAGTCGCCCGACCGCGGCACGGTTGCGATCGCCGGCCGCGACGTCGCCGCCGTCGCCGCCGAGCAGCGCGGCGTCGGCATGGTCTTCCAGCGCTCCCTGCTGTTCCCGCACCTGTCGGTGCTCGACAACGTCGCGTTCTCAGACCGGGTGTCGGGGATGCCGCGTGCCCGCGCCCGCGAGCGCGCCGAGCGCTACCTCGACACCGTGCGGCTCGCCGGGTACGGCCGACGCCGGGTCGGGGAGCTGTCGGGCGGGCAGGAGCAGCGCGTCGCGATCGCTCGCGCCCTCGCCGCCGAGCCCGCCGTGCTGCTGCTGGACGAACCGTTCAGCGCGCTCGACTCGGCGCTGCGGGCCGACATGCACGATCTGCTCGAAGCGGTGCGCGCCGACGTCGCCCCGACGATCCTGCTCGTCACGCACGACCGCGATGAAGCCGCGCGGGTCGCCGATCGCATCGCGCTGGTCGAGCACGGCCGCCTGCTGCACGAGGGCACGGTCGTCGAGGCCTACCGCCGCCCGGGGAGTCTGCGCGCGGCCGAGCTCATGGGCACGCGCAACGCCGTCCCGGGAGAGGTGCGCGGCGGCATCCATCGCAGCGCGCTCGGTGAGGTCGCCGCGACGGGCCTCGCCGACGGGCCCGCGACCCTCGTCTTCCGGCAGGAGGACGTGCGGGTGGACGACCGACCGGATGCCGCCTCCCTCGGCGTCGTCGGAACGGTCGAGGCGCGGCGGCCGGTGGGCGCGCGCAGCGAGGTGATCGTGCGCGCGGGCGCGCTGACGCTGCACGCGGAGGTGCCGTCGGTGTCGGGCCTGCGGCCGGGCGACGAGGTCTCCGTGTCGATCGCGGCCGAGCTCGCGCACGTCGTCGCGGGCTGAGGGCGAGCGCGGCGTCTCGGCTGCCGGGGCGCGCGAGACGCACCCGAGCGGCCCGTACCGGTAGCCGGCGCCGCGGAACCGGATCCTCCGGCCCGCGGCTCCCCGCGTCGGCTCAGGCCGTCCGCGCGCCCGTCTCGCGCACCGCGGTCAGCCCCGACGGCCGGGCCGTCACCGTCGCACCCGGGCGCACGGTCGGCAGCGGCAGGATGCGGCGGAGCTCCTCGTTCTCCTTCGGGTCGAGCACCGAGTGCTGCACGCACGCGGGCACCAGGCGGCCGTCCTCGGGGTGCGCCATGGCGTACATGCACGCGCCCAGGCGCTCCTGCGTCTCGCGCAGCAGCGGGTCGTCGGCGACGACGCCCTCTTCCATGAGCTTCCACGCGGGCGCGACCTGCTCGGCATCCATGAAGTTGTGGATCACGAACGTCTTGAACGACACCTTGCCGCGGCGCGCGGCCGACACGACCTTGCGCAGACCACCCGCGCGGCGCAGCACGCGCGACATCAGGCCGACCAGCGGAGGGATGTCGCCCGGGTGCGACGCGAGGGCGCGCACGACCTTGACGGCCAGGACGTGACGGGGGATGCCGCCGAAGATCATCCCGCCGAAGTGCGACAGGAACCGGTCGCGGGCCGCGATGTCCTTCGGGTCCTCGGGATCGAGCACGGGCGCGAAGGTCTTCCCGACGCGCACGCCCACGGTCGAGCGGTTGCAGCGCGGGTCGCCGAACTGCGTCGCCTGCCACGGCAGCTTCTGCCCCGCGCCGGCCTCGATCTTCTCCCAGACCGCGTCGATGGTGACCTCGCCGAAGTCCTCGCGCCAACGGCGATCGTCGCCGATGAACGCCGCCGGTTGGAACGACATCATGTCGAACGGCATCTCGAGCACGTCGCGCGTGACCTGCTCGACCTCCGCGACGTTCGACGGGGTGACCGTCATGTTGTGGGCGAGGTAGCTGCTGACGCCGTGGTCGCGCTTGAGGTCGACGAACATGCGCGCGAACTTCTCGCGGAACGGGTTGAGCTCGGCCTCGCCACGCGGGCGCACCGCCCCGCGACGACCGCGCATGAGCGAATCGAAGTGCGCCGCGAACGACACCTTGTCGAAGCGCGGCTTGCCGTCTTCGTCGAGGACGACGTCGAGCAGGTAGTCGTAGTCGAAGTCGCCGTGCGTCATCGACATCGGCTCGCGGCCGACGGCGCGCATGGCGAGCAGGGAGCGGGCGTGGTCCTCGGCGCTCAGCAGGCTCACCTCGCCGCCGATGAGCTGGGCGTGGGCGCGCGGGCCGCGCACCGCGCGCAGGTAGTCCATCTGCCGGGTGACGTTGTCGACGGTGTGGTCGCCGTCGATGCGCACCTTGTTGGCATCCGCCGAGTGGTAACAGGGCGAACAGGTGAGGTTGCACTTGGGGAAGACGCCGTGCGTCCCCTCGCACCCGACGGCGCTGCGTCCGAGCAGCTGGCTCGGCGTCTTGGCGTGTTCGGGCAGCTCCGCCCACCGCCGGTCGAGGGCGCGGCGCGTCTCGGGGTGGATGGGGCGGGTGTCGAGTTCGAACCGCCGGAGGGTCGTCGCCAGTCGCATGTCGTCCTTTCGTGGCGTCATCGCACTACGAGAAGTGTTCGCCGCGCGCCCGGGTTCGGATTGCGCAGGGCTCCATCCTGCCCGCTCCGACGCGCGGATGGCCCCGCGGTCGGCAGAAACTCTCGCCCCTGTCGACGGTGACCTGACCTCTGATCCTCGAGCGTTCCTCAAGGACGGACACACTCTGTTCCTGATCGGGTCCGCATCGGGCGCGTCGGCCATGGGCGGGTTTCTCGCAGCCTTACTGAACGACAACGTGGAAGTGGCGCGCGCGAAAGCCCTCGCCTCCCCTGGCTCGAGGCTTCAACGGCCATTGGGGCTGATCCTCGACGAGATCGTGAACATGTTCCGCTGGGCCGAGCTACCGCGGGTGATGGCCGACGGTGGCGGCCGCGGCATCTGCGCCATGGTCGTGCTGCAGGCGCTGTCGCAAGCCGAATCGGGCTGGTCCACCGCGGAGGCGAGCACCATCTGGTCGGCCGCGACCGCCAAGGTTCTGCTCGGCGGCGGCTCGGACGTCGACGATCTCCGCGACATCGAGGCGCTGCTCGGCACTCGCGAGCTCATGCGTTCTCAGCGCTCGTGGAGCAGTCACCAGGCCGGCGTCAGCACCTCCGAGCAACGGGAACGGCTGGCGCTGCTACCTGCCGACGAAATCCGCCGGCTCCCCGACTCTCTCGGGCTCCTCGCGTACCGAAACCGCCGTGGCGTGCTTTCAGACCTGCAGGGATGGACGGAACGAGCCGACCGCGAAGCGATCGTCGAGGGAAAGAAAGTGACCGCCTCCGAGCAGGCGCAGGTCTTTTCCGCGCGCTACTCCGAACCGGGCGGCCGATGAGCAACGGGCGCCGCGGCGCGTACGGCAACGCGTATCGGACGGGCTACCTTCGCTCAGTCGTCTGGTTCGTGCGCCGGGACCGCTGGTTCCGTGAGGAAACCCTGAGGCGAGGCGATGACGCGCTGCAGTGCGCTGCATGCGGAGCTCGCGCAAAACGACGACAGCTCGAGCTGCATCACGTCGACTACGGCGGCGTGACGTACCGCGACGGTCGATGGATCGCTGGGGAGCAGCACGAGGACCTGATCCCGCTGCATCCCTACTGCCATGAGCTGCTTCACCGGCTCATCGACCGCGACACACTTCTGCGTTCCCACCCCGACCGTCGAACCGCATCGGCATCCGCCATTGCTCGACTCCGCGGCCGCCTCACGCAAGGAGGGCCCGACCACCCGAACGCGCAGCTCCTTCACTCGATCCCCAGGAAGCCCCCTCGCGACCGACACCCTTACGCCCCGACACCACCTCACCGGAAGGCGCACACATGAGCCACCTTCACCGCCCGCACGACGACCTGCCAGGAATCGCCGAGCTCGCCGAACGCCTCCGAGGCGAATCCCGGGGCCTGTCCTCCTGGGTCGTGTTCGAGAACGAGTCGTTCGCTCAGGTGTTCGAGTTCGCCGCACACCGCCGCATGCAGGTCTGGGAGGAGACCGACGAGGTGGGCAACGTCGACGGATACAGCTGGCAGGAGCAGCTGTGGGCCGGCAGCGAGTGGGTCAACGTTTCGACAGTGGACGGCGTCGCGCCGCTGAACGAGGAGCAGCTGCGTGGGCACCGCAGCGCGTTTCAGGGGGAAGCGGAGGCGACCCACCCTGGAGTGCTGTCGACTCGCGAGGCCGCCCTGGATCGGATGATGCGCGTCGCCCTCGGCACTGCGGCGTCGCTCGCTCGGAAAGTTGACCAGCTGGAGCGCCAACTGAATACGACGGCCGAGGATCTGCGCAGAAGCGAAGCGGACAACGACAGGATCCTTACCGCGCTGAACCTGTTGACGCAGCGCCCGCCGCGCGCCCGCCGGCCGGCATCTCCCGAGCAGACCGCTCCCGTCGCCGGCTCACCCGCAGTATTCGGGAAGGGCCCGAGCCGTTGACCAGGGCGCATCTCAGCAGGCCAGCCGCTGATGGGCGGACCGGATGACCGACGTCCGGGAGGCGCTACTTGGTCTTACCCGTCACTTCAGGGGCACACCCTGACGACCGGCGATGGCAACGCCACTACCGGGATTCAGCTCTACGATCCGTTCGGACAGCCGCTAGCCCCCGGAACCCTAGCAATCGGCACGGCCGAGGCGGACGACACGGGCCTCACTAATGAGACAACCGGCTGGCACGAATCGAGCCAAAAGCTCGCTGAGGCAGCCGGATCAAGCCTCCTGATCGAGATGGGGGCGCGCCTTTATGTGCCCTCTCTCGGCCGCTTCCTACAGCTGGATCCCGTCGAGGGCGGCGCTGATAACTCCTACGTCTGGCCCACGGATCCGATAGGCAAGTCCGACACGTCCGGCCGCGCTTGGTGGGAGGACGTAGGCAAGGCCATCACGAGCAATCCCCTCCTGGAGTTCGGATGCATGTTTGCATTTGGCCTCGCCGGGACAATCTGTTCCTCAGTGAAAGCTATTGGCTACGCGATGCAAGGAGACCTCGGTGGTGTTGCCATAGAGCTGCTTGGCGCGGCAACCGGCGGGCTTGCTTCGAAAGCGGCGTCCGCCATCACGTTGATGCGAGCGACAACCAAAATCGTCAGCAATGTCTCTCATTCCGTCACACGTGCGAGCATGAGACAGATGTCGAGCGTTTCTGGCCGATTCGCTGAGGTTGCAGCGTCCAATGCCTTCACCGGAGTGGTCGGGAGACGTACTCCTGTCAGTAACCCAGAGGCCCCCATGCGGAGCGGTTCGACCACTTCAGCATTCCGCAAGAGCTATGCTTTCGGGTATGTGATCCTGCAGGGATTCCGCGTGAATAGGGGCATGTTCTGAACATCGAGAAGCCCATCGCTAACAGCCCACACCCCCGACGCTCGGCATCTGGTCCTCCGCGCCTCAAGCCCACCGGCCGTCGCGGCCGGGCAGCCCGTCTGCTTGCCGCGACCGGGCTGTCCGGAGGGCTCATAGTTGTGTTTCTCGTTCGATTCTTGGCGGATCCTGGACAATTCGAGTTACCTGTCGCGTTCCTGGGCGTTGGTACGGCTCTACTATTCACGCTCCTTTGGATCCGAATTTCTCGCACAGGCATCTACCTCAACAAGCACACGCTGCATCTGAAATCCTGGTGGCGTACCAGATGGTATCGACGTTCGGAATGCCAGCGATTTCGAGCAGAACCGTATTCCGGTCTTCTATTCGTCTTCGGGTGGCCGGTAGTTTCGGGAGTTTTTCAAAGTGGCCACCTCATCGTCGAAATTGACGGATATGAACACGCCATGCCCGGAACAGTGACGTCGCTAATCGTTGCCCGTCGCCAGGCGGAGTCCTTAAACAGGTGGTTGGGTTTGAGCATCGGGTCGGGACTGGGTGAGCGCAGGACTAGAGCCGCTCAGGCCGAGAACGAAGCCATCACCCCGACAGAGTCAGACAACACGGCGGGCAGCTGACCCAACATGCGCTATCGGTGGCCTTGATGTCGGTTCTGCGTGTCCGGAGGAGTATGGTCAGTCGCCCGGATGAGCTGCTCTTCAGTGGGCGCACGCTCTCCTTACGCATTCCTGGCTTCCTGAGGCTGGAGGATGATCGTGGTAGAGCGCGGCCTATCGGCCGTATCGAGCCCAACTATCACTGCTAGAAGCTACCGTGTGGCGAGCATGCGGTCTGTGCTGGCAGTGAAACGGAACCGGCCCTTGAGCTCACGGGTACGCAGATTTTCAGTGCTGGTCAGAATCAGGGCATGGTTTGGACTGGCTGTGCCAACAGGGCTGCTTGAAGCCACAGGGTTCTGCCGAGCGTCAGTGAACCCCCGCGGCTACATACGCGAACGTCCGGAGCTTCATCCACGGGGCAGGGAAACTGACATAACATAGATTATTGGCTTATTCGGTCGTGGCGGGCATGCGGATTGATCGTTCCCATCGAGCTTGTCGCTGAGATCGTCTGGCGGAGTGGAACACGTAGACCTCTTCTCCGCTGTAGCCCGAGACCGCGCTAATGCCGTGAACTTCGGACGCGTCCGAACACCTCCGCGTATTGTGAAACAGCTGTGGACGCTCTGTCGGGGTCGCCACCGAAGAGCCCAGCTCGTAATGGCGGCCAGTCTTGCCCTTCCGTCATCAGCTCGGAGGCTACCTCTTCAACGGGGCTCTGCCGTGAGTATCGATTCGCCCACGTCGAGCGACCGAACCAGTGGGAGTTGGCGCGCCAGCCTCCTCCACCTTTCTGCTGAATTGCAGCGTCTTGGGAGAGGAGCCCAAAGAACAGCTCTGTTGCGTTGTAGTTCGTTTCGTACTCGCTGTCGGACACGAATTGGTCGGCGAAAAGCGGGCGGAGGACGTGGTGTAGCCACTCCTCAACGGGGGTGTAGTAGTGAGATGTTCTCCGCTCAGCAAGCGCAGTAAGGACGCCGCGGGGATCCGCCGCTTCGATGGTCGACCTCGCCAGCACGTTGGGGACTTGTTCGGCATCCCGGAACAGGGCGTAGGGGTAGATCGCGTCGACCAGCGACGGGGTTTCGTCGTAGACGGGTACCCGCGTCTCGACCGCAAGGGATGAAAGCAGGTCCCAGCGACCCTGAGCGTAGGAGGTGACGCCGGCGGTCTGCAGAAGGCATAGTGCGGGCAGGGTGCGCAAATGTACCAGCGCAGTCGAACCGCTCTTCGGCCTCAGCCCTTCCGCCGCGATCGCGCGCACATCAGCTATCCACATCTTGTAGACACTCTTCTCAGCCCCTCGTGCAGCCACTTGAAGGGATCAGCAGAGGGGGCTCACGAGGTTCCAGAGATCTTCAGCCCTCTCGACGAGTTCCAGCACCTGGCCAGAAACTCCTGAGAAGTCGCGCGCTGGCGGCCGGGCCGCGCGGCATGGCGCGAAACGGGCGGGCCGGTGGCGCGGTTCTTCAGGAGTTTCGCCCGCGGGGCCGGGCCGGGGCGGGTGGAGCCGGGGCCGGGCCTCGGGCGGCGAGGCGGGGCGACCGC
>CALALQ010000143.1 GCA_937925595.1 uncultured Demequina sp. | reverse complement strand
GAGTTGGTCCCAGTCCTCCAGCAGTTGCGGGATGTCGACGCTGTCAATCAGGTCGCTACAACGCGCGATAGTGGCCTTGGCGACAGGGCCGCGCATGCGCGGGTTGTACGGGACCATCTCGGACTCTTCGTCACCGTCTTCGGTGGGCGCTGTGGCGCGCTTTTCCCACGACTTGTCGCGCCGGTCTTCGAGGTCGCTGGGGAACTCCACGCTGTCGTCGATGAAGAACGAGGAGCGTCCCTCACCGCGGCTCACGCGTTCACCTGCATTCGGAGTGCAGCGATCGCGCGTTCCGGCGGGCAGGGGCGCACGAACTCCATCGGGCGGCGAAGTGAGTCCGTCGAGGTCATTCCTGCCGCCGGCAGAAGCGCAGACAGCGGCGTACCGGCCTCGATGTGAGCAACCTCCCACGTGCGCCGGAGACGGGTCGGCGTCGGCTTCATCTCCCCGATGGAGCACTCGAGAACGCTTCGGATTGCGGCGGTCCGGTCCTTCGCGTTCGGTGCGATGACGAGCCCCTCGCCAGCCATTTCCGCCACCCGCTCGAGGCAGTGACGCCAACGGTCTACAACGGGGACGATGCGGCCATCACGCGCGACGCGGACAGCCAGAGTTCCCTCGACGGGGATGATGTCACTACGGGTGACGGCCATCGACTCGCTGGCTGTGAGCCCACACCCGACACCGAAGACGAAGATGGCGAGGCAACTGATGCGCTGGTAGTCGGTGCGCTGGTGGGTAGCCCACATGTAAAGGGTGGCCAGCTCGGCCTCCGTGTACGGGCGCTCCGGGGCGGACGAGGTCGAGACTGCCCGGCGCTCGCGACCAGGCTTGATGGCAGCCAGCCGCAGCAGCATCTTTCGCTCGCGCTCTGCCATCGTCGCCACGATCTCGTGCGCGCGGTCCTCGCGATAGATGTCGATGACGTCGGGGCGCAAAGCCTCTTCCGGATCGACCATGCCGGTCTGTAGGGCCCAGTCCGCGAAGTAGGCGAGAGTGCGACGATGCTCCTCGACCTGCCTTCTCGACATGTCAGCGCAGCGGGTGGCGATGACGTCGAGAACGAAGGCTTGAACACGCTGCCAGTTCTGGTCAGCAAGCATCGGACGGTACGCGGGGAGAGCACTGATTTCGGGCACGTCTCTCCTGTGCGCGGCGTCGGGCGGCACACGCGAGATTGTGCACCCTAAGCGCACGAGCTGAGCAAGCGTGCACTTCAGCCGCACACAATGAGCGAGAATGACCATATGGCTACCGGAAAGTATGCGCCGCGCGACTACGCACCCGACCCGAACAACTTCGGGAAGGATCGCGGCCGCATCGCGTGGCCAGAACCCCCCGAAGACCGCGTAGAACGCGCCCGCAGCCGTGCGGCGCATGTCCAGGCCGCCGTCGCCGAAAGGGTGCATATGCATCTCATGGGCGGGGTGGTCACCCGTGCCGACCTTCGGGAGCGCACTGGGTGGACGCGGGAGCGGCTTTCCCGCATCCTCAATGGCAACATCGTCGCGGGACTCGACGACCTCATGTTGCTGCTCAATGCCGTTCACGTTCCGTTCGAGAGCGTCATCTCGGCCGCGACGGCCGAGCAGCAGAGCAGGCAACGGCACCTCAGGGAAGTCCAGCGCTATCTGAGCGAGCAGCAGCAGAGGGTGCAGGAAGAAATCGCTCGAATCGAGCGAGAGCGGCGAGGGACTTGACGCCTGCCTCGTAGATCAGGTTCTGGACCGGCATCCCCTGCGACATGCGGGCGACCAGCCAGGTCGCCCGCATGCGCTGCGGCACCGGGCGCAGCTGGTCGCCGATCGTCGACCTGACGAAGTCAGGGACCTTGTTCGTGTACAGCTGGATCGACGGCAGGAACACGAACTCATCAAGCTCGCCGCATGCGGCACTCCGAAGCACATCGCTCCACTCGCTGCCGACGCGCACGACTCGGGGCCTGCGGCCGCCGACCATGATTACGCGGCCGCTGTCGGTGATGTCCCGCCAGGTGACGCCGCAGAGTTCACCGGCGGAGAGCCCTGCACCCAGCCCGAGAGCTAAGAGCCGCCGCGCCTGTTCGCGACGATCGGGGCGTTGAAGCTCAGCCCACACTCGCATCTCCGCTACTTGCTGCTCACTGTATGGGGCACTCGGCTCAGAACCATAAAGCGGTGGCAACGGGCGTTCCACCGTGCCCAGCTCCTCTGCGACCCGCAGCAGAAGGGCGCGGCGGCGACCCAGCGAGGCCTCCGACCGCATCGGGAGCTGCTGCACCCCGAGCGCGATCACGTCGCGACGGAAGATGAACTGCTGCTCCAGCGGGAACCGCATCGTCTCCCACGCCCACAGGACGTGGTGCCGGACCGCGGTACGGAGGTCGCTGGGCCGATACGAAAGACGCCTGCTCACCGCAGTTAGGACATCGGCAACGAGCGTGTCTACGGCGCGTCCGTCGTCACGATGCGCGACTGCGTGCAGCTCGGCGGCCACCAGCACTCCTCTCCTCCCGCGAAACGGTAGGGCGAGCGTTCGCACGCGTGTTGCATCGACTGCGAGCCGCGCCGGCACATACACCGGCGCTTCCACCAAAGGGCCTACTAACACCGCGGCGTGCGCAACAGCGGCGCGATACCCCGCATGAAAGTCTCATGAACGAGCTCTGCCCTGCCGCATTCACCCCTCCTCCTGCAGGTCGTGCCCGGATTGCGGATCTCACCGCGCAGGTCAACCGATGCAGCCGTGAGAAGATCCCCACGCCGCCGCGATTCACGGCGCGTCGCCCTACGGCGACTGACAGGATGATCACCGTGCGCCCGAACGACAAAGAAGCCAAGACATACCA
>CALALQ010000142.1 GCA_937925595.1 uncultured Demequina sp. | reverse complement strand
CGCGGATTGGATGCCGGGGCGAACGACTACCTGGTCAAGCCGTTCGAATTCGACGAGCTGTTCGCCCGGCTTCGTGCCATCCGCCGCGTCAACGACGGTGAGGGCCCGTTCGTTCGGCTCGGCGCCTGGGAGTTCTATCCCGACTCCCGCGCAGTCTATTCGCCGTATGACGGAAGGGTTATCCTCACCGAGCGCGAATCCGACCTGCTGAAGCTGTTCGCCCTGAATCCGCAGAGAACCTTCAGTCGCGCCGAGATCCTTCAGGCGGTGTTCGACACGACCGAGACCCCGGGAACGGTCGACACGTACGTGCACTATCTCCGTCGGAAGACCGATCCCGACATTGTCACCACCGTGCGCGGTCGCGGTTACCGCTTGGGTCTGTTGTGAGCCGACGCACCGCACGCCCACGCAGCACCGACGAGCTCCTCATTCGTCGGGCGGCTTTCCGGGTCGGCTTGTGGATCACCGTCGCGGTCGCAGGACTCGTTGTACTCGTCCTCCTCGCCGTGTTCGGCTTCATCCTCAGTCAGATCTCGTTCGCCGAACTGGTGCGTGCCGGACGCGGGGAGGAAGGCATCGACGTCGGCGGGCTCGACGTCCTCCTCGCCGGCGTACTGCTGGGGCTCGCCGCCATCGCGCTCGCAGGAACGCTGGGCTGGTTCGCCACGCGGCGAGCGGTCGCTCCGCTGGTCGACGCACTGGGACGCCAGCGCCGGTTTGTGGCCGATGCCTCGCACGAGCTGCGCACTCCGCTCGCGATCCTCGACACGCGGCTGCAAGTCCTGGAACGGAAGCTGGAGAAGGACAGCCCCCACGCTGATACCGTGCGCGAACTGCGCGCCGACTCGCGGAACCTCATCGTCGTCATTGACGATCTCCTGGACTCCGTGGACACGACCCTGGCCCGTCATCGGGAGACGGCCAGCGTCGACAAGGTCGCGGGTGAGGCGATCGCAGCGATGCGGATGCTCGCGGCGGACCGGAACATCGATCTCACGCTCGCCTCGAGCTCGCCGGCGGTGCAAGTGCCGATGTCAGCTGCCTCGCTCCAGCGCGTGCTCGTCGCGCTGATCGACAACGCCGTCAAACACTCACCCGACCACGCGAGCATCCGACTGACGGTGCGCTCCGTTCGCAGCGAAGTGGAGATCACCGTATCCGACCAGGGTCGCGGCATCCGCGGCGTGGATCCGGCGCGAGTGTTCGATCGGTTCACCCGCACCTCGGACGCAGTCGACGGCGGAGGCAACTCCCGCATCGGATTCGGCATCGGGCTGTCGCTCGTTCGTGAAGCCGTAGTTGCCGCCGGAGGGGACGTGCGGGTAGCCGCCACAACAGAGAGTGGCACGACGATCGCGATCCGCCTGCCGGTCGCGTCCCGCAAGACGCGGCGGGCAGCCCAGCGCAACCGTCCCGTCAATTCTTAGAGACGTCTCAGTCTCGGCTGATGACACTGGCGAGCCGAGACGGACGAACGTGGAGACACTGTGCAAACGATGATCACGGCAGCGACCGCCGATTCGAGCGGACTGGGCGGGATCGTAGGGTCGGCCGCAGACCTGATGAACATCTTCGGGGAGTGGGGCGTCGGACTCTTCACATTCCTCGAGACGGTGTTCCCTCCGATCCCGAGCGAGGTGATCCTGCCACTGGCCGGCTTTCTCACGCATGACGGGAGCATGAACTTTGCTCTGCTCCTGATGACGAGCACCCTCGGGTCTTACGTCGGTGCGCTCGCGCTGTATGGCCTCGGCGCTGTGGTCGGCGTGACGCGCGCGATCCGCTGGTTGTCACGGCTCCCGCTCGTCGACCGCTCGGACTTCGAGCGAGCGGCGAGCTGGTTCGAACGCCATGGGCGCAGTTCGGTCTTCTTCGGCCGCCTCATTCCCGGAGTGCGCAGCCTGGTCTCCCTTCCCGCAGGGGCGGCTCGGATGAACATCTGGTTGTTCTCGCTACTCACGCTGGTCGGAAGTGCGATCTGGAACACTCTGCTGATCAGCCTCGGGGCCCTGCTCGGAACGCAGTACGCGCTGGTCGACCGCTACTCGAACCTGCTCAACTACGCCGTGTATGCGGCGATCGCCGCTGTCATCGTCTGGCTCGTCACCCGCCGCATCCAACGTGGGCGCAGCGAGCGGGAGTCGGCGGTGCGCTGAACGCCGTCGACCCGCCGGCTGAAGCTCTCCGGGCGGTCCATCCTCACGTCAGCGCCGGAACACCCACTGCCGGTATGCGACGAACCGCAGCGCCGATCCAAGGACGAGCCCGACGACGTTCGCCGACAGGTTGTCGGCGAACGCCGACGTGAGATGCATCCCGTAGTGCGAGATCGCAAGGCACGCGAGCGCGACGAGGCTGCCCGCGACGCTCGCGATGAAGAACTCCGCCGCCTCCCGCACGGTGTCGGTGCGGCGGGTGCGGGTGCGGAAGGTCCACGCCCGGTTGCCGATCCAGTTCACCGCGATCGCCGCGACGAGCGCGACCGCCTTCGCCGCGACAGGCCATCCGTGCACTCCGACGGGCGCGTTCGCGCGCAGCAGGTTGAACAGGCCCACGTCGACGAGGAATCCGAGCCCGCCGACCAGGAGGAAGCGCACCACCTGGATGACGACCGAGGTCTCGGCCGTTGCGCGAGCCGTGGCGCTGGGCGTGGTCGCGTCGGACATCGTCACTCCTTCTCGAGGTGGTACACGACGGTCCGGTGGATCGTCCGGCGGTTGACGACCCGGTTCCCCTCGGCCTCGAGCGCCAGGACGTCGGGTGGCGTCTGGGTCGTCGAATCCGGCAGTTCGAGCGCCCACACCGTCGACTCGTCGAGTGTCGGTGCGACGCGGGCAATGGGCCAGGTCAGGTCCCAGATGCCCGCTCGCGTGATGTAGGGCGTACGGAGGGTGACATCTGCCAGGCCGGCGAACGCCCGCGGGTAGAGATGCATCGCGAGCCGCGGCCGGCGCGACGGCTTCGTCGTCCGGTCGAAGACGACCGCGTCACCACCGTGCGCGTGCGTCTCCACGTAGGCGGCGACGGCGCGAAGGTCGCTGCCGCCGTCCTTTGCCCATTCGGTGCGTTGGTGCAGGTAGACCGGCAGCACCGTGGCGGCGGCCGCGACCGCGACGGTCGCGCCGATGACGCGGCCGACGGCCGGGCGGGCGGATGCCGCGCCTCGCGTCCGGCCGGCTCCCAGGGCCGCGG